>SKRR01000257.1 GCA_007118345.1 Microthrixaceae bacterium | reverse complement strand
TGCGGGGTCCTGACCGCATGGCAGGTAGCCACCGCCGCGGACGCTCTCGGAGAAGCTGGTCATCGCGGCGTCGACGCGCTGGCGGTCGGAGTTGAGCGAGTTGGTCCGCACGATGGTGAGCATCGCCGTCGCGAGCGACAGGACGACCATCCCGCTGAGCGCGACCGCGATGATCACCTCGATCAGGGTGTACCCGGACTGGCCGCGGGGAGGAAGAGCGCGGGAGGGCGAGCCACGTCGGAGCATCGCCTCGTTCACGCCGTCACTCCCCCTTCGCTCCCATTTCGCCCGAGGAGCCGCCTGCTCCTTCGCCCAGGTCCGGAACCCAGCGCAACCGGACCAGGTGGAGTCTTGCCGGGGCCTGCGACACGGTCAATGGGCGGGACCGCCCACCCGGGGGTGGGGTCGGGTCGGGAGGGTGATCCGCCTACCCGCCCGGGGGCCCGCATCCTCCGTTGCCGCAGCGCTGCCAGTCGAGGATCTCGACCTTGTGGCCCACGTCCTCGACGACGTCGTTCGGGTCACCGCCGACCGGACGGACGTCGGTGTAGCGCACGCGGACGCGCAGTCGTTCGGTCCCGTCGACGGAGGCGATGAACAACACGGTGCGCGTCTCGGGCCTGGACTCGTCGCAGCACACGATCTCGGTCGTGGCGGTCGTGCCGTAGGTGCGGCTGCCGAGGCCATTGAGGACGAGGTCCCCGGAGATCAACGGACGGTCGGGGGTGACCTTGCCGCGCCAATGGAGGTCGAGGTCGTGCAACGGCAGCCATGCCTTGCCGAGCACGTTGAACGATGCGCCGTGATGCTGGGAGCGCCAGAGGTTGTTCAGGCCAGCCACATCGGCAGGCTCTCTGAAATCGACCGTCGCCTGGGAACGGGGTCGCTGACCGGCCCACGAGTCGGTGGTCGTCAGGAGCTGGACGTGATCGATGCTCGGCGGCCTGACCTGGAGCACGGTTCCCGCCCCGCCCCAACGCATGCAGCTCGTGGGGGCGCTCGGCGTCCGCACACACGGCATGGCGACCGAGAGATGGAGATCGAGCCCTTGGAGGTCGGCGTACGACTGGACCCTTCCGTCGCAGTCCCCGTCCGCCATGAGGTCGATGGAGATGTCCTGGACCGATGCGACCGGACCCTTCGTCGCACGACAGATGGTTTCGCCGCTCGCCCGACGGAGTTCGGCCCGCAGCTCCATGTCACGCAGGAACCACGTCCACTGAGAACGTCCGAGGAGCGGGTCGAGCGCCTCGTCGACGAGGTCGAGGATGGCGCCGGCGAGATCACCGAGCGGCCCGTCGAACTCGTTGAACTGCGCCAGGGTGAGGTCCGACATCGGGCCCGAGGGATCGAACCCGACGTTCAGCCGCAGGGTTTCGACGTTGGGGTCGATGTTGTTGGTCTCGA
The DNA here is from genome assembly GCA_007118345.1 of Microthrixaceae bacterium. Taxonomy (GTDB): domain Bacteria; phylum Actinomycetota; class Acidimicrobiia; order Acidimicrobiales; family Microtrichaceae; genus SKRR01. The sequence continues at coordinate 3,799 of SKRR01000257.1, read as the reverse complement.
AGAGCGCATCGACCGGCACGGTCATTCGGCGCAGCCCGAGATCGTGGACGAACGGCGTCGAGGGGGTCGCTGCCGAGGTGACCGGGCACATGATCTCGGCGCAGGGCATCTGGGGCACCGCCAGTGCGCCATCGGCGGACATGACGTTCTGGACGTCGTCGAACCCGGCGATCGGTCCCGCGGGGTTGGGAACCGACGCAGAGGTGGTACCGAAGGTGGCGGGTGACTCCAGCTTCTGCGCGGCGTTCAGGGGTGAGCCGACACCGGCGGGATCGTCCTCCAGGACCATCGGGGTGCCGTTGAGCACCATTCCCGCGTCGCTGGTCACGTACTGCTGGGCCAGGTTCGGTGCGAACAGGTTGACGAGTGTGACCTCCTCGAGGTTGCGGATGAACCACACCAGGCGATGGAACACGACGAGCTCGGTCCCCGGTGCGAACTGGCTCGTCTGGGTCAGCGCGTCGCGGCACCGCGAGGCCACCCCGCTCGGCAGGGGGCCGACGTCGGAAGGATCCTTCAGGTCGAACGACGCTGTCATGGGGGCGCCTGAGATACCGGTCGGCATGCCGTCGAGCCAGCCGGTGGAGCAGATTCGCAGATTCGACGCGTTCCGCACCTCGATGCGGGTCTGGCGACCCTCGACGAGGCTGTGTGGCCCGCCGCCCTCGCCGCCGTCCTGGCCCCAGCTGCCGACCTGGAAGCCCGTCAGGAGCAGCTCGGCACGTTCGATCGTGTTGCCGGGCTGCGCCTCGACCCCGACCCGGTAGGCCAGCTCGTGAGCGCAGCGGTTGCCCTGACCGAGGTTGACCCATTGGAAGTTGAACTGCGACCAGTCGCGGTTGCAGGCCCGGTAGGTACGAGTTCCCTGGGCAGCGGCCGGCAACGTGACCTCGACGGCGTTGTCGACCGACGTCTCCTGGTAGAGCGCAGGGAGCGGACGACCCTCGTCGTCGTGGGCCGGGCACATGGCCAGGTTCCCAGCGGTGTGACTGATCCTGGTCCGGGGCGAGAGGATGAACGTCGCGCCCGACTCCTCGGGGTCACAGAGTGTCGCCTCGGGGTTGAGGAAGGGACTCTTGAAGCTGCTCCCGTCCCAGCAACGAGGATCAGCGATGACCGACGGCATCGTCGCGTTGTTGGGGTTGCGGACGCCGCGGACGAGACGGGCGTCGGAGACGGTCGACGGGACCGGCGCACTGGGATCCCAACACAGCGGCGTTCCCATGACGTAGGCGCTGGACTGGTTGTCGAAGTCCAACAGCTCGGCGTCGAAGTAGTAGACGCCCGGGTGGAACCAGAACGTCGTGGTGAGACACCCCTCGAAGGTGGTGTTCGGCTTGGCGCTGAGCAACCGGTTCAGCTTGTCGACCATCGACTGGTCGTAGCGACCGGGGAAGAACTCCACCACGTTCTCGTTCGGCGTGCCGTTGCCCACACATCTCGACGTGTTCACCGCTGGGTCCAGTGGAGCGACCCCACCGCTGAACTCGCCGTCGAAGGCGAATCCCGCCTGTGCATCGGTGGGCGAACGGTCCACCTCGCGAGCCGAAGCGGAGTCACACTCGGGCACACCGTCGAGGTCGCTGATGCGCCCTGCCTCGGTGAGCCCTCCGACACCGGCGAGCAGACCACATGCAGCAGCTCCCGTCGCTCCTGGGGCGGCCATCGGGCCCATGCCGCCCTGGAGGTACTGCCCGGCCGCCAGCACCGCGGGTGTCTGGTTCGCGTCACGCACCACCGCGGCGCCGTTGCGGACCGTCACGCCGGAGTCGAACTTGAGTGGCTCTCGACCGAGGTGGACCAGGTTCGGCTCGTCCGCGAGATCAGGCACGCCTCCCGCGGCGTTCGTCCACGGGACCGTCCAGTCGCCGCTGCGCCAGTCGAAGCTTCCGTCGTATCCGCCGAACCCGACGAGTCGAACGGCGTCGCCGGTCGAGGTCGCGCCGCCGACCTCGCCGTCGGTGCACTCGACGTCGACGACGAGCTCACCCCCGCTGCCGTCGTCGAATGCCATCTCCTCGACCCGCTCGAACGGCGTCTCGACGTCGCAGGGATCCGAGAAGACGGCACCCGGGAGGTAACGCAGCTGATTGGTCGCGGCGTCGACCGCACCATCGAGCGCGAGTTGCTCGCGGGCGTTGGCCGCCTGGGTCTCGGTCACCTTGAGCGAGACGAACAGCATGCCCAGCAGCGCCACGATGGTGAGCGACGTCAGGGCGATGACCCCCAGCACGAACATCAGAGCGAAGCCGCGCTGATCCCGCAGGCGCCCCTGGCGCCAGATCCGCAGTGCCCGCGACATGGCGATCATCACGCGCCTCCTGCGAGAGCGAGCAACTCGGTCTGCACGACGACCTCGGAGGCCGCCGACGTCGACTCCTCGTCGCCGGGTGTCGTCGGCGCCGGATGCTGGGCGAAGACCCTGGCCCGCACCGGACCGGGATCGGCGCAGCGCGACGGCGGCACCGGCAGGCTCATCGTCCCGCTGCGATGACCCTGGGCGTAGGACGACTCGGCGGTCAGGCCACACGCCTCGAACGAGTACACGATGCGATAGCCCGCCGCCCCGGGCACCTCGGGCCACGAGACGCGTCCGTCGGCGAAACCGACCTGCGGCGCGGTGGCCAGCGGTCGGCCGTCCACGTGGGTCCCGACGACCTGCCCGCGTCGTCCGTCCTGGTCGGTGACCGTCAGCAGGTACTGGAACCACCCGCCACCCGGAAGGAGGTCGGTCACCAGCAGATCGGCCTCGGGGGTCTCCACGATCTCCATGGTCGGCCCGAAGTCCCAGCGGTACTGCGCGAGGGGATCGCCCGTGGAGCCCGGCTGGGACCCCGACGCGTCGAGGCGCCAGTTCTCGCTCTCGCCCTCACGGGTGACCACGCCGACGGCCACGGGATCGTCGGGCGCGGACTCGTCCATCTGGGGAGGCAGCATGGACCCGGTCGGCCGGGTGAGCCGGATCGGATACACGACGGTGTCGCGAGCGTCGGGCTCGAGCGCGTCGTAGACGGTGAGCTGCACCTCGACCAGGCCGTCCTCGAACTCGTTGCCGGCGACCTCGGACAATCGGACCATCGAGCTCGGCAACGCGCTGCGGAACGTCCCGGGGTCGTTGCGCACGGTCGTGAACTGCGTGTCGGGCGCCGGGGTCGGCGGCGGGCTGAGCAGGTTGCCCTCGTCGTCGAACGGATCCGGCAACGGACTCCGGATGACCCACTCGTACCGCAGGGCACGCCCGGGCGGCGCCTGCGAGCCCGCCGGGTCACCGTTCTCGTCGGTCCAGCTCGCGGTGAAGGCGAACTCGGTGAGCTCGGCGACGCCCGACGCGGGCTCGACCTTCAGATCGGCCGCGACTCCGGCCCGCCCCACCACGATCCGCTTGTAGGCCGTGGTGACCGCACCCTGGTCGTCGGTCACGGCGAGTTGGACGAAGTAGACGCCGGGCTGACCCCACGCGATGACCTGCTCCGCCCCGACCGGGTCGAGTCGTGGCGGGTCCTCGAAGACGGTGGGTGTTCCCTCGGTGTAGGGGGCAAGGGGAATCGACCATTCGTACTGGACGATCTCCCCGTCGGGGTCCTCGGACCCCTCGGGCGAGAGGGTGACGGTGAACGGTCCGTCGCCACTCTGGCTCAGCACCTTGATCTTGGCGACGGGCAGACGGTTGCCGGCGCGATCGAACCTCAACGACGCCGCGTCGACCCGGCGCGTCGCTCGCAACAGGAACGGTTCCTGTCCCGGGAGTCCGACATCGAAACGGACGTGTCGACAGGTCGCGGTCGGCCCGAGCGACGGC
>SKRR01000164.1 GCA_007118345.1 Microthrixaceae bacterium | reverse complement strand
CGTGTGGGTCCGGAAGTGCATGTGGGTCGTGTTGAACCACACGAAGAACGGGGTGTCGGACTCGTGCTGGCGTCGGATGAAATCGGCCGCCGCGTCGCGGAACTCCTCGTCGCAGGTCTCCATCCGCTTGCGGGTGAGCGGACCGGTGTCCTCGATTCGCTGAGAACCGTCGGGTTCGCCCACGAGCGGATCACGCCCCTGGGACCGAACTGCTCACGGAAGTTCGGGAACTCCTCCGGCGACGGGTTGTCGGTTTGCTCGGGCTCCTCCTCGGCGTTGAGGTGGTAGAGGTTGCCGAAGAACTCGTCGAACCCGTGGGCGGTCGGGAGGAACTCGTCGCGATCGCCGAAGTGGTTCTTGCCGAACTGCCCGGTCGCGTACCCGTGGTGCTTGAGCGCCGTGGCGATGGTGGGGTCCTTGGCGCGCAGACCGATGTCGGCGCCCGGCATGCCCACCTTGGTGAGTCCCGTGCGATACGGGTTCTGCCCGGTGATGAACGCCGCCCGGCCGGCGGTACAGCTCTGCTCGCCGTAGTAGTCGGTGAAGCGCACCCCCTCCTCGGCGATCCGATCGATGTTGGGCGTGCGGTACCCCATCATCCCGTCGCTGTAACAGCTCAGGTTGGAGATCCCGATGTCGTCGCCCCAGATGACCAAGATGTTCGGCTTCGATCCCATGAGTCGTCTTCGTCCTCTGCTCGCCGGTGGCGGGTGTCTCTCGCCCACTGCAATGTCAGCGTCCGGCCCGGGCTGACGGCTCCCCCGAAACGGGTGATCTCACCAACTTGCACGTACCATCCGACTCGCCCGGGGCACTGACACCCTCAACCGTCGGGCGCCGAATCGACGCCGCCGACGCGTGTGACATCTTCGGTCGCGAGACCGAGCTCGGAGGCCCGGTTCATCAACGCCACGAGCGCAGGGTGGTCCCGGACCTTCACGACCATGTCGCCAGCGTCCTCCCGAGCGTCGAGATCATCGAGCGCGTGAGCGAGCGGCCCGTCCCAGCGACCCTTGAACCGGACCTCATACATCCGATCGACATCCATGGGGTCGATCCATTCCCGGGCACGACGTCACGGATGGAGCATCCGCGACCATTCGACTGCAGTCATCACTACGATCGGGTGAAGGCGCTGCGGTGGCGCATCGTTGGTTGCGGCTACCGTTGCGCCGTGTCTCGCGCGACCCGACCGCCCCAGGGCAGGGAATCAGCGTGACCGAGGCGATCGCCGGTGTCCCGGTCATCCCGTCGAAGCTCGAGCCACCGACGCTCCCGGACGACGAGGTGATCCGTCTCCGCCTCGACGTTGCACTCGACTCGGACCATCAGGTGGTGATCGTCACCGCCCCGGCCGGCTACGGGAAATCCGCCCTCGTCGCCGGCTGGGTGGCGCGCTCACCCCAGAGACGGATCGCCTGGGTCTCGCTCGACGCGCTCGACAGCAACCCGATGTCGTTCTGGCGTCATGTGGCAGCGGCGATCGCCCGGGTGGTCCCCTCGGCGCAAGAAGCCGAAACGATCCTGGTCGAGCGTGGCACGGCGGGGCCGGAGTTCATCGCCGCACTCGTCCACTCGCTGTGGGAGGACGGGGAGCCGGTGGTGCTCGTGCTCGACGACCTCCACCACTGCGGGTCCACCACGGGGCGAGACGACCTGCCCACGGTCATCGAACGATGCCGGGGAACGCTGCGGCTGGTGGCCATCAGCCGCACCGACCCCGTGCTGCCCACCCAACGCTGGCTCGCCGAGGGCCGAGCGGTCGAGTTGCGCCTTGGTGACCTCGCGTTCAGGACCGACGAAGCGGCAGCGCTGATGCGCCGGTTCGAGGTCGCCGAGCTCCGCGACGCCGACGTGGAACAGCTCAACGACCACCTCGAGGGATGGGCCGTCGGACTCCTGCTGAGCGGGCTCACGCTCGAGGGTCGACCCGACATGGCTTCGAGTCTCGATGACCTGCTGCGATCCGACCGCCACCTCACCGACTACCTCGTCGGTGAGGTGCTCGACCGACTCCCTGACGACCTCCGCCAGTTCGCGCTGGAGATGTCGGTCCCGGCCTACTTCGACGAAGATCTCGCAGGTCGGATCACCGGTCGAGGCGATGCCGGGGCGCTGCTCGATCGTCTGATCCGTTCGAACCCGTTCGTCATCGCAACGGCCTCACCACCGGCGTACCGATTCCACCACTTGATCCGATCGCTGCTGTCGGCCAACTACCGCTGGCAGGACCAGGCAGGATACGAACGGGCGCACCGCGAGGCGGCTGCCGCGATGTACGAGCGCGGCAACATCACTCAGGCGATCGCCTCCCTGCTCGCGATCGGTGCCACCGACGAGGCCTTCGACATGGTGACCGTACCGGTGCTCCAGATGTCCGACCGCGGACGGGTCCGGGAGTTGCTGCAGTGGTTGGAGATGCTCGGGGACGCGCAGCCGTCGGACGCCCTCCGGGCCCTCGACTACTCGTTGGCGCTGGTCCTCGCCGGCCGCTCGTACGACGCGATCTCATGGGCGGACCGTGCCGAGCAGATCGCCCGGTCGGGCGACCCGGGATTCGCCTTGCTCCACGCCGCCACGAAGGTCGCTGTGCTCGCCGTCAACGGGTTCCTCGAACGGGCCACCGAGTACCTGCCCGTGCTCGAGGCGGCAGGTGGTGACGTCGCCGGTTCGACCCGTCTGGATTCGAGGGTGTCGAGCCAGGTCGTGCGGCTCGCCCTGGAGGTCCAGGATCTCGATCGAGCCGAGCGGTGGCTCCCCGAGGTCGCACGGCACCCGGACGCACCGATTGCTGACGTGCTGTATCCGGCGCTGCGATCGTGGCTCCTCCTGAAGCGCGGGAACGTCCCCGACGCGCTCGAAGCGGGCCGCGCGGCGTGCTCCTCGGTCGAGAGGCTGGGCCTGCGTCCGCACGTCGCTGCGTACGACGCTCTGCTCTCGAGGGGGTCGGCCGAACTCCTGCGGCTCGAGCTCACGGCCACCGCCGACATCATCGAGCTGATCAACGACGACGTCGATGCGATCCCCTACCCGTTCTACTTCCTCAGATCCTGGCAGCTGCAGATGACAGAGCGAGCCCTCGCTCACGGCTGGCCGGCCGCACTGGAGCTGACGGCGTCATGGGATCCGGGGGAGTTCCCGGAGCGGGGCGGGGCGCTCGGAGTCAGGTATGACGAGCTGCGGACGCGCGCCATGTTGAGCTGCGGCCTCGTCGACGAGGCCGCAGCGATCCTCGATCGCCTCCCGAGAGGCATCCGCAGGAACCTGCTGGCCGCTCGCGGACATCTCCTCGCAGGACAGCTGGACTTGGTCGAGGACGAACTCGCCGCACACCCGGGGTGGGAGATCCCCGAGCGCCTGGAGGCCCTCCTGCTCCTCGCCCAGGCCCGACTCGGCACGAACGCCACGTCGACGATGGCAGCCGCGCTCGAGCTCGGGAGCGAGAGCGGTGCGCTCGCCCCGTTCGTGCTCGAGGGTCGGAGAGCACAGCGCGTGCTCGATGATCTGCCCGTCGCCGACATGTTCGCTGATCTGGCGTCGTGGCAGCAGGGCACGACACCGGCAACCGGACGAGGACGCTCGGTCGAGATCGTCGAGCCGCTCACGCAGAAGGAACTCGAGGTGCTGGCGCGACTACCCAGCCATGCCACCTACCGCGCCATCGGGGCGCAGCTGTACGTCTCGGTCAACACGGTCAAGACGTACGTGAGTTCGATCTACCGCAAGCTCGGTGTGTCGTCGCGGGCCGAGGCCGTCGAGGTGGCGCGGAAGTGCGAACTCCTCGAATCCGGGTGAGGACGATCGCCCAGGTGGTCGGCACGTCGCCGCCGCCCTCGGGGCTGAGCCTGCGCCCGACCTGGGCGAAGGTGGGCACAGGGGAGATCGGGCCGGCGAGGAGCGCCTGACCCAGCTTGAACCCCAATGCCGAGCGGACCATCGCCTCGGGAACGTGGGAGAACGACTCCACCAGTTCGTCGACATCACGCGCGCCGTTCATCCGCATCAGGACGAGGTTGTCGCACTGTGTCACCACGTTCGGGTGCACTTTCGCCGGGCGCTGCGTCGCGATGAACAGTTGCAGGCCGAACTTGCGTCCCTCCCCGGCGATCAGCACGCCGAGTTCGCTGGTGGCCTGCAGCAGTGGGTCATCGGTGCTGGCCGGCAGGACGTTGTGCGCCTCATCGATGGCAATGAGCACCGGCTGGCGGTCGTGGCGCTCCCGCCACCCGGTCCGGGCGAAGCCGTGATCGCCGCACAGCGCATTCGATCCGGGATCATTCGATCCGGGTGATGCCACGTCGTCGGCGGTTCCCTACCGTTCCCGACGGCGTCGGACGGCGACGCCCGCACGAGCGAACACCACGGAGGGCCCGATGGCCGTACCAACCGAATATGTCATCCTCGGCTTCGAGGGCAACCACTTCTCGGGCGAGATCGTGCCCGAGCTCTCCGCCCTCGTCGAGAACGGACTGGTCCGCATCCTCGACATCCTCTTCATCAGCAAGGATCCGGACGGCAACGTCGTGGCACTCGAGGTGGACGAGGACGAGAACCTAGCCATCTTCGCCGACCTCGACGGCGAGGTCGGCGGCCTCATCGGTCCCGACGACATCGCCCACGCTGCCACCATCGAGGGGGGCTCGTCGATGCTGCTGATCGTCTGGGAAAATCTCTGGTTGGCACCCCTCGCCGGCGCGATCCGCCGGGCCGGCGGCGCCGTGCTCGAAGGAGCACGGATTCCCGACGGACTCGTCGACGACGCGCACGCCGGGCTGGCGACCGCCGACTGACCCCCGCCACACCAGCAACCCTCTCGAAGAACAGATCCCAACGAACAGGAGCACCACCATCATGCGTCGACGCCCAGTCGCACGAACCGCACGAACCGTCGGCCGGACGGCCGTGATCGCCGGGACGGCCACAGCCGTGTCGGGTCGCGTGGCCGCCCGCCAGAACGCCCAGGCCCAGAACGCCCAGGCCCAGAACGCCCAGGCCCAGGCCGCCCAGGCCCAGCAACCGACCCCCGCACCCGCACCCCAACCGCCGGCGCCCGACCCGGCGGCAGCTCCGACCTCGGTCGAGCAGCTCACCGCCCTCGCCGCACTGCGGGCGCAGGGTGTGCTGACCGATGCCGAGTTCGAGGCGGAGAAGGCCAAGATCCTCGGCCGGTGACAGCGATCCGCGTTCGCCGACGCACCCGGTTCGCCGTCATCCGCCGGTGGGCCGATTCG
>SKRR01000090.1 GCA_007118345.1 Microthrixaceae bacterium | reverse complement strand
GGTGAGCGTCCACCCCGTGGCCGCCGGCGGGTTCTCCTCGGCGGCGTCGACCTCCGCCCGCATCCGAGCTCGGTACGCCCGGGCCTCGGTGGGCCAGCTGGTCGACACGATCCGGCTCGAGGGCCCCGGAGCGCGGGTGGTCGACGTGGGGGCGGGGACCGGCATCCTGACCGGGCAGCTGCGTCGGCTCGGGATCGAGTGCGTCGCCGTGGAGCCCTCGACCGACATGGCGCGCCATCTGCGGCTCGCGCTGCCGGACGTTCCGGTGGTGTTGGGTGCCGCGGAGCACCTGCCCCTGCCCGGTGGCCGTGCGGCCGTCTACACCGCGGCCCAGGCGTTCCACTGGTTCGATCCCGAAGCCGCCCTGGCCGAAGCCGCTCGCGTGCTGCGCCCCGGGGGCTGGGTCTGCCTGATGTGGAACGTGCCGGACCGGGCCGTGCCATGGGTCGCCGGGCTCACCGAGCTGGTCGAGGCTCGTGCAGGCGGAAGGCCCGACCCTTTGCACGACGATGCGTTCGTCGAGACGGCCGTGCGTTCATCCGGTCGCTTCGGCCCGGTCGAGGTGACCCCACACCCGAATCCGGTACCCGCAGGTGTGGAGGCGGTGCTCGAGCGGCTGCGGTCGACGAGCTCCGTCGCGGCGATGCAACCCGAGCCACGTGAGGATCTGCTCGCTGCGGCCAGGGACCTGCTCGCCGACCACGACATGGAGGGCGACTTCGAGTACCCCCACCAGACAGTGCTGTACCGGTGTCGACTCGAGGACTGACCGCCTCCCAGCGGGCGGTGCTCGACTGGGCGGAGCGCCACCGGCGTGACCTGCCCTGGCGGTCGAGCCGCGACCCGTGGGCGGTGCTCGTGAGTGAAGTCATGCTGCAGCAGACCCAGGTGGCCCGGGTCGTCCCCCGTTGGCACGCCTTCCTGCAGCGGTGGCCGGACACCTCGAGCTGTGCAGCGGCGAGCCCCGGCGACGTGGTGGCCGAGTGGCAGGGGCTCGGCTATCCGCGACGTGCCCGCAACCTCCACCGCTGTGCGAGCACGATCGAGCACGAGCACGGCGGCCGGTTCCCCGACGAGCTCGGTGCACTGCTCGCACTCGACGGGGTCGGCCCCTACACGGCACGGGCCGTGCTCGCTTTCGCCTTCGAACACGACGCTGCGGTGGTCGACACCAATGTCGGACGTGTGGTCGCGCGCCGAGCGGGGGTGCGGCTGACGCCGTCGGCAGCCCAGCGCGCCGCCGACGAGTGGTTGCCCGCAGGTCGCTCCTGGGAGTGGAACCAGGCGCTGCTCGATCTGGGTGCAGGGGTGTGCCGGCCGAAGGAGCCGGACTGCGGGGGCTGCCCCGTGCGTCGCGAGTGCGTCTGGGCGGCTGCCGGCTGCACCGAGCCGGACCCGGCGGTACGTTCCGCCGGGGTGTCACGACCACAGGCGCCGTACCAGGGATCGCGACGTCAGGCGCGTGGTCGGCTGCTGGCAGCTGCGGGAGCGGGAGCGGTTGACCCGACGGCGCACGACCCGGAGATCGTGCACTCGCTGCTCGAGGACGACCTGGTGGAGCTGGACGAGTGCGGTCGAGTCCGGCTGGTGGGCCGGATCAGTCCGCCAGGAAGTCCAGCACCAGGCGGTTGAACTCCTCGGGCCGTTCCAGTTGCAGGAAGTGGCCGGCACCGTCGACCATCTCGGAACGGCTGCCGGGCACCTGGAGGTGGTCGCTGGTGGTCGCCGCGAGGTCGGGTGACATGCAGCCGTCGGTCGTGCCGTGCAGGTACAGCAGCGGCTGGGGCGGCAGCGCGAACGCCGCGTCCTGCGCCTCGGTGAGCGCCGGGTCCTGTAGCTCCGGCTGCAACGTCTGGCGGTAGTAGCCGAGCGCGGCCTCGAGGCGACCGGGCCCGTCCATGCACGCCGCGAACCTGGCCACGTCACCGGTGCAGTCGTAGCCGGGTGACCAGTCCTGCCAGAGCCGGGAGATGAACTCGAAATCCTCCATCGCGACGACCAGCTCGGCCATCGGAGTGAGCTGGAAGAACATGTACCACGACCGACGCAGCTGGTCGTAGGACATGAATCCCGACGCGGTGACAGGACCGGGAGGGACCGCCGCGGCAACGACGCGTCGCCATCGCTGCGGCTCGAGGATGGCCGCCGAGTACGCCCCCATCGCGCCCCAGTCGTGGCCGACGACGACCGCTCGTTCGTCACCGCCGAGGGCCTCGTGGAGCTCGTTGGCATCGACGCCCAGAACGCCCGCCTGGTAGCGACGATCCGGCGCGAGATCCGTGGGCGCATAGCCCCTCGAGAACGGTGCCACGCCCCGGTAGCCGGCATCGGCGAGTGCAGGGAGCAGGTGGCGCCACGTCCATGCCGAGTCGGGATAGCCGTGCAGGCAGAGCACGAGCGGACCCGAGCCCGCGCTCAGCACTCCGAACTCGAGCTCCCCTGCACGGACGGTGGCCGACTCGAGCTCGGTGGAAGGTCCTTCAGCGGTGGTCATGCGGTGGATGGTAGCGACGGAGATATCGGTCACAGGTCCGAGCGTCGTCGCGCAGGATTCACCTACTGTTTGCCGAGGCCGCCGTTCACTGCGCGGCCGGGGGGCCAGATGTCGTTTCGGGACGACAACCGATGACGCGGGTGTCGACGTGGTGAACGTCACGTTCTTCGGCGTGCGCGGCTCCACACCGTGCGCGTGCGAGAGCACCCGTCGGTACGGCGGCAACACCGCGTGTGTGGCCGTCGAGTCGATCGGCAGGGACCCGATCCTGTTCGACCTCGGCACCGGCCTGCGCTTCTTCGGGCTCACCCAGCCCCATGACGGCACCTTCCGCGGCACCGCCCTGGTGTCCCACCTGCACTGGGACCACGTTCAGGGCATCCCGTTCTTCGCCCCGATGCTGGCCGACGGCGCCCGGCTCGACGTCTACGCGCCCGTCGATGGTCCCGGCACCCTCGACGACGCCGTGCGCTCGTTCATGTCACCGCCGTACTTCCCGGTCGAGATCGAGGCCCTGCCCGGCCGCTTCCGGTTCCACGAGGTGCTCGACGACGTCATCGACCTCGACGGCGCGAAGGTCACCGTCGCCCCGGTGCCCCACGTCGGGGTGACCGTCGGGTACCGCCTCGACATCGACGGTGTCTCGATCGCCTACATCAGCGATCACCAGCAGCCCGGAGTCGGCGCGACCCGGGTCGACCAGCGGGTCCTCGAGCTCTGCAACGGCGTGGACCTGTTGATCCACGACGCGCAGTTCGACGACTCGGAATTCGCCCACCGTGCCGACTGGGGTCACTGCACGATCGACTATGCCGTCGAGGTGGCCGCCCGCTCGGGCGCCCGTCGCCTCGCGCTGTTCCACCACGACCCCGCTCACGACGACGCCCGCATCGACGAGCTGCGCGACCACGCCGAGCGACGCGCCAATGGACGTGGGGTCGAGGAGGTCCTGGCGGCCTCCGAGGGGCTCACGCTGTCCTTCTGTGGGGCTGACGCCCGGTAGTCTCCGGCGCGTCGCCGCCCAGGAAGGAACCACATGAGTGACCCCACGGGATCGAGCCACGAGATCGATCACGACGCGATCGAAGTCGATCCGGCCCTGTTCCGCCGGGTCATGGGCCACTACCCGACCGGCGTGACCGTCGTCGCGTCGCTCGAGGGTGAACAGCCCGTCGGTCTGGCGATCGGCTCCTTCTTCTCGGTGTCGCTCGATCCGCCCCTCGTCGGGTTCTGCGTCGCTCGGACGTCGAGCTCATGGCCGCGGATCGAGGCGACCGGACGGTTCGGCGTGACGGTGCTCGCGGAGGACCAGCACGAGGTCTCGGGCAAGTTCGCCTCGAAGGTCGAGGACAAGTTCGAGGGCGAGACGTGGAAGCCGGCGCCGGTCACGGGGTCACCCTTCATCGACGGTGGACTCGAACACATCGACTGCACGTTGCACGACGTGCTCGACGGCGGTGACCACGTCATCGTCCTCGGCCGGGTGGTGCATCTCGAGGTGCACCGCGACGACGTCGGCCCGTTGCTGTTCTTCAAGGGTGGGTACGGCCGCCACGCGGAGCTCTGAGGCGCCCATGGCCATCTACGCACTGGGGGACCAGGTCCCCGAGATCGACCCCGACGCCTACGTCCATCCCGATGCGGTGGTGATCGGCAACGTCGTCATCGGCGCCCAGACCTCGGTGTGGCCCGGCGCCGTGCTGCGCGGCGACGACGGTTTCATCTTCTTGGGCCGGCGCTGCTCGGTTCAGGACAACGCGGTGCTCCACACCACCGCGGTGTTCCCCACGACAGTTGGCGACGACGTGACCATCGGACACCTCGCGCACCTCGAGGGGTGCATCGTCGAGGACAAGGCGCTGATCGGCTCCGGGTCGATCGTCTTGCACAACGCCCGCATCGGGGCCGAGGCAGTGGTGGGCGGAGGTGCGTTCGTCCGCAACAACCAGGAGGTTCCCGCCCTCGCGATGGCGTTGGGGGTGCCCGCGGTCGTCAAGGAGGATGCCGTCCGACCGGGGCACTTCGACCTGGGCGTCGAGTCCTACGTGCGTCGCGCCGAGCGGTACCGCACCCAGCTGCGCCGGCTGGACTGAACCACAGGATCCGCGGCATCCGCCCATTGGTCTGCGGCGAGGTCTGTGGGAGAGTGCCCACATGCTTCGTCACCAACGGGCACGGCTGATCGCCGCCGTCGCCGCCACAACCGTCATCTCGGTCCTGGGCGGCACCTCGTCGGTCGCCGCCGCTCAGGAATGCGCCGGCGTGTCGGCGTCGGCCCGTATGGAGGCCGGCTCACTCCCCGGTGGGTCCTGGACCGCGCGCGACGTGTGCGTGGCACCCGAGCACGTCTATGAGGTCGACGTGCTCGGCTACCACCTCGTGGCCGGCATGGGGGTGGCCACTTACGACGAGGGCCATCTGGGGCGCCTCGCCTTCGCCGAGCTCACCGTGGCGCCGGGCGAGTCGTGGACCCTGGTCGGCATGGAGGACCACGGCGTCGACCACGTCACCTGGACGCTCGCCGAGGGCAGCCACGAGGTCGACGGCGAGATCCGGAGAAGTGGCGGCGACGGTCGGTCGATCACCCCCACCGCAGAGGTCGAGACGGACGAACCCGGGTCGGTGACCCTCGAGTACGTCGGCGATCCCACCGACCTGCGCACCGCCGAGGGTCCGATCCCGGAAGAGCTGCGTCGCCTTCTCGACGATGCCGTCGAGCACCTGACCAGCTGAATCTGCGCTCGGCCCCGG
>SKRR01000066.1 GCA_007118345.1 Microthrixaceae bacterium | reverse complement strand
TGCGCCGACACCGAGGTCGGCAACGCGCTGGGGCTGGGGATGATCGTCGCCGCCGCGAAGGCGCACGACGGCGGGCACCTCACCGAGAGCTACGACTTCCAGCCGATCCGCATCACGGCGGAGTCTGCGCTCGCGGACATCCGGGCCGCCGGGCGACCCGGGATCCTGATGTTGTCGACCTACAGCTGGTCGCTCGGGGCCAACCTCGAGCTCGCGGCGAAGGTGAAGGGCGACGATCCGGAGACAGTGGTGGTCTTCGGCGGCCCCAGTGCACCGAAGTACGAACAGGACGCGCGGGTCTTCCTCGACCGACACCCACAGGTCGACGTGATCGTCCGGGGCGAGGGTGAGGTGACCGCGACGGAGTTGTTGGTGGCGCTCGGCGGCGACCTCTCCGACCTCGAACCGCTGACCGGGGTCGCCGGCCTGACCGTGCGCGTAGGGGACCGTGTCGTGCGCACCGAGGACCGCCCGCGCCTCGACGATCTGAACGTCGTGCCGTCCCCGTACCTCACAGGCCTGTTCGACCATCTCGACGGACAACTCGGCATCTGGGCGATCGAGACCAACCGGGGCTGCCCCTACGGCTGCACCTTCTGCGACTGGGGCTCGGCCACGAAGTCACGGATCCGCAAGTACGACATGGAGCGGGTGACCGCAGAGCTGGACTGGCTCGCCGGACACGGGGTACAGGCCATCTTCGCCGCGGACGCCAACTTCGGGATCTTCGAGCGGGATCTGGACCTGACCCGCCATGTCGCGAAGCTCCATGCCGAGCTGGGTGCCCCCGTCTCGTTCATCGCGAGCTTCGCCAAGAACACGACGAAGTACACCGTGCCCATCATCAGGACGCTGATCGATGCAGGACTCTCGGGCGATGTCGCGATCGCGTTCCAGACGACCGATTCGGCGACGCTGGACAACATCAGTCGCAGCAACATCAAGCTGGAGAACTACGACAAACTCGCGCGAGACGTCCGGGCCGACGGGCTTCCGATCCTCGCCGACATCATGATCGGGCTGCCCGGCTCGACGATCGAGACGCTGAAAGCGGATCTGCAGCACTGTGTCAACAGTGACGTGACGGCCCGGGTGTTCGGCACGATGGTGCTGCCGAACAGTCCGATGAACGATCCGGAGTACCGCGAGCTCCACGAGATCCGCACCGACAGCTACGACCAGATCGTCTCCACCACCTCGTTCGGCCCGGCGGACCGCGAGGAGATGGTCCGCTTCCGCGACGTGTTCAGGTGGGCCGACCACTTCGGCGTGCTCCGCCACCTCCTGCGGTTCGAGGCACACCGGAGCGGCCGGCGCGAGCTCGACCTGCTCTGGGACATGCAGGAACGGGCGACGGCACGGCCGTTGGACTATCCGCTCCTGTCGTTCGCGTTCGTCTCCGGGCGGCGCTACCTGATCGAGCCGATGTCGTGGCAGGCCTTCTATCGCGAGGTCGGCTCGCTCCTGGTCGACGAGTTCGGCGCACCCGACACCTCTGAGCTCCGCACCGTACTGACGGTGCAGGAGGCGCTCATGCCGTCGGCGGGACGGTCCTTGCCGGAATCGATCCCGCTGGACCACGACTACGTGAGCTTCTACCGCGAGGTCCTGCGACCCCGCGACGGTGTCGCTGTGGACCAGCAGCTCGCCGACTACGGGCCAGCCGTCCTCACCGTCGAGGACCCCGATGGCATCTCCCCCGGCTGCCTCCGCGAGATGTTCCAGATCGAACACTCGCCCGAGGGGGCACGCAGCCTCGTCCACGAGGGCGAGTTCTGGCAGACGTTCAACTGGGAGCTGGAGTCTCCGCTGCAGCGGGCGCTGCGCGATCAGATCTACGACAGCGCAAATTCCCTCCCCGTGCTCGAGAAGGGCACTGCACCGCTCGACGCGACGAACGTGTCCCTCGACCAATCCGATCCGGTCGAGGTCTGATCCACGCTCCCGGATCAGGCACGAAGCCCGCCCTCGGCTCCCTCGGGGTCGCCCTGGCGCGGCCCGTGGTAGACAGAGCATCGTGAGCCTCCTGTCGAGGATCTTCGGGCGCCGTCGCGCACCGCTGCCGGGCGCCGACCCGGTGGTGAAGGACCCGTCGATCCCACCCGCGACCGCGCCGGCCCCGACGCAGGTCGACGAGCACGACCGGACCGATGCGCCCGACGAGGCCGCTGCGACGGATCCGCTGCTCGATGCGGCGTCCCCGGACCCGGCCGACGACCCGGCGGCACCGGTGCCCCAAGGCCCCGAGCCCGTCATCGACCAGACGTTCCCCGTGGACGACGTCGCCGAGTATTACGACGCGTGGACCGAGCGCTACGAAGCCGTGTTCGGCGACGTCTTCCAGCACCTGAAGGCGGCGGACCACGACCAGCTCCTCGGGCACATGGCCGAGGTGGCCCAGCTCGCCGACGGCGACCGGGTCATCGACGGCGGGTGCGGAGTCTGTGGCCCCGCCCGCCACTTCGCCCGGCTCTGCGACGTCACGATCGACGCCGTGACGATCTCCCAGGTCCAGGTCGAGCGAGGCCGTGAGCTCGTGGCCCGAGACGGCCTCAGCGATCAGATCGCTGTGCACCTCGGCGACTTCCACGACCTCGACCAGGTCGTCGAGCCCGGTTCGCGCGATCTCGTGTACTTCCTGGAGGCGCTCGTCCACTCGCACGAGCCGCTCGAAGCGCTCCGATCCGCCTTCCGGGTGCTCGCGCCGGGCGGTCGGGTCTACATCAAGGACTTCTACCGTGGTCGCAGCGACGATCCCGCAGCGCAACGGGTGATCGACGAGTGCGTCGAGGCCACGAACCGCATCTGCCACCTCACCATCCGCAACACCGAGGACATGGAGCGCTGGGTGCGCGAGGCCGGCTTCGAGATCGAGGTCTCGCAGCCGCTCGCCACGCCGATGTACTCCATCGAGGACGGGCACGAGTTCTGCCGGCGCTACGGCCTCGACGTGGCTGCCGGCCGTGACTTCACGACCACCTTCTACCTGGACAACCTCGAGATCAGGGCCCGCAAGCCCCGCTGACGAGCGGCCGGCTCCGGTTCAGCGGCCGCGGGTTCCGGTGCTACCGGCGGTTCCGCGGCCGAGGGCTCCGGAGCTGCCGGGTCGAGGAGCTGTTCGAGAACGGCGAGATCGAGGTCGACCTTGGGCAGGATGATCCGGTCCACGTGGGTGCCGTAGCGCTCGTCGCCGTCGCCGTGCCAGAACTCGAAGAAGTACCGCTCGTCGATCTCCGACACCTCGATGTCGAGCCCGTCGTCGGTGGCTCCCACCTGCTGGAACCACAGTGGGCGGGCTTCTCGGGGAATCATCACGAACTGGATGGCCAGGCGGCGCTCACCTGTCTGGTTCGGCGGCGAGTAGTGGACGAGCGCGTCGTCGAGGATCACGGCATCGCCAGCGCGCACCTCCACCGGGGTGAGCTTGGGGTCGAGCTGGCCTTGGTCGATCTGGCTGAACGCCTGGTAGGCCCACATCCCTCGGCGGCCGCGGAGCATCCGGTGGCTGCCTTCGAGCATGGACATGGCGCCGTTGTCGAGCACGCAGTCGACGAGCGCCACCCACACTGAGACCGACCGGTGCTCGGCTTCGTCCACCACAGAGAAGTTCTGATGGGTGGGGACCACGCCGGTTCCGGGCGGCTTGTTCACGAAGTTCGCGATCAACGGTCGCATGTCGACGAGGTGGCGCCCGGCGACGGGCTCGAGCACCGAGGTGATCAGGTCGTAGGCCCGGCGGCGGAACTCGGGCCGGGAGTGGATGATGCTGAACTCGGCGTAGGTGTCGTTGTAGTCGTCGGGAGCACTGGACCCGTCCAGTTCTGCAGCCAGGCGGTCGTAGCCGTCGACGAGCGTCGCGACCGCTTCGGCGCCGAGAAACGGCAGCACCACGTACCCGACCTCCTCGAAGTCGGCCTGGAGGGCGGGGTCGCGGAGGATGGGCCGATTGATGTCGCACGCATCCGCCGCGAGGAACCCGAGTTCTCCTGGTGCACGCATGCTGGACCCTCCTGGAAGGCCGGTGTCGATCCGGCGAGCGTACCTGCGGGTGCCGAGGACGAGCGAGCCTCAGCGGACCCGGTCGCGGACCGTAGCCATGTCCAGTTGGCCCACCAGGTGGCGAGCACCGATCATGACAACCAGGAAGGCGCTGGGTCCTGCATGTACGCGCCGCGCAACGAGCGGCTGACTGGAGAGTCGAGCTCCCAATGCCCCCCGGCCCAGAAGAGGCCGGCATTGACGAAACTACGCGATCCTGTAGCGGTGAACGAGATGTCGTGCATCGTCGCGAAGGCGTTGCGGCAGCGCCCGAGTGGGTCTTTGACCACCATCGTGGCCGGGCCGAACGAGCGAAGCGGACGCCGCTCGGGACCCTGCAGATCCTGGGCTCGGTAGGCGGGGTAGTCGTGGGCCATCTCGATCGTGTCGGGAAAGCTGCGGCCGGGGGCGGGAAGCACGGCCTCCTGAAAAGCCAGGACCGTACGCAGGTCCTCACCATCGCTCACCCGTCCAAGGTCCACGAGCGCTCTCGCGACATCGCAGAGGAAGGGTGCCCATCCCATCGGCACCGTGGCATAGCGACGGAAGCTGCTCACGAACCAGCCCAGCAGGGGGTAGCGGTCCGACTGCTCGAGACCGGCGAGGTAGAGCTCCCAGAGGATGTCGACCTCCCGAACCCCAGCCTCGTGCGCGGCGAACCGCATCACTTCTCGAAGCACCCCGAAGTGGTCCGCAGCGCGGAAGAAATCCAGGAACTGGATCATGTCCTCCCGCTCTGCGGCGGTGAAGGAAGCGGTGGCGATCACCTGCGTCTGGTCATCGGTGACGATCTGATGCCGTCGTCGGTACTCAGGGTCGTTCATGGGACTGTTGGGCAACACGATCGTCGCCAGGTACCGGACCGGGGTACCAGCCTCGATGATGACCTGCAGGTCATTGCGAAGCGATTCCATCGTCGATCCGGGCAGTCCGAGCATGAACTCGGAGATCAGGGGCAATCCCTCTTCGGATGCTTGGCGTGCCATGTCCGGGTAGGTGCGCGTGAGGAGGTTCTTGCGATCGATGTTCTTCAAGGTCGGCTCGTCGACGGTCTGGAACGACATGACGACTTCGGCCTCGATGCCGGCGGAGCGCAGTTCAGCGATGATGGGCAAGGAGTGCTTGGTGGTGTTCTTTGCGAACGTGATGAGAGCCGAACGGGGAGAACCATATGTTCGCTTGAGTTCGGCGAGTCGTCGGGCGATGTCAACATCGCGCTGGAACATGCCGAAG
>SKRR01000170.1 GCA_007118345.1 Microthrixaceae bacterium | reverse complement strand
TCGGCCACGTCCGCACCCGTGAGGACCGTGTCGGACTGCAGAACCGGCGAATCCATCGTCTCGCGGTGGGCGAGGCGGCCTCGAGGCACTGGGTGGTGATCGCCGACCTGGCCGAACTGCTCGGCTCGGGTGAGGCGGTGGCCGAGGACTGCCTCGTCGCCGACGGGCTGCACCTCTCGGCCGAGTGCCTCGAACGTGCGGCCCGACAGCTCGGGTCCTCGGCGCCGATCAGTTGAGCAACCGGCAAGGGATCAGCCGAGCTCCACGGACGTCTCGCTGAACCGGAACTCCGCTCCGGTGGAGAACCGGGTGAGCGCCACGTCGCGGGGCTCGGCCACCCGGTGATCCTGGCGCACGGTGCGCCAGGCCATGACCTCACCGTCGACCGGTTCCGCCGGCTCGACCTGCAGGTGTGGATCGATGCCCCAGACCATCGAGTCGAGTGCTGCGCCGACCCGGCCCGGGTCGGCCACGAGCAACGAGAGCCAGTTCACCCGGTCGGGCTCGTCCAGGGCCGGGCAGGGCGACAGTCCGAGGCGCACCACGGCGCCCACCACGTCGATCGACACCCCGACGTAGTCGCGGGGTTGGAACGCAGGGTGCAGTTCGAGCACCCGGGCGACCGCCTCGGGGGAGTCGTCGAGCCCGAACACGTCGCGCAACCGTTGCGACGTCAGACCAGCGCTGCCGGTGAACTGACGAGCGACGATGCTGTCGGCGGTCGCCCGGTCATGGCGACGTTCGATGGCCAAGTGCAGCGACATCACCAGCAACTGGGACTGGATCGCGACCTCGCGCAGCAACTCGCGCAACGCCGGGGCCGAGAAGCACTCCATCCGCAGGTCCGGGTCCATCGGGGCGGTGTAGTCGTGCCAGCCAGGTTCGTCGCCACCGTCGACGGTGGCGACCGGCAGGTTGGCCGCGAGCGTCGGCGCCACGTGGAGCGCCGGCTCCGGCTCCGGCAGCGGCTCACGGCTCGGATCGATCGTCGCCGTCCAGTGGCAGTGCGGGTGCCGGTCGGCCGGCGCCCGCGGGGGTCGGTGGATCGGTCGGATGCGTGCGTACGGGCTCGTCGCCATCGCGGTGGCGTCGAACGTCGGGTCCTCGATCGTGTGGCACATGGTGCGCACGTAGTCGTCGCCCATCGGTTCGACGTCCATCAGCGCACCGCAGTGGTCGAGCCAGAACTCCCCGTGGTGCGCGTCGATGACCTTCAACCGGAAGTCCATGAACTCCGGCGGCGCGCCGATGTCGAGCTGGAGGCCCTTGAACAACGTGTCCACGGTGTCGCCCGCGTAGCCGAGTAGCTGTTGCACCCGTCGGGTGTAGATGGGGCTGGCGCCCATCCACTCGTCGATCGCGATGTCGCCCATCTCGTCCCGGCCGAAGGCGCCGATGACGTGGGGCATCGCCGCGCGGTCCATCAGCTGCCCGGCCAGCAGCCATTCGCGTACCAGCTGAGCCAGCTCACCCCGCTCGAGCCCGGCGATCGTCCTCGCCGTCACGACTCGCTCCCCGGCGGCGGTTCGAGCCCCAGCGCTGCGCGGAGCCACGCCGATGCGAGCTCGGCGAACGGCGTGTCGACACCCAGCTCCCGACCGAGTTGGGCCGCCAGCTCCAGATCCTTGCCGCCAAGTGACGCCGTGTGTTCGAAGATGGGCCGCAGGCCGTCGTCGGTCGCCATCTCCCCGGCTGCGGGACGCAACATCACTGCGCCCGGACCGCCGGTCACCCGGTCGGAGTGCCGCACCACCTCACCCAACATCCCCAGGTCCAGGTCGGCTGCCGCGGCGAGGCGCTGGGCCTCGCCCGCCGCTGCGAAGCTGGCGAAGGTGATCAGGTTCCGCGCGATCTTCGTGCGGGTACCCGCACCCGTCGGCCCCATGTGGGCGACGAGCGAGGCGAACCGCTCGAACACGGGTCGGCACCGATCGACCGCGTCGTCGGCACCACCCACCATGACCGCGAGCGTGCCGTCGGCGGCACCCATGGCGCCGCCGCTCACCGGGGCATCCACCACGGCGACACCGTGTCGGGCGCCCTCGGCCGCCAGCGCCTCGGCACCCTCGGCGCTGATCGTGGAGTGCACCGCCACGACGAGATCGCCGCCGGCCCCCGCCAGCAGCCCCTGCTCGCCCGAGAGCACCTCGCCCACCTGCTGTTCGTTCTGGACCACGACGCACACCACGCCGGTCTGCGCAGCGAGCTCGGCGGGCGTGGCCGCCACCGAGGCTCCCGCCTCGGCGAACGGTGCGGTGGCGTCGGGGGAGACGTCGTGGACCACGAGTCCACCCGACACCTGGAGCAGACGGCGAGCCATCGGCGCGCCGATGTTGCCGAGCCCGATGAAACCGACCGCGTTGCTCATGCCCGAACTCCCGACTCCGGCCGCACTGCACCGACCCCCGCCACGACGTCGCTCATGCCCGAACCACCTGTCCGCCGTCGACGTCGATGATCTGGCCGGTGATCCAGCTGGCCTCGTCGGACAGCAGGAACGCACACATCGCTGCGAGGTCCTCGGGCGTGCCCTTCCGCTTGATCGCAAGTCCCTTGACGATGTCGTCCATGATCGACCCGGGCACCACCGTGCGCGAGGCCTCGGTGTCGGTCGGCCCCGGAGCGATCGCGTTGATCCGGATGTTCGACCCGCCGAGCTCGTGGGCGAGCTGGATCGTCAGCCCGTTGATCCCCGACTTCGCCAGCCCGTAGTAGTTCGAGTACATCCACGCCGCCGTCGAGGACTGGTTCACGATCGCACCGCCGCCGCGTGCGGCCATGTGCTCCCAGCAGGCCCGGATGCACAACAACGCACCGTCCATGTTCACGCTCATGAACCGTCGGTAGTAGTCCCAGTCGACGGTGAGCAGCAGATCGATCTCCATCCCCCCGAAGATCGCCGCGTTGTTGACCAGGTGGTCGATGCCCCCGAACGCCTCGACGGTCGCCGCCGCCATCGCCCGGGTCGAGTCCGGGTCGGACACGTCGACCCGGAGTCCGATGGCGTTGCCGCCCTCCGACGCGATGGCCTCGGCGACCGACCGGGCCCCGGCGTCGTCGATGTCAGCCACCACGACCGCTGCTCCTTCGGCTGCGAGTCGACGCGCGTAGGCCTCGCCGATCCCGCCGGCGGAGCCGGTCACGATGCTCACCTTCCCCTCGAAGCGACTGCCGTCGATCCGTGCACCCATGTTGTTGCCTTCCGTTGCGTCGGTCATCTCGTCCGTGCGGGGCTCACCGTGCGATGGCGATCGACTTGGTCTCGAGGTACTCCTCGAAGCCCGCCACGCCCATCTCACGTCCGATGCCCGACTGCTTGTAGCCCCCGAAGGGGACGTCGGCGGAGTACCAGACCCCGCCGTTGACGCCGATCGTGCCGGTGCGGATCCGCCCGGCCACCGCGAGCGCCCGTTCCTCGTCAGCCGAGAAGACCGCTCCCGACAGGCCGTAGGGCGAGTCGTTCGCGATGCGCACCGCGTCGTCGTCGCCGGTGTGGGAAATGACGGTGAGCACCGGGCCGAAGATCTCCTCGCGAGCCACTCGCGAGGAGTTGTCGAGCCCCACCACGAGCGTCGGGTCGATGAACCAGCCACGCTCGAACCGTTCGGACCTCCCGCCGCCTGCGGCGAAGGTCGCGCCCTCGTCGCGTGCGAGTTGCAGGTAGCTCTCGATGCGGGCCCGCTGGCGCTCGGAGATCACCGGACCACAGATCGTCCCGGGCTCGTTCGGGTCACCCGCCGCGAGACCGGCCATGGTCGCCGCCGCCGCGTCGACCACCTCGTCGTGCAGCGAGGCCGGCACCAGCAGCCGTGTCGTGATCGCACAGCCCTGGCCGGCGTGGGTCGCAGCCATGAACGCGGCCATCCCAGCGGCGGCGGCCACGTCCGCGTCGTCGAGCATCACGAACGCCGACTTGCCGCCGAGCTCGAGGAACACCTTGGTGATGTGCTCGGCCGCGGTGCGCATCACCGCACGCCCGGTGGCGGTCGACCCGGTGAACGACACGACGTCGACCCGCGGATCCCCGGCCAGCTGCGCGCCGAGCGTGTGATCCGACGACGTGACGACGTTGAGCACACCGGGGGGAAGGTCGGTCCGTTCGGCGGCCACACGGGCGATCGCGCTGGCGCACCACGGCGTGTCGGGTGCCGGCTTGAGCACCACCGTGCACCCCGCCGCGAGCGCGGGACCGATCTTGGCGAAGTTGATCTGGTGCGGGAAGTTCCACGGCGTGATCGCGCCGACGACCCCCGCCGGTTCACGCAGCACCCACCGCTGGCTGCGGACCCCGACGGGCGTGGCCTCGCCCAGGTCGGTGCGCCAGCCGTCGTAGGACTCGGCGAGGTCCGCGTACCAGCCGAGGTCCTCGACGGGGATGTCGAACTGGGGCCCCGACGTCAGGAACGTCGGCGCGCCGACCTCGGCGGTCGTGAGCGCCCGCATCGCCTCGCCATCGGCCTGCAGCGCGTCGCGGAGCTGGCGGAGGCAGCGTGCGCGGAACACCGGGTCCGCCGCCCACGTGCCCTCGTCGAACGCCGAGCGGGCGGCGCCGATGGCGGCGTCCATGTCGGCAGCGGTGCCGTCCGCGGCGGCGCCGAGCACCTCCTCGGTCGCCGGGTTGGTCGTCTCGAAGGTGCCGCCGCCGCTCGCCGCGGCCAGGTCCCCGTCGATGAGCAGCACGTCGAGCCCGTCGGGCAGTGCGGTCGTCGCTCCGGTCGACATGATCAGCGGTCCCAGATCTTCACGGGCGCCTGACCGGCCGGGTAGTAACCGGGCAACGGTCCCCGCATCGATCGGTTCATGCGTTCGGTCATGCCCTCGGACAGCTTGCCGTCGGTCATCATCTCCATGAACAGCGCCGCGGCGTTGCCGAAGTCGAACCAGTCGCGCTGCCAGTTCCACCGGAAGTCGCCCGCGTAGCGGAACCAGCTGCCACCGATGCCGTGGACCTCGTAGCGGCTTCCGTCGGGGCGGGTCTCGTCAGCGACCTGCCGCCAGAACCCCACGACGAACCCACGCTGGTCGTCGATGAGGATCTCCTCGTAGGGGTACTCCCAGCCGTCGAGCCCGCCCATCTCGGCACCGAGCGCCAGTTCCCGGATCTCCTCACGACCGACCGCCATGAAGTCGGTGTGGGGGCCGTAGTTCCAGCCGTAGGTGGCGTCCTCGGTGTACATGTCGGCCAGGGGCTTCCAGTCACCGGCCGCCTCGCAGTCGCGGTTGGCCTGCAGCCAACGTTCGACCATCTCCTCGAGTTCCTGTCGCGGGTAGGCGCTCATCT
>SKRR01000073.1 GCA_007118345.1 Microthrixaceae bacterium | reverse complement strand
GCTCACCCTGCTCATGCAACAACCCAGGTTCCAGACACTGTGACGACCTTCGAGCTGCCCACCCCCGAGCGCGACCGACACGGGCCGACCGACCCCTCGCGCCGCAGGTTCCTCGCAGTGGCAGGTGGAACCGTCGCCGCGGGCGCCACCATCGCCGGCGCCGCCGGATCGGCGTTCGCCGCCGCGCCCCACCCGCACCGGACACTCGTGGTGATCTTCTGCCGCGGCGGATACGACGGACTCACGCTCGTCCCACCGGTCACCGATGCGGCCTACCACGCCCAGCGGCCCACCATCGCCGTGTCGCCGGCCGCAGCGCGACCACTCACCGGGGCCGCAGCGAACTCCGACTGGGCGCTGCATCCCGCAGCGCAACGCCTTGCCACGCTCTACTCGCAGGGACGGATGGCCATCGTGAACTCGTGCGGGGTGATGAATCCGTCCCGTTCGCACTTCGACGCCCAGGCGTACCTCGAAGCCGGGTTCCCCGACACCAAGCTGTCGCCCACCGGGTGGGCGGGCCGGTGGCTGCAGGCGACCACGGCGGCGTCGGACCACCCGTTGCGCAGCGTCGCGATCGGTGGCGCGCTCCCCGCCTCACTGCGTGGGTCCACCTCGGTGGCAGCGACCGGTTTCGGTTCGCTGGCCCTGTTCAACTGGGGGCCACCGGCGAGTGCCATCGCTGCGAACACCAACGACCTGTACCTGCGCGACGACACCCACCCCGCCCTGCGGCAGTGGGCGTCCCCCACGCTGGACACGCTCGGCGAGATCGGCGCGTTGGGATCCACCGAGCGCCCGGCAACGTTCCCCGACAACTCTGCCGGCAACGGGCTGTGGCCCATCGCACGACTCATCGAGGCCGGGCTTCCCGTCGAGGTCGCCCACGTCGACGTCGGCGGGTGGGACACCCATCAGCAGATGGGGAGCGCCACCGAACCGAACGCGCGCATGACCCGGCTGGTGGCGGGACTCGACACCGCCATCGGCGCGTTCTTCGATCGGCTCGGAGACCGCGCCGACGACGTCACCGTGGCGGTCGTCACCGAGTTCGGGCGAACAAGCCACGAGAACTCCTCGGGCGGGACCGACCACGGACGTGCGTGGCCGATGCTGGTGCTCGGCGGTGGCGTGAACTCCGGCGTGTACGGCAACTGGCTGGGGCTCGACGCGTCGAACACCGACGACGGCGACGTGCGGGTCACCACCGACTACCGCAGCGTGCTCGCCGAGGTGCTCGCCGACCGGCTCGGCGCCACCGCCTCACACCTCTCGGCGGTGTTCCCGGGCTTCAGCGCCACGAGCGGATGGCCGGGCGTGACGCACCCGTAGCCCGAACCCGGGACGAGGGCGCCGCGCCGATCGACCCGTCGGCCGGTCAGTCCTTGGCCGACGACCGTGCGTCGAGCACCGCCGAGCGGATCTCGGCCATGGCGCGCTCGAGTCCGGAGCGCAGCCGCTCGGTGACCGTCGAGGTCGTCTCGGCCCCGCCCTCGAGTCGTGCCTTCGCCTCGAGCCATGCGTTGCGGAGCTCCTCGACCACCGGCGTCAGTCGGTCGCGCACCGCCATCGATCCCAGGTGGGCCTGGACCTCGAGGTCGTCGATGCGTCCCTGCCACTGGTCGAGCTCAGCGGCCGCCAACTGGTGCCGCACGTCGCGCAGCTGCCCCTTCAGGTCATCCACCTGATGCTCGAGCTGTGTGATCCGATCCTGCTCAGCCATCTCCACCTCCGTGTCGACCTCCAGCCTCGGCCGAACCGCTCGTCGGTGCCAGGGTCCAAGGTCACCAGCCCGTGACCGTCGGGTGTGCGGCAGCTCGCCCAACGGTGCTGGCCAGGCTCCGGGCTGGATGTTTCCCGGACCCGGCGGACCGGGTAGGACCAGCGACGCCCCGCTGTCCGCCCGCACGATCGGAGCATCTGATGAGCATCTCACTCAACGGCGGCAAGGTGGCCGTCCTGGTGGCGAACGAAGGCGTCGAACAGGTCGAGTTGACCCGACCGTGGTCCGAGGTCCAGAACGCCGGCGGCGAGCCGGTGCTGATCGCCCCCGAGGCGGGAGAGGTCGAGGGGTTCAACCACCTGGACCGCGGTGACACGTTCAACGCCACGGTCTCCAGCGCCGACGCCGCCGTCGAAGACTACATCGGGCTCGTGCTGCCGGGCGGGGTCGCGAACCCCGACCAGCTCCGCACCGACGGGCCCTCGGTGCAGCTCATCCGGGCCTTCGTCGGATCTGGTCGACCCGTCGCCGTCATCTGTCACGGACCGTGGAGCCTCATCGAGGCCGACGTGGTGCGCGGCCGCCGCCTCACGAGCTGGCCGAGTGTGCGCACCGACCTGGAGAACGCCGGTGCGACGTGGGTCGACGAACAAGTCGTCGTCGACACCGAGGGCCCCGGACCACTGATCTCGAGTCGCAACCCCGGCGATCTCGACGTCTTCTGCACCGCGTTCATCAGCGAGATGGCGAACCTGTAGCCGCCCGCCTGCAACGGGCCGGACCGCCGACGGCTCAGCGACCCGGGACGACCGGATACGCCTCGAGGAACCGCTGCTGTGCCGCCGCGTCGCCGATCACGACGAGTTCCGCGTCGTGGGGCAACGGTTCCGCGGGGTCGGGGTTGGTCACCGTCTCGTCGCCCGTGGCCACCGCGACGATGTTGCAACCGGTCCTGCGCCGGAGGTCGAGGTCGGCGAGGGACTTGCCCGCCATGGCCTCGGGCATGCCGGCACGGAACATCTCGAGTCCCTCGGCGAGCACGAGTGCGTCGTTGAGCCCCAGGGTGTTCCAGATGGCGGTCGCGCCGATCGAGGCGTAGGAGAGCACCGCATCGGCACCCGCACGGTGCAGCGTCGCGACGTTGCGGTCCACGTTCGCGCGGGAGATCACCTGCAGGTCGGGTCGCAGTCGCCGGCAGTAGAGCGTCAGGTACACGTTGACGTCGTCGTCGTGGGTCGTGATGAGCACCGCCGTGGCGTCCTCGAGACCCGCGAGCTTCAACACGTCGAGTTCCGCGGCGTCGCCGAGCACGTAGAGGTCAGGATCCCGCAACCGGTCGGGGCGCTCCTCGACGATCCTGCACCGCGCGCCGGCCTCGCCGAGCACCGTTGCTGCCGCCCGACCGACACGACCCCCACCGATGACCACGACCGGCGCGTCGATCCGGTGGTCGGTGCCGTAGGTGGCGTCGTAGGCGGCGAGCTGCTCGGCGGACCCCGCCAGGATGAGCACGTCGGAGTCCTCGATCACCGTCTCGGGTCCGGGGAGCTCGAAGTGACCGCCGCGTTGCCAGATGCCTGCGACCGACACGTTGAACCGGCCGCGCAGGTTCGACGCCACCAGCCGGTGGCCTGCCAGGTCGGTGCCGGCGATGCTCGCCTCGGCCACCTGCAGCTCACCGAACTCGCCGATCACGTGTGCTCGGTTGTCGCCACCCAGGACACGGCGGGCCATCGCGTGTCCCAACAGCTGCCCGAGCCGCAGCACGGTGTCGCAGCCGGCGAGTTCGAGCACGTCGACCGACGCCTCCCGCGATGCCGTCGCGACGATCGGCACCGAGGCGTTGATCTCCCGCACCGTGAAGGCGATGTTCGAGTTCGTCGTGTCGGGCTGGGTGCTGGCGACGAGCGACGCCGACTCCACCCGGGCCGAGCGGTAGGTCTCGGGATCGTCGAGCTCACCGACCATGACCCGGTAGCCCTGGTCGACGAGTGTCAGGCCCTCCTGCAGATCGGCGACCAACAACACGTAGGGCAGATGGGCGTGGTCGGCCTTGCGGATGAGGGCGTCGGTGACCGCGTCGAGCTGGGTCAGCACGACGTGGCCCTCCTCGTCCTCGGCGAGCTGGCGGGGGGCACGAGCGTTG
The DNA here is from genome assembly GCA_007118345.1 of Microthrixaceae bacterium. GTDB lineage: Bacteria > Actinomycetota > Acidimicrobiia > Acidimicrobiales > Microtrichaceae > SKRR01. The sequence continues at coordinate 1,431 of SKRR01000073.1, read as the reverse complement.
GCACGGCGTTCCATCCACGGCAGAAAAACGAACTGGATGAAGGCGAACGGCAGCAGGACGAGGATGAACATCGCGCCCGTGGTGAGCACCACGACCGAGAACAACCGACCCGTGTCGGTCTCGAAGACGATGTCGCCGAACCCGAGGGTCGACATGGTCGTGAGCGTCCAGTACACCGAGGTCGGCCAGGAGTACTGCTGTCCCTCGCGCTCCATGATCACGTGGAACAGTGCGCTGTAGGTGGCGATCATCGCCACCATCAGCCCGACGAGCCATATGAACACGCGCGTGTCACGTCGACGGAACGGTCGGGTCATGAGGCTCATGACGAGCGCGAGGGACTTCACGCCCGCGCCCCGGCGAGGCAGGCGCGAGGCCTGCCGTCGTCACGGTTCTCAGGCAGCTCCTTGTCGGTCACGGCGACGTAGACGGTACAGTGGCTGGCTTCCGGAGAGGTGCCGGAGCCAGGTCGAACGGGCCTCCCTGCTAAGGAGGTGTGGGGGCAACCTCACCGTGGGTTCGAATCCCACCCTCTCCGCCACACACCACGGCCCGGACCCGGAGGACACCACCTCGGGGTCCGGACCGTGGGTCGTCACCGCTGAGGTCGCCGTGCGGTGCACCGCGAACTGCGAGCGGGCGACGGCGACATCTGGCTGCACCGTGAGAGCGCCGAGTTCGGGCTCGTGTCACCCGGGCACCTCGGCGGTGCCAGCGCGACGGCCGTCATGGCCGACGGATCGGACTCCCGACGCTGCTCGACCGATCCGGCTCAGCGCCGACGAGTGGGTCACCGAGGTGTTCGAACACGACGGGCCGCAGTCGTGGAGCACCGCACGGTTGCCGCCCGGCTCAGGGGGTCGAGCTCGTGACCGGTACGCAGTGGCGCGTGGCGATCGGATGCACTCGCCAATTCTGGTGACAACGTTCACCCGGGAAGAAGTGCCCAGTTTGTTGCATTCATGTGACGGTTCGTCCTAGAACTGTCATCGGTTCGCACGATACGAGCCCGGGACGCGCTGCTGGGGAGCGTCGGGTCCTGCAAGATCGGCGCCGGCACCACCCCATGTCCTTCGGACGGCGCCCAGAGGTGGACCCGAGATCCGGGCACCTCAGCTGTGAAGAAGGAAGTGACGATGAAGACTCGAGTTGGTACTGCGCGCGCCCTGTTGGGAGTGGCACTCGTTGCGATGATCGGCGTGTTCGCCGCCTGCACCCCTGAGCAGATTGCTGCGGTCCAGGCCCACCACAACAGCGACAAGTTCCGCCACGTGCTGTCGGACACGCAGCTCCAGCGGCTCCGTCAGTGCGAATCCACCGACCGCTACCACATCACCAACCCCAGCGGCCGCTACCGCGGGGCCTACCAGTTCGACCGTCAGACCTGGAACGGCGTGGCCGCCCGCCACTACCCGAACCTCCAGGGAGTCG
>SKRR01000101.1 GCA_007118345.1 Microthrixaceae bacterium | reverse complement strand
TCTCGTCGAGCGTCCAGACCTGCAGCTCGCCGGCGTGGGTCGGGATCGAGCCGGTGGCGTGGATCTTGATCCAGTCGGCGCCGCGCTTCACGTGTCGGCGGGTGAGCGTGACCATCTCGTCGATGGTGTTGACGACCGCGGCGTACCCCACCTCACCCTCGTCGGGGATCAGGCGACCCGCGGTGCCGCCCACCGAGGTGAGCATCGCCTGCACGCCGGTGGCCATGCGCGGTCCCTCGAATGCTCCTGCCTCGAGCGCGTCGCGCACCTCGGGGCCGATGCCGTGCACGGTGTCGGGGTCCATGAACGCCGTGACCCCGGCGCGGAGCAACTTGGGCAGGTTGAACGCCGTGACGAGCGCTGCGGTGGCGGGTTGGCGGTGGAAGAAGAGCTCGTCGTTCGACTGCACGTCGTCGAACGTCGAGTGACAGTGGGCGTCGATCAGCCCGGGCATGATCGTGCATCCGGTGGCGTCGATGGTGACGGCGTGGTCGGGGGCGCGAGCAGCCACCTCGTCGACCGTGCCGACGGCCTCGATCGAATCACCGTTCACCAGCACGGCAGCACGGTCGAGCGGGGCTCCACCCCCGCCGTCGACGAGGCGGCCGCCGGTGATGAGCAGCGGGGCGTCGGCGGAGTTCGAGTGCGTCATGGCTGTCCCCTCGGCATCGTGGTCCCCTCGCGGGTGGTGCGTGACGTCGTCAGGAGTCTAGCGACGCGTGGCAGGCTGGTCCGATGGCGAACGAGGGAGCGGACGTGGACGGAACTCGCGGGCGGGTGCTCGTGACCGGCGCGGCCTCGGGGATCGGCGCAGCGTGCGTGACGGTGCTGCGACGGGAGGGCTGGCAGGTGGTGGGCGTGGATGCCGAGCCGGGGGGCGCCCCCGACGTGCACCAGCTCGACGTGACCGACGAGGTCGGCTGGGACCAGCTGATCGCCGAGGTCGGCGAGATCGGACCGCTCGACGGACTCGTCACGTCGGCGGGCATCCGTACCCGTGGGATGATCGTCGACACCTCGCTCGGGGAGTGGGAGCGGCACCTCCGGGTGAACGTGACCGGAACGTGGCTGGCGATCCGGGGGTTCCTGCGCTCCCGGATCGCGTCCGGCGAGCCCGGGGGGTCGATCGTGACGATCTCGTCGGTGAACGCCACCATCGCCGTGCCCGGTCAGGCGCACTACGTGGCATCGAAGGGGGCGATCGCGGCGCTCACCCGAGCCGCTGCGCTCGAGGCGGCTCCGCTCGGGATCCGCGTCAACGGTGTGGCCCCCGGTCCGGTGCGGACCCCGATGGCCGCGGAGCGTCTCGACGACCCCGATCAGGTGCGTTGGCTCACCGGCCGGGTGCCGCTGGGTCGGGTTGGTGAGGCACCGGAGATCGCCGAGGTGGTCGAGTTCCTGCTGTCGGAGCGGGCGTCGTACCTCAACGGTGAGATCGTGTACGTCGACGGGGGCTGGGCGGCCAACGCCGTCTGATCGGCCGCCTAGTGTGGACCGATGGGCTACGAGGTGAGCGTGGACGGTGACGAGTGCGTGAGCGCGGGCAAGTGCATCGCGTCCGCCCCCGGGTTCTTCGTGTTCGACGACGACGAGATCGCGGCGGTCCACCCCGCCGGCACGCCCCCCGACGACCAGACCCTGCTCCGCATCGCCCGGAGCTGCCCGAGCGGAGCGATCCGTCTGTCGAGCAACGGTGCACCGGTCGACATCTGACCGGTGTCAGCGGTCGAGCCGCAGCAGCCGTCGCGCGTTCACGTCGTAGTCGGTCACGTAGGGGATCTCGTCGGGTTCGTGCGGCGCATCCCAGCCGGCGAGATTGGTCCCCACCACGAGCCGGTCGCGTCCGACGCGCGACTCGAGCAGTGCGAGCGAGTCGTCGTCGTGCACGTGCTGGTCGAACCACAGACGTCGCAGGTCCCCGGCGAAGTCGACCGGCCGGTCGAGCGCTCGCGCCCACGGTCGGGAACGGCCCTGGTGGTGCAATCGACCGGTCATGTACGCAGCGGCGCCCCCACCGTGCGACACGCACACGTCGAGACCGGGATGCCGCTGGAGCACGCCGCCGTAGAGGAGACAGGCCACCGCCAAGGTCTCCTCGTAGAGGAACCCGAGCGAGAGGTCGAGGTCGAACGTCCTGATGCGGGGGTCGCGCAGGGGACCGTCGATGCCCGCTGGTGCCGGGTGGACGAACACTGGGACGTCGAGGTCGACGGCCGCTGCCCAGAGCGGGTCGAGCCGTTCGTCGTCGAAGGTCAGTCCGAAGTCGGTGCCGATGTAGGCACCGAGCAGCCCGAGGTCGCCCACGGCGCGATGGAGTTCGGTGACCGCTGCGCCGATGTCCTGCATCGGGAGTTGGGCGAACCCGGCCAGGCGGTCGGGGTGGGCGGCCACGACCGACGCGAGCTCGTCGTTGTGCCACCGGCAGAACTCGTCGGCCACCGTCGCCTCGATGTGGTGGAAGTACGTGATCGGGTTGGGGGAGAGCACCTGGAGATCGATGCCGAGGTGGTCGTTGAGCGCCAGCCGTCGATCGACGTCCATGAACGGCGTGCCCCGGTAGTCGACGCCGTCGAGCACGTAGTCACCCACCCGGAACCGGGGTCGGCCCTCGGGGCCAACGCCCAACTCCGGCCCGTAGTGTCCGGCGCACCCCATGACGCCGTCGAGCACCACATGGGCGTGCACGTCGATCACGCCGACAGTCTGGCGGGCGCGCCCGATCCGCCCGGCATCAGCGGCACACTGGTGCGTCGTGATGCGACTCCCCGTGCTCGTGGGCGCCCTGGTGGTCAGTGCCCTCTCGGTCTCCGTCGTGGCCGTCGCCTCGCCGGACGTCGCTGGTTCCCGTCCCGCCGGCACGCCTGCGTTCACCGATGCGCCCACCACCATCGCCGTGGTGGGCGATTCCATCTCGCAGGGCACGGGGGCCAACGGCTCCGGGGCCCCTGGCGGAGGGATCGGCTCGCCCCGGCCCGCGGCGTCGTGGGCGGCCGGGGATCAACCGGGTCTCGACAGCTACGCCCAACGACTCGAGGCCGCGCGTGGCGGCCCGGTCACCGCCGTGAACCTGTCGGCCAACGGCGCGACCATCCGCGATCACCTCGTCGACCAGGTGCGGGCCGTCCCCGCCGGCACCGATCTCGTGCTGGTGCAGATGGGCGGCAACGACCTGTGCCGGTCGAGCGAGCACGAGATCACCCCGCTCGACGAGGCACGTGCCCAGGTCCGCACCTCGCTCGCCTGGCTCCGCGAGCACCGTCCGGACACGCTCGTGTCGATCTCGTCGATCCCCGACGTGTACTCGCTCTGGTACGTGCGCGGCGCCGCCCACCTTGGCGAGCAGTTCCCGTTCGTCGGCTTCGTCGTGTCGGGTCGAGAGGGCCCGCGGGCCCCGCGCAGCTTCGCCGAGAACAACAACAAGCGGGCCGCCCGGATCATGTGGGACACCCTGGGCGTGGTGCCGTGCAGGTCACTGTTGTTCCGTCCGAACGTGCCCCGCAACTCGGGGCCCACACCCGATCCCACCAACAGCGCCGAGCAGCGTCGGCTCCGTGTCCGTGCCCACAACATCGCCCTCAACCAGATCCTCGCCGACGAGTGCGCCGCGATGCTGCGCTGTCGGTTCGACGATCACGCCGTGTTCGACCTCGTGTCGAACCGTGACGCCGACGGCGTGCTGTTGGCCGACAAGGAGCAGTGGGGATTCACCGACGCCGACATCTCGACCCAGGACCACTTCCACCCCTCGTTCACGGGGCAGCGCAAGCTGGCCGAGGCCGTGTGGGCCGCCGGACACGACTGGACCGACACCGAACCACCGGCGGGCTACGCCTCGGTGCGACCTGCGCCGGAGGCCGATGGCCCCTCGTCGCACGGCTGGTACACCGGAGCCGTCACGGTCGACGTGTGGTTCCGTGACGACGCCGGGGTCAGGGGGGTCGAGTACCGGGTGCACCGGCCCACCGCAGCGGCCACTGACGCGGGCGGTGCTCCGCCGTGGTCCCAGGTGGTCGACGAGCGGGTCTCGGTGGCGGTGGTCGACGACGGTGAGTCGTGGGTCGAGGCCCGTGCACTCGACGTGAACGGCAACGTCAGCGCTTCCCAGCTCGTCCCGGTCCGGATCGACCGTGACCCACCCACCGTCGAGATCATGGCCCCGTTCGACGGCGAGGCCGTGACGCTCGGTGCGCCGGTGGTGGCCCGGCACGCCTGCGACGACGCCGGGTCGGGACTCGTCACGTGTGATGCCAGCACCACCGCCGGGGTGTACGTCGACGCCTCGATGGTCGGCACCCACACCGTGCGACTGCGCGCGGTCGACGCGGCCGGGCACGTCACGGCCGCGGAGCACACGTACCGCGTCGAGTACGCGTGGTCGGGCACCACCGGTCCACTGGAGCGGGGCGCGCCGCGCGAGGCCGCCCTCGGCTCCCCGCTCCCCGTGCACTTCACGCTGACCGATGCCCGCGGCCGGCCGATGCCCGACGCCAGCGTCGAGATCGCGCTCGTGGGCCCCGACGGCGTCGAGCGTCCGGCACCGTCGTGGCTGGGCGGGTTCGGCATCGACTGGGCGGCCTGGTCGAACGCGCACGGCGGCCACCTGATGCTGGTCGACACCCGCGGTCTCGCACCGGGGGTGTGGGACGTGGTCATCCGCCCCGACGACGGCACCGAGCGCCGCGTGAACGTGTTGCTGGGATCATGACCGCGCCGTCGGGTCGACTCGCGCTCGCCGCGGGTTCGGTGCTCGACGTCACGGCCGACTCGATCGTCCGGCTCGCCGCTGACGCCGGTTTCGATGCCGTCGGGCTGCGCGTGTCCGATCACCACGCGCTCGAGCCGCGACGACGTCGGCACCTCGCGCAGCTGGCTGCAGATCTCGGTGTGAGGGTGCACGACGTCGAGGTGCACCGCGTCGGCTCCGGTACCGAGGTCGGGCCACTGCTCGACGCGGCGGTCGACCTCGGAGCCCGCTACGTGCTGGTCGTGTCGGACCTGGTCGACGTGAGCGCGACCAGCGATGCCGTTGCCGCGGTGGTCGAGCGCGCTCTCGCCGCCGGCGTGGATGTGGGGCTCGAGTACATGGCATGGACCACGCCGTCCACACCCACGGGGGCGATCGACATGGCCGAGGCGACCGGTGCGCGGGTCGTGGTGGACCTGTTGCACCACCACCGGGTCGGGGCCGGGGTGCCGGAGCTCGAGGCGGTGGTCGCATCGGATCGGCTCGGGTGGGTCCAGCTCGCCGACGCGCCGGACGCGTCCCCACCGGATCTCCTGCACGAGGCTCGCCACGGCCGTCTCCT
>SKRR01000300.1 GCA_007118345.1 Microthrixaceae bacterium | reverse complement strand
AGGTCGACCACCACCGGCACGGTGGCGGACCGCTCGATCACGTCGGTCTGGAAGGTTGCATCGGTGACGTCAGCCATGGGCACGGAGTGTAGGGGCGGCCCCGGCCACTAGCGTGGGCGACCCTGACCGCAGCACGGCACCAGGGAACTGTGAGCAAGGGGGGAAGTGTGAGCGAACCGGCCCGCAACGACGCACCGCTCGTCGAGGGCATCGATCACGACGCCGTCACCAGCTGGTTCGAGCGCGAGATCCCCGGCGCGGTGCCACCGCTGGAGTTCTCCCTGATCGCCGGCGGGCACTCCAACCTCACCTACTCGGTGATCGGTGCCGACGGCCGCCGCTGGGTGCTGCGGCGTCCCCCGCTGGGCCAGGTGCTCGCGACGGCCCACGACATGGGGCGCGAGCACACGATCATCTCCGCGCTCGGCCCCACCGACGTCCCCGTCCCGCCGACAGCAGGGCTCTGCACCGACGACGATGTGAACGGTGCACCGTTCTACGTGATGGACTTCATCGACGGTCGGGTCGTTCGCGCCCACGCCGACGCCGAGGGACTGAGCGCCGAGCAACGCCGTCGTGCCGGCGAGTCGATCGTGGACGTCCTCGCGGCGATCCATTCGGTCGACGTCGACGCCGTCGGCCTCGGCGAGCTGGGGCGCAAGGAGGACTACGTCGCCCGGCAGCTCAAGCGCTGGTACACGCAGTTCCAGGGGTCCGAGGCGCAGGTCGACGGCGGACTGGGCCTGGACTCGGTCCACCGGGTGCACGACCAGCTGGCGTCGACCATCCCGCCGCAGGGACCGGCGGCGATCGTGCACGGCGACTACCGCCTCGACAACTGCATGCTCGGCGACGACGGATCGGTCATCGCCGTGCTCGACTGGGAGATCTGCACGCTCGGCGACCCCCTCGCCGACGTGGGCCTGCTGTGTGTCTACTGGTCGGACCCCGACGAGGACGCGGTGCTGCCGCAGGCCTCACCAACTGCGCTCGAGGGGTTCCCGCGCAAGCAGGAGCTCGTCGACCGCTACGCCGCGTGCTCCGGCCGCGACCTGTCGGATCTTCCGTTCTACGTGGCGTTCGGCTATTGGAAGCTGACCTGCATCATCGCGGGTGTGTACGCCCGGTACGCCGGCGGCGCCATGGGCGACGTGCCCGACGCGACCGTCGCGGGGTTCCGTGGAATGCTCGAACGATTGGCGGAGATGACCGAAACCTCAGCCGGGGAGATCACATGACCCGTCCGATCGTCGAGGTCGACCTCACTCCCGAGCTCACCGACCCCGTACTCGTCGTCGCGCTCGAGGGCTGGATCGACGCGGGTCTCGGCGCGAGTACGGCCATGTCGACACTGCTGAGCGCAACCGGCGCGGCAACGGTCGCGACCTTCGACGGTGACCGACTGCTCGACCACCGCGCCCGACGCCCGATCATGCACCTGGTGAACGGCCTGATCACCGGTCTCACCTGGCCGGCGATCGAGCTGCAGGCCGGGACGGACTCGGCCGGCAACGACCTCCTGCTGCTCGTCGGTGCCGAGCCGGACGTCAGTTGGGACCTCTTCACCGAGGCGGTCGTCGACCTCGCCCACCAGTTCGGCTGCCGGATGATGGTCGAGCTCGGGGCGTACCCGGCGCCCGTCGCCCACACCCGGCCGACCAGTCTCTCGGTGACCACTTCGTCGGCCGAGCTGTCGGACCAGCTGCACGGCTACGTCCGCGGCACGCTCGACGTTCCCGCCGGCATCCACGCAGTGCTCGACGTCGCGGCCAACGAGGCCGGCATCCCGTCGGTCGGGCTGTGGGCACAGGTCCCCCACTACGTGTCCTCCATGCCGTACCCGGCGGCGAGCGTCGCGTTGCTCGAAGGCCTCGGCGACGTCGCCCAGCTCGAGATCGACCCCGGTCAGCTCCCCTCGGACGCCGCAGCGACCCGCCTGCGTCTCGACGAGCTGGTGGCCGAGAACACCCAGCACCAGACGATGGTCGGTCAGCTCGAGGAGATGATGGACCAGGGCCTCGGCGGACCCGACGACGCCCCGACGATCGGATTCGACCGGCTGCCGAGCGGTGACGAGCTCGCCGAGGAGCTCCAGGAGTTCCTGCGCGACCGCCCCGACGACGGTTGACACCGCCGGGGGACCCTCGGACCGGCCAGCCGGATCCGCTGACCCGCGGATCCGGGTCGGCCGCTCACGCAGGGGGGAGCGGTTCGTAGTCGGGCAGGGTGATGCCCTCGGGCAGGTCGGTGTAGACCGTGACGGCACCTTCGGGATCGAAGACCCGCGGTGGCGACTCGGGCCACTCCCCCGGCAGGTACCTGACGCCGCCGTCCACGTAGGCCCAGAGTCCGGACCCCTCGCTGCCCGTCTCGTCGAGACCAGTGGCGTCGGAGTCCCACCAGACCTCGGTCTGGTCGTCGACACCGGCGTAGTCCACTCCTGGCCAGATGCCGCGCTCACCCCAGGAGATCTGCGGGCTCAGCACGTTGCCCTCGACGATGTCGGCGCCGAAGATGACCTGCTCGAACATCTCGTGGGTCAGGTCGGTCCCGGCCCCCTGGAGCACTGCGTAGAGGAACTGCAGGTTCGGCAGGATCAGCGGGGCGCTCGTCCGGGCGGGAGGGTCCTCACCGAAGAACCAGCGGTGGAGGAACACGGATCCGGCGACCTCGGGCGAGACCCGGGCGAACAGGTTCGAGGGCCCGAACGCGTGCTGCCACTGCTCCTGGTCGTAGGTGCGCCCGAAGATGGAGGTGTCCACGAGCGCGCTGCCGGTGATCACCCATTCGGGGAAGTAGTCCTGGGCGGTCGCGTTCTCGGTGAGGGTCTGAGGCGCGAGCGGGTCGCCGGTGTAGAGGATCGTGGTGACACCACTGTCCTGCATCCGGGCGAGGATCTCCCGTGCCTGACCGGCGAGCGAGATCGGGTCCTGGAAGGAGGCCACCTCGGCGAAGCTCACCCCGTGGTCGTCCTCGAGGGTCGTCTCGAGCTGTTGGCGGATCTCCTCACTCTGCGGGCTCGACGACAGGTAGATCAGCCCGAACACCCGGTCCCGGTCCTGCACCTCGTCGCCACCGAATTCGGCGGTGCCGCCGGCGAGCCGTTTGCCGACGTACTCGGCGGCCATGAGGGTGGACTGGTTGGCGTTCTTCTGGATGTCCCAGACGTAGGGTCCTCGCTCCTCGTACCACTCGATCGTCTGCCCCGGGGTGCACGAGATGCACAGGACGTCGTTCGCGGCGAGCGTGTCGGCGAAGGCGTTGGTGAGTGCCGGTCCACCGATCACGGCGAATGGCTCGAGGTCACGGGCGATCGTCTCGGCATCGGTGGTGGCGGCCACCTCGTCGTCGATCGAGCCGGTCGCCTCGTAGCGGACGAGCTCGACCTCACGTCCGTAGGTCTCCATGTAGGTGGCCAGGAGTTCGTTGTAGCTCCGATAGGTCTCGAACTCCTGGGCCGGTGTGTCGTCGTTGCCGACCTGGCTGTAGATGAACGACAGGATCGGATCGTTCTCCTGGCTCGTGTAGACGACCACCCTGATGCTGTCATCGGTGACACCGGTGGCGGAGTCGCCACCGCCGTCACCGGTGTAGGGAGCAAAGCACTCCGCCGGGGGGTTGAGCGGCAGCGCCAGCACCCCCTCGTCCACGTCGCACCGTTCGCCCCAGTCGATGTCGTCGACCTCGCCGCGTTCCTCGGCCACGCTGAAGGGCAGGACGTTCGGCGGAAGGTCGACGTCCCCACCGTTGTCACCTCCGGCGGTGGTGGGGGTGGCGGTCTCGTCATCGTCGCCCCCGATCACCAGGAAGCCGATCACGGCCACGACCGCGACGATCGCCGCCACCGGGCCCCACTTCGCGACGACGGACGGACCTCCGCCCTCCTCGGGATCGTTCATGGTCCTCATGTGTGCTTCCCCTTCATGTGGGCGTTCCGCCGTCGTTTCCAGAACCACTGCCGTTGCCGTTGCCGGATGTCCCCGTGCCGGATCGGGCGACCGCCACCGTGTCGTCGCCGAGGTACGAGGCGATCACCCGTGGATCGGCGAGCACCGCTGACGGCGACCCTTCCGAGATGACCGATCCCACCTCGAGTGCGACGAGACGGTCCGACATCGACGCGATGAGCGGCATGTCGTGTTCGATCACGATCATCGAACACCCGAGCTCGTCACGGATGCGCAACAACAGCTGGCCGAGTTGTTCGACCTCGCGCTGCGCCACCCCGGCCGCTGGTTCGTCGAGCAGCAGGACGCGTGGTTGGTGGGCGACCGCGCACGTGAACTCGACGATCCGGCGGGTGCCGGTGGAGAGCTCGGCGGTGAAGCTGTCGGCGTAGTCCGTCAACCCGAAGATCTCGAGCAGCTGCCGGACGCGTCGGCCGACCGCCCGCTCGCTGTCATAGGCCGCTGGCAGGCGCAGCGCCGGGTTGATGACGTCCCGCACCGCCACCTGCTGCTCGAGGGCGACCGCCACCGTCTCGGCCACCGTCAGTCCCGGGAACAGCCGACCTCCCTGGAAGGTCCGGCCGAGCCCGAGGCGCGCTCGGTCGTGCGGCGACCGGGACCCCATGTCGCGTCCCCCCAGTCGGATGCGGCCACCATCAAGTGGTTGGTAGCCGCAGATGAGATCGAACAACGTGGTCTTGCCAGCGCCGTTCTGGCCGATCAACCCGACGATCTCGCCGTCGCCGACCACCAGCGACACGTCGTCGACCGCCGCGATGCCCCCGAAGCGCCGGGTCACCGACTCGAGCTCGAGCACCAGGTCGGTCCCGGGGGCGCGGACCTGGTCCCCGTGGCGACTCCCCAGAGGAGTGCCCGTGGTGCGGCTGCCGTTCGTGTGGCTGGCGTTCGTGTGGCTGGCGTTCGTGTGGCTGGCGTTCGTCTGGCTGGCGTTCGTGTGGCTGGCGTTCTCGGCGAGGAACACGGCGCGCAGCAGGTCGGGGCGTTCCAGGAGTTCCGCCGCCGGTCCGGAGTACTGGATGCGGCCGCGCTCCATGAAGTACGCCGTCGAGGCCATCGACAGGGCGATGTTCACCGACTGCTCGACGAGCACGACCGTCGTGCCCTCGGCCGCCACGTCGCGCACCAGCGCGGAGAGCTGGGACACCACCACCGGCGCGAGCCCGAGGCTGAGCTCGTCGATCAGCAACAGTCGCGGCTGCGCCAGCAGCGACATGCCCAGGGCCAGCATCTGCTGTTGTCCCCCCGACAGGTTCGCCGCCGGTTCCTCGAGCCGCTCACGCAGCACGGGGAACGCCGCCAGGACCGCATCGGTACGTTCCTGCACCTGGTGCCGGTCGCGACGCAACGTCCACGCTGCGCTGCGGAGGTTCTCGGCCACGGTGAGACTGGGAAAGACGCCGGCGCCACCAGGGACCTGGGCCACGCCCAGTGCAGCGATCTCGTTCGGTGGGGCGTGGGTGATGTCGCGACCGTCGAAGACAACGGCGCCGAAGTTCGCCTCGGTGACACCCGAGATGGCCCGCAGGAGGGTCGACTTTCCGGCGCCGTTGGTCCCGAGCAGTGCCACGACCTCTCCCTCGCCGACCTCGAGGTGGACGTCGAAGAGCACTTGGAGCTGCCCGTAGGAGACGCTCAGGTCCTTGACCACCAGCAGCTTCGACCGGCCGTCCTCGCGGTCCAGCAACGCCTGCGAACGTGCCATCGAGGCGCCCCACACGTCGTTGATGTCGCGCTTGATGACGGAGCCTCCGGTCGAGATCATCACACCGCCGACGAGCAGGATCGGCACCATCACGAGCATGCCGACGCGGATCCCCACCTGGTCACTGACCCAACCGATGAGCGGCAGCATGGCCAGTCCGGGGATGGCCCACCATGCGGCGATCGAAAAGCCCAGCGAACGGGCCCGGGCCGGGATCGCCAGCGACAGGGTCGCGAACAGGCCGGGGAGCAGCACTGCGAGCACCGAGGTGAGCAGGATGTTCGACAGCACGGTCAGCGGGATCGTGGGTGCGAGCGCGAAGCAGGCGACCAGCGCCGAGCAGGTGAACGCCACACCTCGAAGGAACCGGAAGATCAGCGCGGGGTCACGTAGGAACAGCCGCATGCCCAGCTTGGCGCCGACGGCGAGGCCCAGGAACTGGAACGGCTCGGCGACCGCAGCGAGGTAGCCGCGCTGGAGCTCGTCGAGTGAGTAGACCTCTTCGTAGAGCAACCCGCCGAGCGAGATGAAGCCGATGATCGACACCGCGAGGAACGGCACGGCGTACCAGATGCGCCGCAGCACGTCGATCTTCCAGAGCAGGCGCCACGCCTCGGAGAAGCTCGGGCTCGGTTCCTCGGTCCCGGCCACCTCCTCGCTCGCCCCTGCGGCCCGGCGCTCCTGGGCGCCTCGCACCGGATCCTTGATGCGAAGTGCCAGCACCACGAGGATGATCGTCGGCACGGCGAACACGAAGAACGGGGTCCGCCACGTGAACATGTAGGCGAGTCCCCCGGCGAGCAGCGGGCCGAGGAAGTTGCCGAGCACGTTCGCGGCGCGGTGGAACGAGAACACCGCAGGCCGCTTGTCCACCGGGTAGAAGTCGGACAACAACGCGTTGTGGGTGGGGTCGACCACCGCCCGTCCGATTCCCGAGCCCGTCCTGGCGATGATCAGCATCCAGATGGCGGTCGCGGCACCGGTCATCACCGAGAACCCGGCCCACATCGCAGCCCCCGCCAACGCGATGCCCATCCGGTTCCCGCGGTCGGCGGCGATCGCGATCGGGAGCTGCAGGACCAACGCCCCCAGCGCGGTCGCTCCCACGAGGGTCAGGATGCCGGTGTTGGACATGCCGAAGGCATCCCGCACGTTCGGCAGGAGGATGCCGAACCCGGTGCGGTCGAGCTCGTCGACGGTGTTGAGGCCGAAGAGGATCAGGAGCGGGAACACGGGGCCGTCGCCGACCATCTCGCGCAGTGTGCGCGCCGGGTTGCGTACTGCCCGGGCCCATGACCGCAGGTTGACCACACCACGGCAGGACTCCCGGAGATCGGTCCACGTGACGCCCTCCGCCCTGCTCATGGCCGCTGTTCGATCATCGCCACAGCCCCATCATCGTGCGGCCCCATCATCGTGCGGCCCCATCATCGTGCGGCCCCATCATCGTGCGGCCCCGCTGCTGGTCAGATCGTCAGGGTCGACGTCGGTCGTGATCGCTGCCGCGAGTGGATCCGGCGCCGCGTCGGTCGAGCGGTCGATCGACAGGGCCACGATGCCGTGGCGGCGGGCCACCCAGCGCAGGAACGCGTCGCGGGACCGGAAGAAGAGTCCGCCGAGCCCGTCGGGGAGGATGAGGAGCACGGCCAGGACTCCGACGCCCGTCGCGAGGAACGACCAGGGCGAGGACAGGAGCCATTGCGCGCCGCGCTGGAACACCGCACCGACGACTGCGCCGGCGAGTGAGCCGAGTCCCCCGATGACCGTCGCGACGAACACCGCGAGGCTCTCTTCGGCGCTGTAGGTGACCGCACGAAAGGACGCCTGGTGGATCACGAGCACCACCCCGGCCGCGGCCGCGACGAATCCCGACAGGGCGAACGCAGTGAGCTTCGCCCGCACGGGATCCACGCCGTAGGCACCGACGCCGTCCTCGTTGTCGCGCAACGCGATCAGCACCCGACCGGTTCGACTCCGACGGATCCCCTGCAGGGCGAGGAACGCGAGGACGAGCACCGCGAGGGCGAAGTAGTAGAGGCGGAGCGGCGAATCGAGCTCGACCCGGTGCAACAGCGCTGGCCTCGGGAACGAGCCCTCGGGGATCCACCCCACCGCACGATTCGAGAAGATCCACTCCGACGCAGCGATCGAGACCGCCAGGGTGGTCACCGCGAGATAGAGACCTCGGATCCGCAGCGCCGGGAGACCGACCACGATCGCCACCAACGCCCCGACAGGACCGGCGACCACCATCGAGGTGATCGGCTCCCATCCCATCTCGACCGTCCCCCAGGCGCCGACGGCGCCGCCGGCGCCGACGAAGGCCATCTGCCCGAGCGACACCTGCCCGGCCCACCCCGTGAGCACGACGACCGACGTGCCGATCAGCGCGAACACCACCACCACACCGGCCTTCAGCTGGCCGTTGGTGCCCATCATCAGCGGCCCGACGAGCACCACGGTCGCCCCCGCGGCCATCACCGCGGATCGGGCGAGACGCACCTCTGGCAGTCGTCGAAGCACCGCCGGGACCGGACGCACCTCGGTGACCGACGCGAAGCTGGACGCGTCGTCAGCATCGGCTCGCGAAGTGCCGCGACGTTGGATCAGCAGACTGCCGATGATCAGCGCCGCGAGGATCGGCGACACCAAGTACGCGTCGCCGGTGTTCCAGCGGATCCCACTCTCGAGGACACCGAGCACGATGGCGGTGACCGTGATCACCACGAAGTGGGACATGCGGCCGATCACGAGCGCCGCGAGCGCTCGAAGGACCACGGCGAGCCCGGCCCCGAGCCCGAAGGGCAGGCTTGCGATCCCAGCGGTCAGGGCGACCGAGAGGAACGACAGGACCGCTGCGATGGTCCAGATCTGCGCCTCGAGTCGCCGCACCGGGATTCCCAACATCGAGGCCCGATCGGTCCGGTCGGCAGCGGCACGCACCGCGGTGCCGGTGTCGGTCAGGCGGAGGAAGGCAGCGACAGCGAGGATCAACAGCGGCGCCACGATCAGCGCGATGAGATCGTTCGCGTCGAAGTTCACCTGCCCGACACTGAAGGCGAAGCTGAACGGCGCCGGCAGCGACCGGATGGCAGGTCCTTCGCCCCACGCATTGGGGAGCAGCAGCGCGGCGAACGCGAGGATCTGCGACACCCCGAGCGTGGCGACGGTCAACAGCAGCCGTGGCGAGCGGAAGAAGCGTCGGATCACCAGGACATCGACGACCAACCCGACCACGACCGCCGTGGCGAGGCCCGCGACGATGCCGACGATCCAAGGGAGCCCGGCCAACGTGATCAGCAGCACTGCGAGCGTGGCGGGGAACGCGCCGAGGTCGCCCTGGGCGAAGTTGACGATGCGGTTCGACCGCCAGACGAGTGCGAGGCCGACCGCACCCAGCGCGCCGAGCAGGCCGAGAATCAGGCCGGAGAACATCGCCCCGATCGGCATCGGGAACCAGATGAGCTGGATGGCGAGGATGGCGATTGCCGGCACGAACGGCCGCGAGGCATCGCGCCAGGTGACGCTCACCATCCATCCCCCCCGGTCCGGTCAACGTCGTGTCGCTCGACACGGCGGATGAGCGTCAGGACCCTACCGTGTCGGCTCCCACGGAGTGGCGAGGTGTGCTCAGGCGGTGGCCCTGACGGGTTCGTCCGTCCCCTGGTGAACCTCACCGCGTGACTGCAGCCGGTCCACGGGTGCCACGGGTTCGGCGACGCTCACCACGACCCGGTCCGAGCTCTCGGCTGCGTCCCGAACGGCGTGACGGAGCTCCTCGAGCGCTCCCGACACCGTGGTGCCCCGCCACGACGGACGCAGGCTGGTCAGTGCCGCGTCCGCAGCCTCGAGGTCCGCTCCGTCGAGCGGTGCACCGCTGATGACCGCCGCCCGCAGCGCGCACACCCCCTGGAGCACCTCACAGATGGCGGGCCGGGTGCGCAGGCCACGATCCACGTCGACCCTGTCGTTCAGTGCGACCCAGCACCGGTCCTCGACATCGCACTCCAGCAGTTGGCGCACGGCCGCCGGACGACCACGGAGGTTGACGCCGGGCCGGTACGCCGACCCGGTGTGGCCCGGTGGCCAGCCCGCCGAGGTGACCCACGCAGCCACCCGGTTGGCCTCTGGCAGCCGGGCTGCGGCATACGCCGCCAGCACCGCAGCGACGAGCTGGTCACGCGCAACCTGCCCCTCGATCACGATCTCGACCGGACCGGGTCCGGTGCGCTCCGGCGCGGCGGGCGGGTCGGCGTCGTGGCAGCGTGTCGGGGTCGGCGGCAGTTCGGGCTCGACGGGCACCCGCACTCTTCCACCGCTCTCGAGCAGCAACGTCACGGCCACGACCAGTCCCGTGATCAGCAGCAGGGCGCCGACGGCGACCAACACCGAGGTCATCGGAGATCTCCGAACCCGCGTGGGACGGGGCGCGTCGACTGCTGCACACTTCTCCTTCGGTCGGCGGAGGCGGGACTTGAGAGCACCGACGTCGTCGCCTGACCTTGGCACGCGTTGCCCACGAAGTCGTCGCGGGTCGGCGCACCTGCTGCTGTCAGAGGCGGGCCAACTCCCCCGCCCCGTACTGCGCCCGGCACGCCGAACGCTGCAGTTTGCCCGAGGAGGTCTTCGGAACCGTGCCCGGCTCGACGAGCACGACCTCTTTGGGTGGTACCCCCACCGAGTCGTTGACCTCGCGGGTCACCGACCGCGCCAAGGACTCGAGGTCATCGGCCCGAGCCTCGGCCACGACGATGATGTTCTGGGCACCGTGGCGTCCATCGGTGCCGAACGCGATCACGTTGCCCGGTCGCACCCCGTGCACCTCGCCGGCGACCTTCTCGATGTCCTGGGGGTACACGTTGCGTCCGCCGATGATGATGACGTCCTTGATGCGCCCACACACCACCAGCTGCCCGTCGACGGTGTAGGCGAGGTCACCGGTGTGGAGCCACCCGTCGATGATCAGCTCCTCGGTCTCCTCGGGCTGGCGGTAGTACCCCGACGTCAACGAGTTGCCGGTGATGCGGAGCTCGCCGACCTCGCGGTCGCCGCACTCCTGCCCGGTCTGTGTGTCGGTGATCGAGATCTCCAGACCAGGCACGGGTGTTCCCAGCTGCACGAGCTCGGTCGCGCCCTCAGCCCCCGGTTCCGCCGGCAGGGCCTTGTGGTCGCTCTCGAGCGCGGCGCGATCGACCCAGTCGGTCGTCAGGCCGGCACCCCGCTCGGGGAAGCACCCGGCGATACAGACCTCCGCCATGCCGAAGGCAGGGAACGCGCCGGCCGGGTCCAGGCCGAATCGTTCGCCGGCCTCGAAGAACGCCCGGAAGGTGTCCGCATCCACCGGCTCCGCGCCGTTCAACCAGACCTCCATCGTCGACAGGTCGATCTCCTCCTCGGTGCGCCGCAGCGCCCTGGCGGCCAGGGCGTAGGAGAAGTTCGGTCCGGCGGTCCCGGTGCCACCGAACTCGGTGATCCAGCGCATCCAGCGGATCGGGCGGGCGAGGAAGTCCTGGGGTGCACCTTGCACGAGCGTGCACCCGAACGTCATCGGGATCGTCAACAGGCCGACGAGACCCATGTCGTGGTAGAGGGGGAGCCACGAGACGATGACGTCGTCGTGGCTGATGCTTGCGGCGGCCCACGCCCCGTCGAGGTTGTTGCAGATCGCCCGGTGGCTGAGCATCACCCCCTTCGGTTCGGAGGTGGAGCCGGAGGTGAACTGCAGCACGGCGAGCGCATCGGGGTCGATGTCGGGACGCACGTAGTCCCCGGAGGTGGGGCCGCCCACCGCGAACAGTTCGGACAGCGTCACGAACGGCGGGTCATCGTCGACGCGCTCGATGAAGGCAGCCAGCTCGTCGTCGATCACCACGACCTTGGTGTCGGAGCGGTGGATCCTCGCTCGTGTCTGGGCGATGAACTGATCGAGTGCACCCATCCGCATCGGTAACGGCATCGTCACCAGCGCCGCGCCGGTCAGCCAGGTGGCCTGGATCGCCGTGACCAGGCGCCTGGTGGTGGGACCGATGAGCGCCACGTGGTCACCGGGTCGGATCCCGCGCGCCTGCAGCGCAGCAGCTGCGGATCGTGCCTCGACGTGCAGCTCCGGCCACCCGATGGTGGCCAGATCGTCGCCGTTGGCGAAGGTGATCCGGCCATGGGGATTCTCGGCGACGTTCTCGATTCGGTCGATCAGACTCAGCACGACGGTTCGACACTCCGGGGGGTCAGTCGGTTACACGACGAAGTTCACCAACTTGGGCGGTCGAGCGATGACCTTACGGGGCGGATCGACACCCAGGTGCACCCGGACCTTCTCCGAGGCCTGCGCTGCGGCGACGCAGTCGGCCTCGTCGGCGCCGGCATGCACCTCGATCCGGTCCCGGACCTTGCCGTTCACCTGCACGATGAGCGTCACGGTCTCCTCGACCAGCATCGAGGGGTCGGCGACAGGCCAGGGCGTCTCGTGGATGTGGGCGCCACGCGCCGACGCGTCGTCACGGGCCTCGCTCCGACGCCACCACAGCTCGGCGCTGATGTGGGGGCAGGCCGGCGAGAGCAGCTGGAGCAGCGTGTCGACCGCGTCGTCGAGCGTGGCGCGGTGGGGACCCTCGTCGGACTGCACGTAGCGGTACAGCTCGTTGACGAACGCCATGTACCGCGCGACCGAGACGTTGTAGGCCCATCGGTCGAAGGTCACCGAGATGTCCTCGACCAGGCGGTGGCGAGCACGTTCGACCGCAACGTCGACGGGGGTCGGCTCGCCGGCGCGCACCGAGGTGACCACCGGGCCGCCCGGCACCGCGAGTCGCCACACGCGGTGGAGGAACTTCGCGCAGCCCTCGAGGCCGACATCCTCCCAGTCGACGTCGTCCTCGGGGGGTTTGACCTGGAGGTGGGCGAGTCGCAGCGCGTCCGCGCCCAGGGTGTCGATGATCTGCTCGGGGGCGACGAGGTTGCCCTTCGACTTCGACATCTTCACGCCGTCGAGGCGGATCATCCCCTGGGTGAAGAGGTGCTGGAAGGGTTCACGCAGCGCTGCGGGAACCAGGCCCAGGTCGGACAGTGCCTTGGTGAAGAACCGCGCGTACATGAGATGCAGCACGGCGTGCTCGGCGCCGCCGATGTACTGGTCGACGGGCATCCATGCGCGGACCGCGTCGAGGGAGAACGGTCGGTCGGTGCTCCAGGGGTCACAGAAGCGCAAGTAGTACCAGGAGCTGTCCACGAAGGTGTCCATCGTGTCGGTCTCGCGCCGGGCGGGACCGCCGCAGTCCGGACAAGTGGTGTTGAGGAAGCCGTCGTGGGAGCGCAGCGGTGACTGGCCCGTGGGGGTGAACTCGACATCGTCGGGGGCGAGCACGGGGAGCTGGTCGTCGGGCACCGCCACGATGCCGCACGCGTCGCAGTACACCACGGGGATCGGACAACCCCAGAAGCGCTGCCGGGACAGCAGCCAGTCCCGCAACCGGTAGTTGACCCGCCGCTCACCCGAGCCCGACGACGCGAGCCAGTCGACCGCCGCCGCCTTGGCCGTCACCACGTCCATCCCATTGAGGTCGGGGGCGCCCGGCGCCGCACCCAGGGCACCGGGAGAGTTCACGTGGCCGCCGTCGCCGGCGTAGGCCTCGCCGTCCCAACCCTGCGGCCGTTGCACCGTCTCGACGATCGGCAATCCGAAGACGGTGGCGAACTCCCAGTCCCGTTGGTCCTCTCCGGGCACGGCCATGACTGCGCCGGTGCCGTAGCTGGCGAGCACGTAGTCGGCCAGGTGGATCGGAACCGGCCGGCCGGTGAACGGATTCCGGGCGTACGCGCCGGTTGCGCAACCGCGCTCGGCCAGGTTGCGCTCGGTCGAGAGCCGGTCGATCTCAGAGGTCCCGCGGGCACGGGTCACGAACGCCTCGACGTCGGCGCGGCGGTCGTCGGTCGTGACCACGTCGACGAGCGGGTGCTCCGGGGCGAGCACGCAGAAGGTCATGCCGTAGCTCGTGTCGGGACGGGTGGTGAACACCCGGAACGCCACCGGCTCGCCGTCACGGGTCACCGGCACGCCGTCGGCGTCGACGACCTCCATCTCGAACTCCGCACCCTCGGAACGGCCGATCCAGTTCCGCTGCTGGGTGATGACCCGCTCTGGCCAATCGACGTCATCGAGGTCGTCGAGCAGCTGCTGCGCGTAGTCGGTGATGCGGAAGTACCACTGTTCCAGGTCTCGCCGTTCGACCGGGTCACCGGATCGATCGCAGACACCGTCGACGACCTGCTCGTTCGCCAGCACCGTCTGGCAGCCGGGGCACCAGTTCACGGTGGCGTCCCGGCGGTACACCAGTCCCGCCTCGAGCATTCGCAGGAACAGCCACTGCGTCCAACGGATGTAGTCGGGGTCGTGGCTGCGCACCGTACGTCGCCAGTCGTAGACGCCCCCGATGCGTGTGATGGAGCTCCGCAACTCCTCGATGCGCTCCTCGGTGAACTCCCGGGGGTGACGCCCCGTGCGGATGGCGGCGTTCTCGGCGGGCAGGCCGAACGAGTCGAACCCCATCGGCGAGAGCACGGCGTCGCCCCGCATGGTCCGGTACCGGGTGAGCAGGTCGCCGAAGGTGTAGTTGCGCACGTGCCCCATGTGCGCCGCTCCCGACGGGTAGGGGTACATCGACAGCACGTAACTGCGCGGGCGGGGATCGTCGTTGTCCACCTCGTAGGTGGCGTGATCGCGCCAGTAAGCCTGCCAGTGCGGCTCGATCACGGTCGGCTCGTAGGCCGGCCCGTCGGTGACCTCGGGGGGTGCGTCGGACATCGGATGATCGTACCGATGCACCACGTCCGCCACGGAACTCGAGCGTTCCCACGATGCCGCGATGGGTTTCGACGACCCTCCGTGCGGCAACTAGAGTGGTCCTCTTCACGGGGCCGTAGCTCAGTTGGCTAGAGCGCTTCCATGGCATGGAAGAGGTCGTGGGTTCGATTCCCATCGGCTCCACGTGCGGGCCCGGCTCCGGCCGGGCCCCGTTCGCGTCCCGACGGCGTCACAGCTCCGGTGGCACCCTGCTGATCGCCGGGTTGCCCGTGCGCAGCGCAGCCACGTCGTCCTCCGGATCCGGGTCGGCGAGGTCGCAGTCGGAGGTGAACGGATCGGCCCCCTCGGGGAACTCCTCGGTCCGGCGGGGCACCTCCACCGGGTCCCCCATGTCGGCCGAGTCGCACGTCGGGATGTTGATGCTGATGGCGACGTCGGTCTCCATGGTCCCGTCGAGCAGCGCCGCTCGGTTCTCTTCGATCCACTCGGTCACCAGGTCGGCACCGACGGAGAACTCGTCCTCGTTGAACTGCAGACCTGCACTGACGGCAACCGCTGGGATACCGAGACTGACGGCGTGACGTGCGATCGCAACGGTCCCGGAGATCTCCGCGAACGGGCCGATGTTCTGGGCGTCGTTGATACCCGAGACGACCACGTGCGGCTCGAGGCCGAGCTCATCGATCGCGACGTTCACGGCGTCGACCGGGAAGCCGTCGACCGCCGTGCCCTCGTAGCCGCCATCGGTGAGTGCGGCTTCGTACTCCGCTCCTCCTTCGGTGGTCGAGTCCCCCGTGGCGCTCTGGTTCTCCAGCGGCGCCACGACCTCGACCTCCACGTCGGGCAACTCGAGCAGTGCCTGCAACATCAGCTCGATCCCCGGGTGGCCGATGCCGTCGTCGTTGGACAGGAGGATGCGCAGCGTCTCCTCCTCCGCCTCGGTCGTGGGGGTCGCCTCGACCGTGGTGGTCGCCTCATTGCCGTTGCCGGTCGCGCCGTCCTCGTCGGACGTGCAGGCGGCTGCGAACAGCCCAGCGAGAAGGAGGAACAGGACCGAGTAGCGTGACAGATGTCGCATCTGCACACCCTAGTGGTTCCCGGATGATTCCTCCCACTCCACCCTCGGGGCATCGGTGTAGAGCCGCTCGAGCCGGTAGTACTCGCGCTCCTCGCTGTGGAACACGTGCACGACGACCTCGCCGTAGTCCATCAGCACCCACCGTCGTTCGTCCCCGCCCTCGACAGCGCGCGGACGGGTCTCGAACCGTGCGGCCACGAGCTCCTCGACGTGATCGGTCACGGCCCTGACCTGTCGCGGGTTGGCAGCGCTCGCGAGAACGAACCAGCCGGTGATGCCCACGATGTCGCCGACGTCGAGCACCTGGATCTCGGTCGCGCCCTTCTCGTCGGCGGCACGCGCCGCGATCACCGCCAACCGACGCCCCTCGTCACCGGCGCTCACGGGCGCAGGTCCCCGCCCACGACGACCTTGACGTCGACGTTGCCGGGCACGTCTTCGCCCCGCTCGGCGGTGACCCCCAGCGCTCCGGCGATGCGATCAGCAGCAGCACTCGCCTCGGGGGCACCGAACTCGACACGCGACTCGGACACGTCGAAGCTCTCGGCGTTGCCCGTGAGCGTGATCTCGCCGCCAGCCGACACGATGGCGGGAGCCGTTGACCGCACCGCCTCGGGATCGCTGGTGCCGTTGAGCAGCTCCACCCGGGCACGCTGGCCGGGGAAGGCCGACACTGGGAACGGCACGTGCTCGGGCACCCATGCCGGCATGGCGTCCTCGTCGATCCGGTACAAAGTGATCGAGGCCGCCGAGATCAACGGGATCGGCTCCATGGGGAACTGGTCGAACCGGATCCCGGCCGTCATCTCCTCCAGCAGTTCCTCGAACTCGTCGACCGCCTCGCCTTCCCCTTCGACATCCAGCCCACCGGGAAGTGCCGCGCCGGCAGTGAGGACCGCGTCCCAGACCTGTTCGAACCGCAGCGACCGGTTCGACTCCGGCTCGTCGTCACCGAGCAGGCCGAGGAACTCGACGACCTCGTCCGGCTCGAGGGTCAACTCCCCCGCCCCGTACCGCACGACGGTCCCGCCATCGAGGGTCGGGATGATGACGTCGTCGGGCAGTGAGATGGTGATGGGGCCGACCTGCGAGGCCAGCTGGGTGATCAGGTCCGCCGGAACCGTCACTGCGCTCGTCATGCCGAAGGTGGCCTCCGCGCCGAGGCGCAGTCGCAACACGTCGATCCCGCCGCTCGCGAAGACCACGTTCGAAGGCTGCGCCGGCGCGTCCTCGAACTCCCACAGGAGCGTCTCGCGCGACAGCGGCACCAGGACCGACCCCTCGGACCCGGGATCCTCGATCACGAGCAACATCGCGGCCAGCTCACCTTCGGGTCCGCTCAGCTCCTCCTGGGTCTCCGGTGGCGCCGTGTCCGGTGGCGCGTCCGATGGCGCGTCCGGTGTGACACCGGCGAGCAGGTCGTCGGGTGGCACCGGGTCGTCGATCGGGTCGGGGTCCGGCGGATGGGCGAACGCAACCAGGGTCACCCCTGTGGGGCGAGCAGCTGCCACGTACCCCGGCGCCGCCGGGTCGGTGACCTCATCGGTCCGACCACCGGTGATGCGCAGTGCCGCGCTCCACCCGACCAGCACCAGACCGGCCAGCAACGCGACGAAGAGGACCGTTGCCGTCGCCTGGAGGATCAGGAGCTGGCGACGACGACGGCGTCGACGCGCGTGGCGCTGTCGGGCGACACGACGGACGACGAACTGCTCGATCGCGTCCTCGCCCGGCGCGGTGTCGTCCGGGCCCGAGGATCCCGACCGGT
>SKRR01000154.1 GCA_007118345.1 Microthrixaceae bacterium | reverse complement strand
GCTCGACGAGCTGCTGACACTGCTGGCGAGCCTGTCCGACAACGTCACGTACGAGCGCCGGGACGACGACGAGCGCCGTCCGTCGTTCTCGATCGAGCGGGTGGGCACCGACGTCTCGGTGCGCTTCGCCGGCATCCCCCTCGGCCACGAGTTCACCTCGTTGGTGCTGGCGCTGCTCCAGGTGGGGGGGCACCCCTCCACGGCCTCCGACGAGGTCGTCGAGCAGATCCGCAACCTCGAGGGCGAGTACCACTTCGAGACCTACTTCTCGCTGTCGTGCCAGAACTGTCCCGACGTCGTGCAGGGCCTCAACCTCATGAGCGTCATCAATTCGAACATCCACCACGTCGCCATCGACGGAGCGCTGTTCCAGGACGAGGTCGACGAGCGCCAGGTCATGGCCGTGCCGTCGGTCTTCCTCGACGGCGAGATGTGGGGCTCGGGCCGCATGAGCCTCGAGGAACTGGTGGCGAAGCTCGACACCGGCGCCGCCGCACGTGAGGCCGAACGTCTCGACGGGGTCGACCCGTTCGACGTGCTCGTCGTCGGCGGGGGACCCGCCGGTTCCGCCGCCGCGATCTACGCCGCCCGAAAGGGCATCCGGACCGGTCTCGTGGCGGAGCGGTTCGGTGGTCAGGTCGTCGACACGATGGCCATCGAGAACTTCATCTCGGTGCCCTATACCGAGGGTCCGAAGCTGGTGACCGCGCTCGAGCAGCACGTGCGTGACTACGACGTCGACGTCATGAACCTCCAGCGTGCGTCGAAGCTGGTCCCCGCCGACCAGCGCGACGACGGCATGGTGTCGGTCGAGCTCGAGAGTGGCGCGTCGCTCCAGGCCCGCAACGTGATCATCTCGACCGGGGCGCGGTGGCGCTCCATGAACGTCCCCGGCGAGGCCGAGTACCGCAACAAGGGCGTCACGTACTGCCCCCACTGCGACGGTCCACTGTTCAAGGGCAAGCGCGTGGCGGTCATCGGTGGTGGCAACTCGGGTGCCGAGGCCGCGATCGATCTCGCCGGGGTGGTCGCCCACGTGACCCTCATCGAGTTCGACCACCAGCTGCGTGCCGACGAGGTGCTCCAGCGCAAGCTGCGCAGCATGGACAACGTCGACATCATCGTCAGTGCCCAGACCACCGAGGTGCGCGGCGACGGCGACAAGGTCATCGGCCTGAACTACACCGATCGCACCGACGACAGCGACCACCTGCTGGAGCTCGACGGCGTGTTCGTCCAGATCGGACTCCTGCCCAACACCGAGTGGCTCGAGGGTGCCGTCGAGCTGTCGGACCGCAGGGAGGTCCTCATCGACGACCGTGGTCAGACCTCACTGCCGGGGGTGTTCGCGGCGGGCGACTGCACCACCGTGCCCTACAAGCAGATCGTGATCGCCATGGGCGCCGGCTCCACCGCCGCGCTGTCGGCCTTCGACCACCTCATCCGGACCTCGGCGCCGGCCGAGACGGCCGAGACGGCCGAGACGGCCAAGGAGCCGGCGGCGGTTTGACCCCATGAACCTGCGTGACCTCGGTTACCTGGTCGCCGTCGCCGATCACGGCCACTTCGGCCGGGCCGCCGACGCCTGTTTCGTCACGCAGCCAACGCTCTCCACCCAGCTGCGCAAGCTCGAGCAGGAGCTCGGCGTCGAGCTCGTCGAGCGCAACCCTCGCCACATCGTGCTCACCGAGGCGGGTGAGCAGGTGGTCGAGCGGGCCCGCATCATCCTCAACGAGGCGGACAGCATCGTCGAGGTGGCACGTCGGGCGAGCGACCCCGAATCGGCGAGTCTCAAGGTGGGCATCTTCCCGACCCTGGCGCCGTACCTGCTGCCGCACGTCGTGCCCGAGATCCGCGAGCGGTTCCCGCACCTCGAGCTGCTGCTGGTCGAGGAGAAGACCGAGGAGCTCCTGCGTCGACTGCGTGACGGCCAGCTCGATGCCGCCGTGCTCGCCATGCCCGTCGACGAGGGCGGCCTGCACGAGGAGGAGCTCTTCGACGAGGACTTCATCCTCGCCGTGCCCGACGGCCACCCGCTCGCCCGTCTCGATGGTCGCGCCGACCCGTCGGTGCTGTCGGGCGAGAGCGTGTTGCTCCTCGAGGACGGTCACTGCCTGCGCGACCAGGCGCTGTCGGTGTGCCAGCTCGCCGGCGCCTCGGAGCGCAGCGGCTTTCGGGCCACGAGTCTCGAGACCTTGCGCCAGATGGTCGCGGCCGGTGTGGGGGTCACGTTGCTGCCCGAACTGGCCGTCAGGCCTCCGGTTCCACCGTCGCGCGCCATCACGCTGGTGCGCTTCGCCGATCCCGCGCCTCGTCGACGGATCGCGATGTACTGGCGCACCTCGAGCGTCTACCGCGAGTTCCTGCCGCACGTGGCAGCGTTGCTCCGCGACGTACCGGCGCGGGTCGCCGCCGCTGCCTGAACCAGCGCCGACCGGGTCCGGCGCTGGTTCGAGCAACCATGCGCCGGTGCTCGGAGCTCGACGCGTCTCGGCGCGCGGCGGACCCGTTTCCGATGTTCGGGATGGCACACGCGGGCAACGACACCTGAGCGGCCGGACCGGGGTGGGACCAACGACCCTGTTGCGCCCAAACCGGTTGGGAATAGGTTCGAGTTCAACAGATCGCAGTTGGTCTGATCCGCTCCTGACCCCGGCGGAGTTCGCCCGCTCGTGCCACCGGTGAGCGCGCGGACCTCGGGATGACCGAACTGGTCTCGACGGGCGCCGTGTGATCGACACAAGGAGCGCGCGATGAGCTCGATGAAGCGTCATGGGCCACGGGGCCGATGCTGGAGGGAGGTCCGAGTGGCCGGCCGTTCTCGAGGCGCCGCGCATCTGCGCGGCGGACATCGGCGTGCATCCCGGAGAGTGGCGGTCGGCGCCCTGGTCCTGGTGGTGGCGTTGGCGACGAGTGGTTGTCAGCTGGCGCGGACCATGGTGGACGTGGGAGCTGCAGATCCCGGTGAGCGCGTCGTGGCGCTGACCTTCGACGACGGCCCGGACCCCGCGAACACGCCACAGTTGCTCGACGTGTTGCGCCGACACGGTGTGCACGCCACGTTCTTCGTCCTGGGCTCGCAGGCGGAGCAGCATCCCGGGCTGCTCGATCGGATCGTCAGGGAGGGACACGGCGTCGCGAACCACACCTGGAACCACAAGCGACTCACCACCGTCTCCGACGCGGTGGTGGCCGCCGAGGTCGGTTGGACCCACGGCTGGCTCGCCGGCCGGGGGATCCAGTCACGCTGCGTGCGGCCGCCCTACGGCGCGACCGACGCACGGGTCGACCGTCTCATCCGCCGTCATGCCGAGAGCTCGTACACGATGTTGTGGAGCGTCGATTCCCGCGACTGGGAACGGCCGCCGGTGAACCAGATCGTGAACAACGTGATGTCTCGCGTGCACCCGGGTGCGGTGATCCTGTTCCACGACGGTGGGGGAGACCGCTCAAGGACCGTGGCCGCGGTCGACCAGTTGATCCCCCGCCTGCGGGCCGCGGGCTATGACATCGCGCCGATCTGCAAGTGACACTTCGATGCCGTGGCGGGCGCCGACATGCCGCCGCTCGGATGCGGCCCGGATGAGCCGGACGCCAGAGGGAAACGCCACTTGTGTCGGGCGTTTCCCTCTGCGAGCATGTCTCGATGCGCAGCGTTCTGACCGCCGTCCGTTCACACCCCTGGCGCGTCCTGTCGGTGTCGGTCCTGGTGGTGGTCGCCGCCGGGGCGTTCATGAACCGGGACTTGATCCGCCTGGCGGTCACTCCCGAGGAGGAGATCGACTTCACCCTCCCACTCGTGGCGCCGCTCACCCCCGAGGACGGCGAGGTCGTCTACCGCATCGATGCGGCGCGGTCCGAGTTGGTCGTCGAGGTCGAGGAGCAGCTCGCGGGCGCGTCGAACACCGTCGAGCTCACCACCCAGGGCCTCGCCGGCGACATCGCCGTGTCCGGTGACGGAACCCCCCAGGTCCGCCTCGGTGAGATCGTCGCCGACGTGCACCAACTGCGCAGCGACAACTCCCTGCGGGACCGGGCGATCCGTCACGAGTTCCTCGAGTCCCACCGTCACAAACAGGTCAGGTTGGTCGACACCGAGGTGACCCTGCCCGAGGGCGCCACCGCGCAACAGGTCGAGGGCGCCACCATCGAGGGAGACCTACGTGTCAAGGGTGAGGAATCGCCGACCACGTGGCAGGTCGATGCCCGGGTCACCGGCGACACGCTCACCGCCACAGCGACGGCGTCGGTGACCATGTCGCAGTTCGACGTCGGACCCATCTCGAAGGTCGGCCTCGTGCGCACCGCCGACGAGGTCGAGCTGAAACTCCGGCTGGTCGCGGTCGACAGCCGCTCGTTCGAGCCGCCGATCGGACTGGGGATCGAAGAGGTGGCGGCCCGCGCCACCGGCGACGGACCCAGCTTCGCCACGGATGTCCAGCCGATCCTCGAGGCGCAGTGCGCGTCGTGCCACCAGGAAGGCGCCATCGGCGCCCACTCCTGGCAGCTCGACACCGCTGGCGATGCGGCGGAGATCGCCGACGGACTCGCCGTGGTCACCGACGCCGGCTACATGCCGCCCTGGCCCGCCTCCGAGGTGGGGATCCCCGTGGAGCACAACCGCAGCCTGAGCGACGAGGAGCTCTCGACGATCGCTGCGTGGGCCTCCTCTGGTGGCGAGCTCGACGTCGAGGCGTCGACGCCCGTGGTCGCTCCCGACGACGCAGGGGACCCGCTCCCGCGTGCCGACAAGGTGGTGAAGCTCGAGCAGCCCTACCAGGGCGGGCCGGATCTGCGTGACGACTACCGGTGCTTCATCCTCGACCCGGAGGTGAACGAGCCGAGTTTCCTCACCGGGTACACCTTCGATCCCGACAAGGTCGAGATCGTGCACCACGCGATCGTCAACCGGGTCCGTGCTGACGGCGTGGCCGACCTGCGTGAGCGCGAGGCCGCCGACGCGAGCGAGGGCTGGGGCTGCTTCGCCGGCATGGGTGCCAACAGCGGTGACCGCATCGCCGGCTGGGTCCCCGGTCAGCGGCCCGTGATCTTCGAGGAGGGGCTCGGCTTCGACCTCCAACCCGGCGACGTGCTCGTCGCCCAGATCCACTACCACTACGCGCCCGGCTACCCGGCCCCTGCGGACCGGTCCGGCATGACCCTCCAGCTGGACGCGGCGTCCGACGACATGACCGCCCTGAACACGAGGACGCTGATCGGGCCCGTCGAACTGCCCTGCCCGCCCGGCGTCGCCGGGCCGCTGTGCGATCGCGACGCGTCGGTGGCCGAGGTGGGTGAGCGCTTCGGACCCGGCGGAGCTGTGATCCCGAACGCGCTGCACCGTGCGTGC
>SKRR01000104.1 GCA_007118345.1 Microthrixaceae bacterium | reverse complement strand
CCGCCGGATGGAGATCCAGGCGCCCGGCATCATGGGGCGCAAGCCGGTGCACGAGCCGATGCAGACCGGCATCAAGTCGATCGACTCCCTGATCCCCGTCGGTCGCGGTCAGCGGGAGCTCATCATCGGCGACCGCAAGACCGGCAAGACGACCGTCGCGGTCGACACGATCATCAACCAGCGCGGCCTCGGCGTGAAGTGCATCTACGTCGCGATCGGCCAGAAGGGCTCCACGGTCGCCCAGACCGTGGCCACGCTCCAGGAGCGCGGCGCCATGGAGTACACGGTCGTGGTCGTCGCACCCGCATCGGACCCGGCGCCGTTCAAGTACCTCGCTCCGTACGCGGGCTGCGCCATGGGTCAGCACTGGATGGAGAACGGCGAGCACGCCCTCGTGGTCTACGACGACCTCTCCAAGCAGGCCGAGGCGTACCGTCAGGTGTCGCTGCTGCTGCGTCGCCCCCCGGGGCGCGAGGCCTACCCGGGCGACGTCTTCTACCTGCACAGCCGTCTGCTCGAGCGTGCCGCAAAGCTCTCCGACGAGCGCGGTGCCGGCTCGCTCACCGCTCTGCCGATCATCGAGACCAAGGCCGGCGACGTGTCGGCTTACATCCCGACCAACGTGATCTCGATCACCGACGGCCAGATCTTCCTCCAGGACGACCTGTTCAAGTCGGGTGTGCGCCCTGCGGTCGATGTGGGCATCTCGGTGTCCCGGGTCGGCTCCGCCGCCCAGGTCAAGGCGATGAAGAAGTCCGTCGGCACCCTCAAGTCCGACCTGCAGCAGTTCCGTGAGCTCGAGGCCTTCGCCGCATTCGGTTCGGACCTCGACGCCGTGTCCAAGGCGCAGCTCGAGCGCGGCTACCGCCTGACCGACCTGCTGAAGCAGGGCATCAACTCGCCGATGCCCGTCGAGGAGCAGTGCGTCGTCATCTTCGCAGGCACCCGCGGCTACCTCGACGACATCGACGTCACCGACGTCGGTGAGTTCGAGGCCGGCCTGCTCGAATGGTTCCGCACCCGTCACGCCGACATGCTCGACGGGATCCGCACCACCGGCGACCTCGCCGACGAGGATGCCTTCGAAGCCGCCATCAAGGACTTCGCCGACCAGTTCGTCGGCTCGTCCACCGACACGTCGGCCCCCGACCCCGAGGCCCAGCCCGAGGCGGACGCCACCGTCAAGCGTGCCGCCATCCACCTGCCCGAGGAAGAGTCGCACCGCGACGAGGCCTGAGCCCCGTCCCGACCGACCCCACCAACGGCTGACCAGGAGACCCCATGCCGGGAGCACAGGAACGAGTCCTCCGCCGGCGCATCGCCAGCGTCCAGAACACCAAGAAGATCACGCGGGCCATGGAGCTCATCGCCGCGACGCGTGTGGTGAAGGCGCAGACGCGGGCGAACGAGGCTCGTCCCTACGCCGAGCGCATCACCCAGGTGATCGCTGACCTCGCCGCCGCCGGTGCCGAGGTCGACCACCCGCTGCTCCGTAAGTCCGAGCAGGTCGAGAAGGTCGGCGTCGTCGTGCTGTCCGCCGACCGTGGGCTGGCGGGGGCCTACAACTCGACGGTGATCAAGACCGCCGAGCGAGAAGTGCAGGCTGCTCGTGCCGACGGCCTCGACTACGCCCTCATCTGCGTCGGACGCAAGGCCGAAGCGCATTTCCGTTTCCGCAACTATCCGATCGACGCGGTGTACAGCGGGTTCACGGACAAGCCGAGCTACGAGGACGCGGTGGCGATCGCCGCCCGTGTCACCGACCTGTTCATCAACCGGGGCTGCGACCGAATCCTGCTCGTCTACACCCGCTTCATCTCCCTCGGTTCCCAGGAGGTCGTGGTGCGGCGGTTCCTGCCGCTCGAGAGCTCCTCGACGATCGCCTCGGTCGGCGACGCGGGCGCCGTCGCAGGGTTCGAGTTCGAGCCCTCCGCCGCCGCGGTGCTCGAATCACTCCTGCCCCGTTACGTCGAGTCCCGGCTGTACGCCGCGCTGCTCGATGCCGCGGCGTCCGAGCTCGCCTCGCGACAGCGGGCGATGAAGTCGGCGACCGACAACGCGCAGGACCTCATCATCAAGTACACGCGCAAGATGAACCAGGTCCGTCAGGATGCGATCACCACCGAGATCATGGAGATCATCAGTGGTGCCGAGGCGCTCGCCGAGGATCGCGGGTCGCCCGAGGACCTGTTGCTCGACCACCTCGACACGGACCCGTTCCCGAAGCGGCTTGGGAACAAGCCCTCCCACGTCCCGCGCGACAACCCGATCTACTGACCACCGCACACCCGTACGCACCCCGACTGAATCGCACACCAGGAGACTTCCCATGACGGTGACCGAACCCGAGCTCTCCGACGGCAGGATCGTCGCCATCGCCGGACCGGTGGTGGACGTCGAGTTCCCCCCGTCGGCACTGCCCGAGATCAACAGCGCCCTCGAGTTCACCATCGACGTCGGCGGTGAGCAGATCACCGTGGTCGCCGAGGTGGCCCAGCAGATCGGCGACAGCCGGGTGCGTGCCATCGCCATGAAGCCGACCGACGGCTTGGTGCGGGGTGCGCCGGTGCGCAACACCGGTGCCGGCATCTCGGTGCCCGTCGGGGACGCCACGCTCGGCCACGTGTTCAACGTGCTCGGCGATCCGCTCGACGTCGAGTCGATCGAGGTCGAGGACCGCTGGGAGATCCACCGCCCGTCGCCGGCGTTCGACACGCTCGAGCCCAAGGCGCAGATGTTCCCGACCGGCATCAAGGTCATCGACCTGCTGACGCCGTACCTGCAGGGCGGCAAGATCGGCCTGTTCGGTGGTGCCGGCGTGGGCAAGACCGTGCTGATCACCGAGATGATCAACCGCGTGGCCACCCAGTTCGGTGGTGTGTCGGTGTTCGCCGGGGTGGGGGAGCGCACCCGTGAGGGCACCGACCTCTTCATCGAGATGGGCGAGACCCAGATGGGTGAGGGCGGCTCCGTGCTCGACAAGGCCGCGCTGGTGTTCGGCCAGATGGACGAGCCGCCGGGCGTCCGCCTGCGTGTCGCCCTCTCGGCGCTGACCATGGCCGAGTACTTCCGTGACGTGCAGGGCCAGGACGTGCTGTTGTTCATCGACAACATCTTCCGGTTCACCCAGGCCGGGATGGAGGTCTCGACGCTGCTCGGCCGCATGCCCGCCGCGGTGGGCTACCAGCCGACCCTGGCCGACGAGATGGGTGAGCTCCAGGAGCGGATCACCTCGACCGGCGGTCGATCGATCACCTCGCTGCAGGCCGTGTACGTGCCCGCCGACGACTACACCGACCCGGCACCGTTCACCGCCTTCACCCACTTCGACGGCACCACCGAGCTGAGCCGTGACATCGCGGCGCTCGGCATCTACCCCGCCGTCGACCCGCTGGCGTCGTCCTCGACGATCCTCACCCCCGAGGTCGTCGGTGAACGCCACTACGCCGTGGCCCGTCGTGTGCAGGAGATGCTGCAGCGCTACAAGGAGCTGCAGGACATCATCGCCATCCTCGGCATCGACGAGCTCTCCGAAGAGGATCGGGTCACCGTGGACCGTGCCCGCAAGATCCAGAAGTTCCTCGCCCAGCCGATGTTCGTCGCCGAGGTGTTCACCGGTCTTCCCGGCATCTTCACCTCGGTCGAGGAGACCGTCGAGTCCTTCGAGGCGCTCATCAACGGCGACCTGGACCATCTGCCGGAACAGGCCTTCTACAACGTGGGCGGGGCCGAGGACGCGATGCGCAAGGCGGCCGAACTGGAGAAGAAGGCCTGATGCCGCTGCTCGTCGAGCTGGTCTCACCGGAGCGGATCGCCTGGGAGGGCGAGGCGCGAATGGTCATCTGCCGCACCGGCACCGGTGACGTCGCGTTCCTGCCGGGGCACATCCCGTTCATCGGGACCCTCACCACCCACCCGGTCCGGGTCCTGCTCGAGGACGGCGGCGAGCAGGTCATCGCCGTGCACCACGGGTTCGTCGAGGTCTCGCCCCCGGAGGACGGGTTCACCCGGGTGACGGTGCTGTCCGACGTGGCCGAGCTCGCCGACACGATCGACGTGGATCGTGCCCGTGCGGCCAAGGAACGGGCCGAGTCGGCCCTGGCGGCCGATGCCGACGACGTCGAGGCCGCAGCCGCCCTGCGTCGTGCCGAGGTGCGCCTGGCCGCGGTCGACGCCGCCGCCTGATCCCCGCGGCCCGCGTGGCGGCACCTACGGTGCGGCCATGGCCCGTCACCATCTCGCGGTCGCGCTCCTGCCGCCGCCCCCGCTTGCCGCGGTGGTGGACACCCTCCGGTCGGCGATCGGTTCCAGTTCGTTGTCACGGATCCCGCCCCATCTGACGCTGGTCCCGCCGGTGAACGTCCGGGCGGATGATCTCCCGTCGCTGGAGCGGATCATGGAGGAGTGCGCGGCGACCACGCCGACGTTCGATCTGCGGTTGGGGCCCGTCACCACCTTCGCGCCTCGAACACCGACGGTGCACCTGGCCGCCGGCGGTCGCACGCCACCCGACGACGAGACGCTGCGGACGCTCCGGGACCACCTGCTGCGCGGGCCGCTGGAGCGTCCCGAGCAGTTCCCCTTCACCCCGCACGTCACCCTGGAGCGACGTGCGGACCCCGAGGCGATCCCCGGAGTCGTGACCGCGCTCGGTTCGTTCGACGAGCGCTGGTCGGTCCGCTCGCTGCACCTGCTCGAGCACCGCCGGCCCGAGCACCGGCCGCCCTACTGGGAGCCTGTGCTGGAGGTGCCGCTCGGTCCGGCCGTGGTGGTGGGTCGGGGCGGCATCGAGCTCGACCTGCGCACCCTCGGCATGCTGGGCCCGGCCGACGCGGCGTGGCTCGGGTGTGGACGGCTCGGCCCGTTCCCGCCTCCCGGGGGTGGCACGCCGGTGGTGCTCACCGCGAGGTTCGTCGGGGTCGCCGGTGCGCCCTGTGGTGCGGCGGTCGGGGAACTGCTCGGAGGTCGTGTTGCCCGCCTGCACACGGTCGTGGTGGCCGGGGCGGAGCGCGGTCTCGGGATCGGCGCCCAGCTGCTCGCGGCGTGGTGCTCCGAGGCGGCGTCGCTCGGCGCCGAGGTGCTGTTGGCGGACGCCGTCGAAGGCTCCGAGTTCCTGTCGCGTCATGGGTTCGTCGCAGTGGGTGATGTCATGGTCCGCGGGTAGCGTCGGGCCGATGAGTGCCGAGCCCCGCCCCGACCGGTCCCCTCTCACGCGGTGGCCACGAGCGGTGGTGACCGGTGCGTCGTCCGGCATCGGCGACGCGATCGCCCGCCGTCTCGCTGCCGAGGGGTCCGACCTCGTCGTCGTCGCCCGCGACACCGGTCGCCTCGACCAGCTCGCCGAGGAGCTCACCGAGTCCCACGGCATCGACGTCGAGGT
>SKRR01000305.1 GCA_007118345.1 Microthrixaceae bacterium | reverse complement strand
GAGCGCCACCACGGCGTGGTCGGACTTCGCGTCGATGTTGAAGCGCGCAGCGGGGAAGGTCTCGAGGAGCTCGTCCAGCGTCGGGATGGACTCGGTGCCGGCGATGCGGGCCGCGGAGATCTCCGACCATGGCAGTTCGGCGACACGGCCCGACCCGTCGGTCACGCGGTCGAGTTCGTCGTCGTGGAAGGCGAGGAGCACACCGTCGGCGGAGACGTGGACATCGGTCTCGAGGTAGCGGAAGCCCTCGGCGAGCGCCGACGCGAAGGCCGCGAGGGTGTTCTCGGCAGCCGCCTCGGTACCGCCCCGGTGCGCGATGGCGAGCGGGTGCGGATGGTCCAGATACGTGTGGCGGGTGGAGTCCGAACGCACGGGTGCAGCGTACTGACCTGCTTCGGTCACGTGGGAGAGTGACCCGGTGAGGACCTCGGGGCGCAGCGACGTGCCACTGGCAGGAGTGTCGGAGCTGGGTGTCGTCGCGGCCGCGATCGTGACCTCGATCCTGCCGGTGTTCCTCATCGGCTCGTTGTCGGTTCGGATCCGCGCCGACCTCGGCTACGGCGAGACCGTGGCGGGACTCGTGCTCGCCGCGTTCTTCGGGGCCAGTGCGGTGGTGTCGTCGAGGCTCGGACGGTGGGTCGACCGGGTCGGTCCGCGGCGGGCGCTGTCGGTCGCCCTCGCCGCTGGTGCGTTCGTCCAGCTCGCGATCGCCACCGTCGCCGGGCGGGCCGAGGTGCTCGCACTGCTGGCCGCGGTCGCCGGAGTGGCCAACGCGACCGCCCAGTTGGGGGCGAACGTCTTCATCGCGCGCTGTCTCCCCGTGCACCGACAGGGCATCGGCTTCGCAGTGAAGCAGTCCGCGATGCCGGGGGCGTCGCTGCTGGCGGGTCTGGCACTGCCCTCGATCGCGACCACGCTCGGATGGCGGTGGGTCTTCGTCGCAGGGGCCGCGCTCAGCGGGGCGGCCCTCCTCGCCGTGCGGGTCCGGCTCGAGGGTGCCCTGCTCCCGTCGATGCGTCGGTCACGCCGGCCGGTCCGACCGACGAGCGTCGGTGACCCCGTGGACTCGATCGTGGCGACCCCGGAAGCGGCCGAGGCCGCCGAGCGCACGGTTCCGACCTCGGTCCTGCTCCCGCTCGCGGTGGCAGCGGCGCTGGCGACCGGCGCGGCGATCACGCTGGGCGGCTTCTTCGTCGAGTCCGCCATCGATGCCGGTCTGGCCATCGGGACCGCGGGCCTCGCCTTCGCCGCGGGATCGGTCATCTCGATCGTCGCGCGACTGGGCGTCGGCGCGGTGGCCGACCGCCGGCAGGGGAACCTCCTCGGCGTCGTCGCCGCGATGATCGCGTTGGGCGCGCTCACCTCGGTGTGGTTCACGTGGCGGAGCCCGTCGGTGCAACTGATCGGCGTGCCCCTTGCCTTCGGCGCCGGGTGGGCGTGGCCCGGGTTGTTCAACCTCTCGGTGATTCGTGCGGCACCGGGGTCGCCCGGGCGCGCCACGGGCATCACCCAGACCGGCACCTACGTCGGTGGTGCGTTCGGCCCGATCCTGTTCGGCGCCGTCGCCGAGGGCGCCGGCTATGCGTCAGCGTGGTGGGTGGCCGCGGGCCTCGGCCTGGCAGCGGCCGCTGCCGTGCTGGTCGGGCGCCACCTGATCCTGCGTCGTTGAGTCGACGTTGCGCCCCGCTTCGTCGTGGTGGTCGGTCGGCGACGATACTGGCGCGGTGGACCACGTCGGACGATTCGCCGCGACCATGGCTGATCAGGAGCCGCCCCTCGCGCTCGCCCTGGGACTCATCGCAGCGACGGGGCGGCCCGAGGTCGATCCCGATGCTGTGCCGGCGCGTTTGGATGCCATCGCGTCCGATCTGGGTCAGGTCGATGGTGATGCCGGGGCGCTGTGCGCCGCGTTGTTCGGCGCGGGCGGGTTCACCGGGGACCTCGGCGACTACTACGACCCGCGGAACAGCCTCATCGACCAGGTGCTCGACCGACGGCTCGGCATCCCGATCACCCTGGCCGCCGTCGGGATCGAGGTGGGCGTCCGGGTCGGGGTCCCGCTCGTGGGGGTTGGGATGCCCGGCCACTTCCTGCTCGCCGAGGTCGGGCCGTCGGTTGCGATGGGTGCACCGGCTGAAGGACCCGTGCGCTGGTTCGACGCCTTCGATGGTGGACGTGAGCTCGATGCCGACGGCTGCGCCCGCGTGTTCCGGCGGCTGCACGGACCGCTCCGTCTCGAACGCTCCATGCTGGCCGCGGTCGACGTGCCTGCCATCGTCGAACGTGTGCTCAACAACCTGCTCGGCGCTCGGACCCGGCGGCGGGATCGGTCCGGTGCCGCCGACGTGCTGGCCCTCAGGGCAGCGCTCGCTCCGACCGACCTCCGTCGGCGTTCCCAGTTGGCGGCCGGGCTGGCTGCGGCGGGGCGCTTCGACGAGGCCGCGTCGATCCACGACCAGCTGATGGTGCTCGATCCCGGCGCCGACCCCGGCCACGATCACCTCGCGACCCAGCTCCGTGCCCGTCTGAACTGACCGGACTCGTCTGAGGTAACTTGACCGGACAGTCAAGAGAGGGGTGTTCCCTCTCGGGGAGGTGGCACACGTGTCGGACAGGATCGCGACCAATCCGCACGAGCAGCAGGTGCTCGACGTCTGCGCACGACTGCTGGAGGAGCATCCGCCGGACTCGACCGATGAGCGGGCCTTCCTCGAGGCGCAGTACGACGCCGGGCTCGCATGGGTGCACTTCCCCGAGGGTGAAGGAGGGCTCGGGCTGAGCCCCAGGCTCCAGCGCACGGTCGCCAGGACCCTCGGCGCCGGCGGAGCGCCCACGGGCGGCGCGAGGAATCCGATCGGCTACGGGATGTGCGCCCCGGCGGTGCAGGTCCACGGCTCCGACGAGCAGAAGCAGCTGCTGCGGCCGTTGTTCTCCAACGAGCACATCTGGTGCCAGATGTTCTCCGAGCCGGGTGCTGGTTCCGACGTCGCCTCACTCGCGATGCGCGCCGAGCGCGACGGCGATGAGTGGACCGTCAACGGCCAGAAGGTCTGGACCACCCTCGCGCACGTGTCGTCCTACGGTCTCGTGATCGCCCGGACCGATCCGGACCAGCCCAAGCACCGTGGCATCACGGCGTTCATCGTCGACATGAACGCTCCCGGCGTCGAGGTTCGCCCCTTGCGCCAGATGACCGGCGAGGCCGAGTTCAACGAGGTGTACCTCACCGATGTCCGGATCCCGGACTCGATGCGTCTCGACGAGGTCGGCCGTGGGTGGGCGGTGTCCATCACGACGCTCATGAACGAACGGGTTTCGATCGGGGGCGGCACACCGCCGAGGGGTTCGGGTCCCATCGGTCAGCTCATCGACACGTGGCACAAGGTCGGCAGCGGTGATCCGGTCGCACGCGACGAGGTCGCACGCCTGTGGGTCCACGCAGAGGTGAACCGTCTCACCAACATCCGGGCGGCGCAGCTCCGCACCGCGGGGACTCCGGGTCCGGAGGGGTCCGTCGCGAAACTCGCGATGGCGGAGCTGAACAAGCAGATCTACAGCGTCGCGCTCGATCTCATGGGCCCGGCCGGCATGCTCTACGACTCCTATGAACTCGTCCGGCCGCGGCACGCGCTGTTCTCCGACGACATGCACAAGAACTTCCTGCGAGCTCGGGCGAACTCCATCGAGGGTGGCACGTCCGAGGTCCTCAGGAACATCATCGGCGAACGGGTCCTGGGCCTCCCGGGTGACGTACGGGTGGACAAGGAATTGCCATGGAAGGACGTGCCCCGGAGCTGAGCGCGTGGGGGCGTAGCCTGACGGCATGGCCCGCCGCACCAAGATCGTCGCCACCATCGGACCGTCATCGGACAGCGCGCCGGTACTGCGCAAGATGGTCGAGGCCGGGATGGACGTCGCTCGCATCGGGCTCGCCCACGGCAGCATCGACGATGCGCTCGAGCGCTACCACACGGTTCGTGGTGTCGCGGCCGAGATGGATCGCCCCATCGGCATCATGGTGGACCTCCCGGGTCCCAAGGTGCGCCTCGGCAACTTCGGCAACCGGCCGATCGAGCTGACCTCGGGCGCGACCACCACCCTGGTGCCCGGAAAGCTCACTTCGGAAGCGGACGAGATCGGTGTCGACTACGAGGACCTCCTCGGCGACATCCACCCGGGTGACTGCCTGGCGGTCGGCGACGGCAGCGTGACACTGCGGATCGAGTCGGTGGAGCAGGGCTCGGCCCGTGCGTTCGTCGCGCACGGAGGACCCGTACAGGGCCGTCCCGGGCTCCACGTGCCGTCCGACCGGTTGGCGATCACCGCCCCGACGCCCGAGGATCTGACCAAGCTCGACGCCTTCGTCGAGGTCGGGGTCGACATGGTCGCCCTGTCCTTCGTGCGTTCAGGTCACGACGTGCGCAAGGTCGGGACCGAGCCGCACCCGAGGGGACCGCTGCTGGTCGCGAAGATCGAGACGCGGGCTGCGGTCGAGAACCTCGGGGGCATCATCGAGTCCTCGGGGGCGATCATGGTGGCCCGTGGCGACCTGGGCTCCGAGCTGGGCATCGAGGAGCTGCCGCACTTGCAGAAGCAGATCATCCGCGACTGCATCGCGCTCGGCAAGCCGGTGATCACCGCGACGCAGATGTTCGAGTCGATGGTCACCTCGCCGGCACCGACCCGAGCCGAGGTCTCCGATGTGGCGAACGCCGTCTTCGACGGCACCTCGGCCGTGATGCTCAGCGCAGAGAGCGCCGTGGGTCACGACCCGGTGAACACGGTGGCCACGATGGCGCGGGTCGCCGACCGTGCCGACCAGGAGTTCGACTACGACGCGTGGGCTCGTCGCATCAGGCTGCTTCGCTCGGGTGCGGTCGGGGCGGGCGATGCCCGCATCACGGATGCGATGACCGGCGCGACGTGGCGCGCAGCGACCGAGATGGGGGTCTCGGCGATCATCTGCATCTCCGAGTCGGGGTTCACCGTGCGGTCCATCGCGCGATTCCGACCGCAGATGCCGATCATCGCGTTCAGCCCCCAGGAGCGCACGTCCCGACAGCTGTCCCTCAGCTGGGGCGCGACGCCGATCGACGCTCCCCATCGGGTGGACGACATGGCGGCGATGGACGAGCTCGTGTGCATGGCCCGTGATCGTGGCTTCGTGCGCTCCGGCGAGGTGGTCGCGGTGCTCGCCGGCGCCGGCGGCGGTGGCGTGCAGGCCGCGGACGTGCTCCGCATGACCCACGTCCCGTGACCGCGCCTGCTCCGAGCCCGCTGGAGCGCCACGACGTGGACGGGTTGGCGGTGCTGCGTCGACGTGGCGCCGAACCGTCGGCCACCGTGGTGCTCGTGCACGGTGCGATGGACCGGGCGGCGAGCTTCGGGCGCACCATGCGCCGGCTCGGCGGTTTCGACGTGATCGCCTACGACCGGCGCGGGTACGCGGGGTCACTCGACGCGGGCGTGGCTCCGAGCGTCCTCGACCACGCCCGCGACCTGGCCCGAGTGATCGACTGGGCGGCTGATCCCGCGGCGGTGATCGTCGGTCACAGCCTCGGCGGCACGATCGCGATGACCGTCGTCGCAGAGGGGCTCGCCGAGGTGCCGGCGGTGCTGGCGTTCGAGAGCCCCGTACCGGCGCTCGACGAGTCGTTCGATCGCGTCGGCGGCGGCGCCGTCGAGGTGGGTGAACGCGACGGGCCCGAGGCGGCCGCCGAGCATTTCTACCGCTTGATGGTCGGCGACGCGAGCTGGGAACGACTGCGTGCGGGCGACCGGACGCAGCGACGCTCGGAAGGGCCTGCGCTGCTCGCGGAACTGACCGATCTCCGCAGAAGGGACCGCGCACTGGAGCCGCGGGCGGTGCGCCGACCGGTGACCGTCGGCGTCGGCGGCCGCAGCGGGGACCGGCTGCGTGCAGCTGCGCTGCTGTTGCAGCAACGACTGCCCGACGGCCACCTCTCGGAACTGGTGACCGCCGGGCACGGTGCCCACCTCACCCATCCTGACGAGTTCGCCGGTCTGGTGCGCACGACGGCCGCACTCGCCACGGGGGACCCCTCGGTCCACGTGCAGCCGTGACCACGCTCATTAGCCTGGGACCATGGCCAACTTGCGCGACCTGACGCGGCGGGACGGAACGGTCCGTCGACCCCGCATCGCCTTCGTGCTCTCCGGCGGCGGCAATCTCGGCGCGATCCAGGTGGGCATGCTGCGAGCACTCGCGGAGCGCGACGTGACCCCCGACGTGGTGCTGGGGTGTTCGATCGGCGCGCTCAACGGCGCTGCGTACGCAGCCGAGCCCGGCCCGGGAGGTGTGGCGCGCCTGGAGGACCATTGGATCCACGCGACCGACACGGTGATGCCCTCGTCGCGGATCCCCTCGGCGGTCCAGCTGCTCCGCAAGGGCGCGTCGTTGCACAGCAACGACGGCCTGCGCGGCGGTGTGGAACAGCTGCTCGGATCGCGCCGCCGGTTCGACGACCTCGCGTTGCCCTTCCAGTGCGTCGCGGTCGACGTCGATCGTGCCGTGGAGCGTTGGTTCGACGAGGGTGAGTTGGTTCCGTCCATCCTCGCGTCGGCGGCGCTGCCGGCGGTGTACCCGCCGGTGACGATCGACGGCCGGCGCTACGTCGACGGGGGCGTGGTGGACAACGTGCCGATCGCCCGTGCGGTCGAGCTCGGCTGCCGCACGATCTACGTGCTGCAGCTGGGTCCGCACGGCCGGCCCGATGTCGAGATCCGACGCCCCCTGGACGGCGCACTGCTCGCGTACTGGGTCGCACGCAACAGCCGCTTCGCTCGCGACCTGGCCAGCCTGCCAGCGCGTGTCGAGGCGGTCGTGCTGCCTCCGGGTGAGCGACCCGACATCCGCTACGACGACTTCAGCCGGACCGAGGAGCTCATCCATCAGGGCTACGAGAACTCCTCGCGGTTCCTCGAAGCGCGCTCCGACCAGCTGGACGATCGTCGACGCACGACCGAGCTCTTCGCCCCGATCGGGCGGCTGGTGCTGTCCGCCAGGAGTCGTGCGGTGCGACGCGCCGAGCAGGTCGCCGAGTCACCCGACGGCGCGATCATCACGGGAGCCGAGCTCGACGAGCCGACCGGCGAGGTCGCCCCGGTGGCCCCGGAGGACGTGTCGGACACGCCGCCGGATGCCCGATCGGACGACGTCGCCCCCGAAGGACGGCCGCTCTCGCCCTAGCATGGCCGCCATGTCCGATGCACCCGTCAACCTCTCCGCCTCCGGTCCCCCCGAGACGGTGATCAACCGGGAGCCGGCCGAAGCAGTCACCGCACTCGAGGCGGCGCTCGAGCAGCCCGTCGAGCAACGTCGGGACGCGGTCGCCGACGTCGTCGCTCGGTGGCCCAAGTTCCTCGACGGGTGGGCGCGTCTGTCGGAGCTGGGACGTGATCCGGTCGAGCGCTACGCCTGTGCCCGGGTCGGGTACCACCGTGGGCTGGACACATTGCGGGCCTCTGGCTGGCGGGGGAGTGGCTATGTCCGTTGGCGGCACGAGTCGAACCGTGGGTTCCTCCGGGCGCTCGAAGGGCTCCGTGCCGCGGCCGCGGAGATCGGTGAGGTCGACGAGGAGGAGCGCTGCCGGCACTTCCTCCACCAGTGCGATCCCGACTGGCCGCCACTACCTTCCTGAGATGACCACGATGGACCAACCCACGACCGGTGGCCCCCCGGCGCAAGGACGTGACGTCGACGAACTGCTCGGCGAGCTCCGCGAAGAACGCCATCACGACCTCGACTGGCGCGGGGGGCGGGCGTTCAGCCTCGTGTACAACACCGACGACCCGGAGCTCGAGCGCCTGCAGCACGAGGTCGCGTCGATGTTCCTGCACGAGAACGCCCTGAACCCCTTCCGGTACCGCACCCTCCTGCGCATGGAGGGTGAACTGATCGACATGGCCACGTCGCTCTTCGGAGCTGGTCACGGCAGCCTCAGCTCGGGT
The DNA here is from genome assembly GCA_007118345.1 of Microthrixaceae bacterium. Taxonomy (GTDB): domain Bacteria; phylum Actinomycetota; class Acidimicrobiia; order Acidimicrobiales; family Microtrichaceae; genus SKRR01. Next base: position 35,654 of record SKRR01000305.1, on the reverse strand, counting down.
GGGACCGAGTCGATCTTCCTCGCGGTGCAGACGGCGCGGGATCACGCCCGCGAGCGCGGCGTGGATCACCCGGTGCTCCTCTGTTCCGCCACTGCGCATCCCGCGTTCGCGAAGGCCTGCGCCTACCTCGATGTCGAGCGTCGGTCGCTTCCGGTTCGCGCCGACGGACGTGCCGATCCCGATGCCTACCGCGAGGCGCTCGATGGACGGACGGCGCTGTTGGTGGTGTCGGCACCGTGTTATCCCTACGGCGTCATCGATCCGATCGCCGAGATCGCCGGGATCGCAGCGGAGCACGAGGTGCTCTGCCATGTCGATGCCTGCCTCGGTGGGTACTTGCTGCCGTACTGGGAACGAATCGGCCATGACGTGGCACCGTGGGACTTCAACGTCGACGGCGTCACCTCGCTGTCGGCCGACCTGCACAAGTACGGCTACAGCTACAAGGGCGTCTCGACCGTCCTGTACCGGGATCGCGACCTCTACCGCCGGCAGATCTTCATGTACGACGACTGGCCAGGAGGGCTGTACGCCTCGTCGTCCTCGGCGGGCACCCGTCCCGGCTCGCCGATCGCCGGGGCGTGGGCGACGATGGTGCACCTCGGCGAGGAGGGCTACCTCCGTCTGGCCCGACGGGTCAGTGATGCGACGACGGTCTTCGCCGACGGCGTCCGATCGATCGACGGTCTGTGCATCACGTCGGATCCGGACATGTCGGTGTTCGAGTTCGGCCCGGATCCCCGACACCCCGACGCTCCTGACCTCGACGCCGTCGCCGACGTGATGGACGACCGTGGTTGGAACCTCGACCGCCAGCCGGGTGGCCTGCACGTGATGGCATCTCCCGGCCACGACCGGGTGGCGGCTGCCTTCGTCGACGACCTCCGTGCGGCGGTGGCCGACCACGGCACGGCTCGGGGCGGTGACCACGTGTACGGCGGGGTCGTCGAGCGCTGAGCCCGTTGGTGGACCGCCGGGTCGACACGGGTAGCCTCCCGTCGAGCAGGTCCCTTGCGAAGAATCGGAGGTCCACCCGGTGTCCATTCCGCCCATTCCCCAGGTCCACGTCGACGTGCTCGCCGGAGCACTCGCAGAAGGCGCCGCGGTGCTCGACGTGAGGATGCCCGACGAGTACGAGGAGTCGCACGTCCCGGGCGCGCTCCTGGTGCCGCTGCCGGAGCTGCCGGAGCGTGTTGCGGAGGTCCCCGACGGTGACCCCCTGTACGTCATCTGCCGGTCCGGCGCACGCAGCAAGTCGGCCTGCGAGTTGCTGGTGGGGCACGGCCGGACGGTGGCGAACGTCAGCGGTGGCACCCTGGCGTGGATCGAGTCGGGTCGGCCCGTCGCCATCGGCGCGGAACCTGGTTGAGATGTGAGCGGCACCGACCTCGACTTCGAGTTCGTCGCCGACGCGGACGGCCTGGCGCGCCTCGTCGACCGGCTCGTCGGGCAACCGCGCTACGCAGTGGACACCGAGTTCCACCGTGAGCGGACGTACTTCCCGCAGGTCGCGCTCGTCCAGGTCGCGGACGAGCACGGCATCGTGCTCGTCGATGCCCTCGAGGTCGATCTGGGCCCCTTGTCCAAGATCCTCGAGGGGCCCGGTCTCGCCGTGATGCACGCCGCGCGGCAGGACCTGGAGGTGCTGGAACGGGCGTGCGGCACGATCCCGTCCCGGCTCGTCGACACCCAGCTGCTCGGCGGCTTCCTGGGCTACACCTCACCGTCATTGTCGAACCTGCTCGAACGCGAGCTGTCGGTCCGCGTGCCGAAGGCGGACCGGCTGACCGACTGGCTCCGACGGCCGCTCGGCGACGCACAGCTGACCTACGCGGCCGCGGACGTCGCGCACCTGCTCGAGCTGCACACGATGCTCGCCGAGCGAGCCGAGGAACGGGGCCGAACTCCATGGGTGGACGAAGCGTGCGAGGACCTTCGTCTCGAGACACGTGGCCCTCGTGACCCCGACGACGCCTGGCGCCGGATCAAGGAGATCCGACACCTGAGGGACTCGTCGCTCGCGATCGCGCAAGCCGTGGCCGCCTGGCGCGAGCGAAAGGCGATCGAGACGGATCAGACCCCCCGGTTCGTGCTGTCCGATCTCGGGGTGGTGGGCGTGGCTGGAGCGGCGCCGCACACCGCCGAGGAACTGCGTTCGTTGCGTGGGGTCGACGGCCGGAACCTGCGTGGCGGGCTGGCTGACGAACTGCTGGAGGTCGTGCGTGCCTCGGAGCGCTCCACCCCGGCGCGGCCACCGGCCTCGCAGGTTCCGGAGATGCCGGCCGAGCTCCGACCTGCGGTGCCCCTGGTGTCGGCGTGGGTCAGCCAGCGCGCTCGCGATCTCGACCTCGAGACCGCCTTGCTCGCGACGCGTTCCGATCTCGAGGACCTGCTGCGCGGGGTCGAGGGGGCGAGACTGACCAAGGGGTGGCGTGCGGAGATCGTGGGCGAACCCATCCGACGTCTCGTCGCCGGCGAGGCCGCACTCGCGTTCGACCGTGACGTCGGGCTCCGCCTCGAGGACCGGGCTGGCTGAAGCCTCAGATCGCTGCGAGCGCGGCGCCCGCCAGCACCACTGCGAGGACGGCCATGCCCACGACCGCGTAGCGCGGGTCGCCGCGTCGCAGCCAACGCTGGACCAACCACAGGACCCGGAACAGCGGTGCCGCGACCAGCACACCGACCATCGCCCAGCCAGCAGCGACGTCCCACGGTTGCGGGGCGAGCACCGTCAGCAGCGCCAACACCGCGATCGCCGCCAGCAGTCGCAGCATGGCGATGGAGAGCGGAACGAACCGGTTGCGGCGCGGGTCCGGTGGTGGGTCCTCGAGGGGGGCGGCATCGTTCACAGCGTGCGGCCGATCACGACGAGTGCAACGGCGACGAGGAGCGCGCCGGTCGCGATCCGCACTGCAACGGCAGGCAGGCGCGACTGCAGGCGTGCACCTGTGAGGCCCCCGGCGAGCGCTCCGAGCACGATCGCGGCGCCGTTTCGGACCTCGATGCGGCCCTGCACCGCGAAGATCAGCAACCCCGTCGATGCGGTGATGCCGAGGGTGAAGGTGGTCGTGGCGGCCGCGACCTTGACCGGGACCTTCATGATCTCCGACATCGCCGGAGTCTTGACGAAGCCGCCGCCGACGCCGGACATTCCCGCGATCGCGCCCGCGACGAGCGAGACGGCGAGCCCGCCGGGCAGGTTCCGGGCCTGATAGGGCACCATCCGCCCCGCCAGGGAGTACTGGCCGCCCAGGGTTCCGGGCCACTCGCCACCCACGTCCGCGTCGAACGCAGCGACCGGGAGGTTCCGGACACCGCGACGGGCGAGTGCCGCGACCGCTCCGCCGAGCGCCGCCACGCCGAGGAGCCGGGCGAGCCACACCGCCGGGATCTGGGTGGCCAGCAGTGCTCCGGCGACGGTCCCCACCGAGGCGGTGAGCTCGATCGTGAGCCCGAGTCGGTGGTGGACGAGCCCATCGTCGAGCTGGCGAGCCGCGGCAGCGAGCGAGCCTGCGGCGACCACCAGGAGCCCCAGCGGTGCAGCGAGCAGTGGGTCGACGTCGAGAGCGAGCAGCGTGGGGACCAGAAGCGTCGCGCCACCGATGCCGCCGAGGCTGCCCAGCAGCGCGCTCATCGCGCCGAGGAGCACCAGCGCGACCAGGGGGAGGTCCATTCGTCAGGCGAGCTCGACGATGCGGGCCTCGTCGGGCCCGAGTGTCCCGGGCGGCAGGTCCGCTCCGGGCAGCGACGTGCCACCGATCACCCGACCGGGGCTCACGGCGAGCTCGACCGCGTCGCCGGTGAAGTTCACCGCCACCTCGATCTCCTCGCCGGAGTGGCGCCGTCGCCACCGCAGGACACCGGCAGGTGCGTCGAGCAGCTCCTGCTCGCCCAGTCGGAGCGCCACGGTGCGCCGGCGGAGGGCGAGCAGTCGCCGGTAGTGCTCGAACATCGATCCGGCGTCGTCGTACTGGGCCGACGCCGCTCGCCGCTCCGAGTCGGGTGGGAACGGGAGCCAGGGCGTGGCGGGCCAGCCGTGGCCGGGGTCTGCTACCCAGGGGATCGGGGCACGACAGCCGTCCCGTCCTCCCGGATCGACCCGTTGCTCCTCACCGACCACTGCATCGACCAGGCCCAGCTCCTCGCCCTGGTAGAGGAAGGGAGTTCCCCGCAGCGTGAGCAACAACACCGCAGCGGCGCGAGCACGAGCTTCGCTGCCGAGACGTTCGGCGTGTCGGGTCACGTCGTGGTTCGAGAGCACCCAGGTCGGCCAGGCGTCACGCGGTTCGAGCAGTTCGGTCACCAGCTCGATCTCACGTCGCCAGCGTTGCGCATCCCACGGACAGTGCAGCGCGGAGAAGTTGAACGCGAGGTGCAGCTCGTCGTCCTCGCCCAGGTAGCTGGCCATGGTCACCGGATCGAGGACGTAGGTCTCGCCCACCATCACCGGCCGGGCGGGGTGGGCGTCGAGCAGCGCCCGCAGGGCACGAAGCTGCTCGTGGGTGCCGGGGCCGAAGTCCTGGAGCATCGCGGGCAGGCCGACGAGTTCCTCGGGCAGGTCGGCGAGTCGGTCGTCCTTGCCGATGCAGTGGATGACATCGGCCCGGAACCCGTCGACGCCACGGTCGAGCCAGATCTCGAGCACCCGGTGCATCTCGGTGACGAGATCGGGGTTGGACCAGTTCAGGTCGGGTTGCTCGGGGAGGAACAGGTGGAGGTAGTACTGGCCGCTGCGCTCGTCGAGGGTCCAGGCCGGTTCTGGGGAGAAGGCGCGGGTCCAGTTGTTGGGTGGACCGCCGTCAGGAGCGGGGTCGCGCCAGACGAACCACTCCCGGTGCGGGCCCTCCGGCTCGGTGACTGCGGAACGGAACCACGGGTGCTGGTCCGACACGTGGTTCGGCACGAAGTCGACGAGCACCTTCACTCCATGAGCGTGCGCGGCATCGATGAGCGCATCGGCGTCCTCGAGGGTGCCGAACAACGGGTCGACCTCGGTGTGGTCCGAGATGTCGTACCCGAAGTCGGCCATCGGCGAGCGGAAGAAGGGGGAGAGCCAGATCGCGTCGACTCCCAGACGGGCGAGATGGTCCAGATGGCTGCTGATGCCGTTCAGGTCGCCCACGCCGTCGCCCGACGAGTCGGCGAAGCTGCGAGGGTAGATCTGGTAGACGACGGCCGACTCCCACCACTTGGACAGATCGCGCTTGGTCCGCCGATCGTTGGATGTGCTGGTCATGCGCTGCGTCGCCGATCCTGAGAGCTCCCCATGGCGCCGCAGCGTACCCCCGCCGCGTTCATGTGCCGGGCCTGTGCCCGCGCTACACTCGGCGATTCAGTGATCGATGACGGGGAGTCGAACCGTGAAGAAGGGTCGTCACCGGCGGTATGAAGAGGCCCGCAACCTGAAGCGTGGCCCCGACCTCGACATCGAGGCGATCTTCAACGATCTCGCGAGTGAACCGGGGGTCGTCGCTGCAGTGGTGGAGGATCCCGTCGACGCTGACGACGATGTCGAGGTCGACCCGGACGCCCGCTATGACGAGGTCGTCGAGGACGACGGCGAGGACGAGCGTCGCTGAGTCGGACCCCCACGGCGAGCCGAGAACCTGGCCAAGAGCGCATCGACGTCGTCGACGCAGTTGACGCGGACGCCGTCGTGCGGGAGCAGGTCCGCCCAGCTGGCATCGTGGACCACCGCAGGCGGAGGCAGGAGCGGGATCCCTCGGTAGCACAGGCCTGCCGGGGTGGTGCCCGAGGCCAGGGGATGCCGGAAGCACAGGGCCTGCGACCAGAGCCCGCCGTCGGCGATGGACCAGCGACCACTGATCAGGTCGCGACGTTGCAGCTCGCAGGTGACCTCCTCGACGAAACGATGGAGCCGGCGGGTCGCCTGTCCGGCGAGTCCTGCCACGTCCTCGGAGCGGAAGGGCTCTGCGACCCGCTCACGTACCGCCATCACGGGAGCGAGACGGGCGATCCGGTGGCCCGCCCGGAGGCGCGCGAGCTCCTTGCCGCGCAGCCGTCCGCCGCGGATGCCGGCGAGGCGTGGATGGTGACGCCAGCTCGTCGCCTCGGTGGCGACCGCAGCGATGCGCTCGGCGTCCGCCGGCGCGACCCGCGCACCGGTCGGGCTGCGAAGCGCCGGTCCGGCTCGGCCGACGGAGTCCAGTGCATCGACGATCACCCGGTTCTCGACCGTGTCGTAGCTCCGCTTCGAGGTCAAGCACACGAAGACGTCGTCGTTGCCGAGGGCGTTGGCGCGAGCGGTGATCGTCTCGGACCACAGGATCGGGCCGCGCACCGAACCGTTGCAACGTTGGGTCTCGGTGGACACCGTGGAGGTGAGGGTGCGTACCCGGAGCTCCATGCCGTCGAGGAACCGGACGGCCTCGGTGCTCGCTGCGAGCGACAACGCGGCCGCATCCGACAGCTCGACGGCGTCGCGCCCGATCAACGCAGCGGTGAAGGGCAACGCGGCAACTCCCACGCCGCGTCGTTCCCACAGCGCGGCAGTGCCGTCAGGCGCGTGCCGATCAGGCAACGAGCTCGTCCCCGAGCAGTTCCGCGATCACCCGTCTGGCCTCGCTCTGCTCGACCGGCTCGAGCCGAGGCGCGAGCAGTCGGTACAGCCGCACCGCTTGGTGCTCGTCGAGACCCTCGAACTGGGGGAGGAAGAAGGCGTAGAAGACCTCGTAGAGCAGTCGGGACTCGGTGATGCCGTCCCGTGCCCGCCGCGCCGCGTACTTGCGGGCATCGACGAAGATCGCCGGCCCGAGGTTGATCAGGGCACGCAGCGGCAGGAGTCGCTGGACGACCTCGGCGCCCTCCAGCAGGCGGTCGTAGGCCTCGTCGGGGGGTGTGCCGACCTCGATGAAGGCGAACCGCCGCATGAGCGCGTACGACATGTCGAACAGCAGGTGCTTGTCCATCGCGTTCATCGTGGCGATGATCCGCCAGGAGGCCGGCAGGCGGATCGGATCGGTTCCCGGCGGCGCTTCGACGCCGTGGGGGACCAGCGAGATGGGGATGATCTGGCCCTGTCGTCGGAACGGCAGCACGACCGCCGAGCCGGACAGCACGGTGAAGAGCTGCCCGAAGGCACGATCGAAGTTCGAGCGGTTCAGTTCGTCGATGACCAGCCAGCGTCCGCTCTCGATCGCCTCGACGAACAACCCCGCCCTGAAGATCAGGCCCTCCGGTGTCGGCTGGAGGCCGCCGATCGTCTCGAAGGTCGTCCACTCCGACGTGGCGGTCGTGGGTTGGTAGCCGGTGCACAGCATCGAGTGCCGGGCGAGCTCGGCGGAGAGGTAGGCGAGGGTCGTCTTCCCGGTCCCGGGAGGCCCGGTGAGGATCACGTGCTTTCCTGCTTCGAGGGCGGAGACGAGCTGCTCGACCACGTGGTCAGGGAAGATCATCCCTTCGTCGTCGGCGAGACGCAGCAGTTCCTGGGCGGAGAACGAGGTCACACCGCAGCGATCGGCGTCATGACGCACCGACTTGAGAACAAGCCGGGCGTCAGCGCCGTACGGCGGGGTGGGGAACCCAGGTCACCGAGGGGCGACCAGCGAGCTCTCCGACGAGACGTTCGTACACCTCTTCGCCCACGAGCGCCACGATCTCGTCCCGAGCGGACAGGTAGACCGGGTCGTCGCCCACGAACGCGTCGGGTTCCTCGGTGCACCACCAGTGGAAGTCGGCTCCACCCTCGCCCCAGTCCCGCCGCTTCCACTCGCGGAGGGTCCAGGTGGTGTGTTCGACGTCGTCGACCGCGTGCGAGAGCCGCAGCGGGAGCTGCCAGCACACCTCGGGCTTCCAGTCGACGATGGGTTCGTCGGCCTCCAGCGCCGCGAGGTGGAGCGCACATCCGGCCCCGAGCGGTCCATCGGGTCGGTTCAGGAAGATGCACGCGCCATCGTGGAGCCGGGTGGTCCAGTCGCCGGCCTCGTTGCGGGCGATCGGGCCGCCGAGCTCCTCCGCGACGTCCTTGAGCTGCCACTGGTCGTCCCCGAGCTGACGTGCGAGGCGGCGGACCCGTTTGCGGTCGGCCGCGTCGGCGAAGTGGGCGCCGTGTGAACAACACCCGTGCCCCAGCTCTGTGGTGTCGACCTCGTGCACCCCGCGACAGCCTTCGCCGAAGATGCACCGCCAGTTGCTGGTGAGGAACGACGCATCGAAGAGATAGGTGTCGCCATCGTGGTCGAACGACAGCCACTCTCGCCGGGAGGCGTCTGGCGGGGGGGAGGCGGCACTGGTCACGGGCGGCGAGGATACCCAGCATCGCGCGGCCCCGGGACTACCTTCATCGCAATGGCGGTGGTGGACCTGACGAGTGCGGGCATCTGGTTCCGCTCCACGTACCCCGCAGCCGTGGGGCTCGCTCGTCGGGTGCTGGACCCGGATGCCTCCGTCCCCACCTCGCTCGAGGTCGCCGAGGAGGTCGCGGTGGCGGCCATCTCCGGTGTCCGGCCGCCCGACGCGCCACAGCAGGCCGATCGCGCCACGACGTCGGCGCTGTGTCGGGTGGTCGACCTCGCCGGCGAGCGGCTGAGGGGCCACCCTGGTTCGGTGCCGTTGCGGTACGCCCTCGACGAGGACGACCTCGACGCCGGGTTCGACGGCCGACTGTCGCTCGCCGAGCTCCATGACGCGCTCGTCGATGCTGCTCGGTGGGATCGGCGGGTGGGGCTGGTCGCACTGGCGGGCGGACTGCCGCCTGACGAGGTGGCGCTGGTGTTCGACGTCGACGTCTCCCGGGTCGAGGAACGCCTCGAGCGAGTTGCCGGTCGGTTGGCGGCCGGGCGCCGGATCGGGCGGACCGCATGAACGCGAGCCCTCACGAGCGTCGCCAGGAGCTGTTGGCCCGCATCGCGGAGCCGGGGATCGACCTCGATCGTGCAGCGCAACGTGTGGCGGCCACCCGAGCCGGCGATCGACGGCGTCGCCGGAACCGTGCCCTGCTGCTCTGCAGCGCGGTGGTGCTGCTCGTCGTCGCCGTGGTGGGGGCGTTGCTCGCGTCGAACAGCGCCGACGAGGTCGTCGCCGACGGCGAACTGACGACCACGACCACCACGACCACCGAAGCCCCCGACGGGTCCGACGAATCCGACGAATCCGACGGCGAGCCGTCCACCGAGACCGACGACGGGAGCAGTGACGACAGCGATGAGATCGATCCCTCGGTGCTCGAGGCACTCCCGGTCGAACCACCGCCGGCACGACCCCCGGCACTGGTGACCCCGGATCCTGCGCCTCCCGCCACGGCGGCCCCTCTGCCCATCCCGGCACCGACGCCGGACGAGCCGCTCGTGCTCCGGGTCGCTCCAGCTGCGCCAGGTGCCACCGCCGGTGACCTGGTGACCCTCGAGATCGCCTGGCTCGATGCCGACCACGTCGGAGGTGCGCCGAGGATCCGCATCGACTGGGGCGATCCGCTGCTCCAGCCGGTGGTGCTCGGCCCGGAGGCACCGGACTGCACGGGTGCCGCGAGGCCCGCCGGTGCGGTCGAGCAGGCAAGGGCCAGGTTCGCATCGGCGGGTCGGCGAACGGTCCGTGTCGAGGCCGTCAGCTGCGACGGACCCGCTGGCACCCCCCAGCGCGCCCTGGCCGAGTCCGTGATCGAGGTGAACGCGCCATCCTTCGCTGGCGCTCCGGCGCACACCGTCGTCGCCCACGCCGTGCCCGGGAGCCCGGTGCCCGCACCGCTCGACCAGGCGATCGCGAGCTTCCGACCACTGGACGGCCCGGCGATCGGTCTCGGCCAGCGTCGGCCGACCCTGGACCAGCAGGCCGGGGGCGGGCCGGCCACCGTGGTCGTGGTGCCGGGGTTCGCTGCCGGCAGACTGGAACTCCTGTGGCCGGGACAGGGGTGTCGTGCGACCGCGGAGCTGAGCGCCGCACCTGCCGGCTCCGCGCGGCTGGTTCCACTCACGATCGACTGCTGACACCCCAGTGGGTCAGGTGCTGGTCGCGAGCGGCTGGTCGACCGACCCGTAGAGCGTCGTCCGCTGCTCCAGGGTTCGTCCCATCGGTTCGACCAGCGCCCTGAAGTCCTCGGGGGTGATGTCGGTGCCGTGTTCCGCTCCCGCGGCGCGCGAGATGTTCTCATCCATCAGCGTGCCACCCAGGTCGTTGGCCCCGGCGCGGAGCAACTGGCCGACGCCGGAGAGCCCCAGCTTCACCCACGAGCCCTGGATGTTGTCGATCCATCCCCGGTAGGTGATCCTGGCCACGGCGTGCATCAGCAGCACCTCGCGGAAGGTCGGTCCGCGCCGGCAACGACGCTGGAGATAGAGCGGCGTCGCCATGTGCACGAACGGCAGTCCCACGAACTCGGTGAAACCGCCGGTGGCCTTCTGCAGCTCGCGTGTCGCGATGAGGTGACGGGCCCAGCTCCGCGGATGTTCCACCGTTCCGAACATGATCGTGACGTTCGAACGAAGCCCCACCGAGTGCGCCACCCGGTGAACCTCGAGCCACTGTTCGGTGTCGATCTTGTCCGGACAGATGACCGCGCGCACCTCGTCGTCGAGGATCTCGGCCGCCGTTCCCGGGAGGGAACGAAGTCCGGCTTCCATCAACCGGCGCAGGTAGTCCTCGAGGGGTTCGCCGAGTCTGGCCGCGCCCTCGTTGACCTCCAGCGCCGTGAACGCGTGCAGGTGCATCCCGGGCACCGCGTCCTTGACCGCACGGCAGACGTCGACGTAGTAGTCCCCGTCGAAGCTCGGGTGGATCCCACCCACCAGACACACCTCGGTGGCGCCGGCGTCGCGGGCCTCGATCGTTCGCTCCGCGAGGTCCTCGAGGGTCAGCAGGTACGGGGTCCCTCGCAGATTCAGGCTCATCGGGCCCTTGGAGAACCCGCAGAACCGGCACTTGAAGGTGCACACGTTGGTGTAGTTGATGTTCCGGTTCCTCACGAAGGTGACGATGTCGCCGACCGCCTCGCGACGCAGCTCGTCGGCAACCTGTGCGACCGCCCTCACCTCGGACCCTCTGGCACCGAACAGCGTGACGATCTCGTCCTCGCCCACCTCGTCACCGTCGAGGACGCCGCGGAGCACCTCTGCCACGGGGCCCACTGCGACCGACGCAGCGCCCGGCACGAGCGTCGGAGGGCTGACCGGGGCGCCGGCGTACCAGGCCGTCGACCGGTCCGTGCCGGTGATCTGCACCACCTCGGCACCCGTGCCGGCGCCCAGGTTGCCGGTCATGCGCTCGGGAAACACCGCACCCGGGTCATCCCGGCCGAGCCCTTCGGCGTCCGAGCGATCGAGCACCGCGAAGTGCAGGGCCGGGTCGAGCCATCGGTCAGGGTCGAGTGCCCATTCGGGGTGCACGGTCAGTCGTGGTGCGAGCACATGGCCCCGTGCTTCGGTCACCTCGCGAAGCCGTTCCAGGTCCGGCCAGGGACGTTCCGGGTTGACGTGATCGGCCGTCACCGGCGAGACGCCGCCCCAGTCGTCGATGCCCGCATCGATCAGGCGACCGAAGTCCTCGTGGAGGTTGGGCGGCGCCTGCAGGTGCACTTCTTCGGGGAGGATCGAACGCGCGAGCGCGACGGCGTCGAGATGGTCCTCGGTCGGGCAGGGCCGCCGGCGGTGGAACGTGGTACCTGGCTTGGGCAGGAAGTTCTGCACGATCACCTCCTGCACGTGACCGTGGCGGTGGTGCGCCGCTGCGATCGCCTCGAGGGCGGCGATGCGGTCGTTCCGTGTCTCACCGAGGCCGACGAGGATGCCCGTCGTGAAGGGGATCTGGAGCTCGCCTGCGGCCTCGAGGGTCGCGAGTCGTCGCGCCGGCGTCTTGTCAGGGCTGCCTCGGTGCGCCTCGAGGTCCTCGACGAGGCTCTCGGTCATCATTCCCTGGGAGGGGGCGACGGTCCGCAGCGCGGCGAGTTCCTCGTGGTCGAGCGCTCCGGCGTTCGCGTGCGCCAACAACCCGGTGCGCTCGGTGACGAGCCGGCACATCTCGACCAGGTAGTCGACGGTCGACCCGTACCCGTGCTCGGTGAGCCATTCGGCTGCGGCCGGGTAGCGGAGCTCCGGCCGCTCGCCGAGGGTGAAGAGTGCCTCGTGGCAGCCCGAGCGGGCACCGCGCCGTGCGATCGCGAGCACCTGCTCAGGCGTGAGGAACGGAGCGTCGAGACGGGCGGGGGGTTGCGCGAAGGTGCAGTAGCCGCAACGGTCTCGACACAACATGGTGAGCGGGATGAACACCTTGGGCGAGTAGGTGATGCGGGCACCGGTGCGCGCGGCGCGCAGCGCTCGCGCGGTGGCCGCCAGCTCAGCCGGTGGCAGCTCGGTGTGAACTCGGTTCGTCACCCGGTGGCTCCTCGGGGTCGGCACCCTCGAGGGGTGGCATCGGTCGATGGTGCTCGCCCGGGCCGGGACGGCTGGCGATGTCGGTGGCGCTGAACGGCGTGTCGCAGTGCCAGCAGTGGAAGTGGAGGTCGATCTCGGTGCCGCAGTCCGCATGGACGAGCAGGGTGGGTGGACCGTCCTCACGGCACCAGCGATCACCCCATTGCATGAGCGACACGAGGATCGGCGACAGTTCGAGTCCCATGCGCGTCAACCGGTACTCATGGCGGACGGGCCGTTCCTGGTAGGCGCGACGGGTCATCACCCCGTGGTCGACGAGGCGGCGGAGACGCTCCGCGAGCACGGCGCGGGGGATGTCGAGGTCGCGACGGAACTCGTCGAAACGGCGGAGGCCCCTGAAGGCGTCGCGCAGGATGAGGATCGTCCAGCGATCGCCGACGATGCCGAGCGAGGCCGCGATGGAGCACGCGTCGGTGTCGTCGCTCACGCCTCCCCCCGGCGTCGGGGCTCCGTTGGCATCGCGGTCACCCTAGGGCAGGTTCAGATCCTGAACCAACTCGGTTCAGCGAGCGAACCGACGTGGGAACGATGGTTGCAACGGCGCTGGTGTCGGATGGATGTCGCAGTGGTGTTGGATGTGGGGCATGGAGCGTGCTGCTGCGGACGGATCACCGGGGGACGACGGGGAGGGCCACCGTGCTGAGGTTCGCGAACGGACCCGACGGCAACTGATCGCTGTCGCGGTGTCGTCCGCCGTGCTCGTCCTGGCAGGCGTGGTGGCACTCGTGGTGCTTGGTGGAGACGATGACGAGATGACCGAGACGACACGCGATGACGATCCGGGCCCGGCCACGACGCTGCCGCCCGCGGCGCCCCCCGACGGCGAGTCCGAGTCGCATCCGAGCGGTCTGGGTCCGGCACACCCGTTGGTCGGTCGGCCCGAGACCGAGGCCCGTGAGGTCTACCCCGTCGTGCGGGTCGAGTGGATCGACGGTGAGGCGCTGATGCTCACCATGGATCTGGTGCCCGGACGTGTGGGCATTGCGGTCGAGGACGGCGTGATCGTCGCTGCCGGTGCCGAGGGGTGCGAGGAGCTGCCGCCCGACCCCGCGGGGTGGCAGCTGCAGGCGTGTGATCCCTCGCCCGACGACGGTGCCACCGTGTGGGGACGACTGGTGGAGCGTGAGGACGGTCTCGCGCTCGAACCCGGTGCAGGAGCGGACCGCTACTACGAGATGATGCAGGTCGTCCCGCTGTCCGCCGACCCTGACCGTGCCGGAACCGATGGACGCCCGGTGGTCGTGGACCTCGAAGGTGCCCGGGTGACCGAGTCGGAGCTGACGGCGGGTCAGGCCGTTTGGATCTGGGTCACCGGCCCGTGCGAGGAGCGGTATCCGGTCGGCTGCACCATCGACGCGCTCGTCGTGGAGCGCTGAGTCGGCGACGCACCGAAGCGGGGGCCACACGCGGGACCGGGAGCGCACGCACGTCCGCTCCCGGTCCCGGCGGGGCGTCGTCGGCGCAACGCATGGGGCTCGTCGATGGCTCAGCCGTTGTCGCCCTCGAGGCCGTTGTCGTCGAAGTCGGTGCCGGTCCCGGTCCCGTCATCGAACTCGGTGCCGTCGTCGTAGCCGTTCCCGGTGCCGTCGTCTGCACCGGGTGCGACGGTCGTCGTCGTGACGTCGTCGCCGTTGTCGTCGTCGTTGCACGCAACGCCGGTGAATCCGAGTGCCAGTGCAGCCGCCGCAGCGGTGATCTTCCTGTGGGTGGGCCGTCGCATCGAGTGGGTGTCCTCCTCACGTCCCGAATCTCGGGACCGCCGGGCTCCTACCCGACACCACGGTCACTCATGCATCGTGCGGAGATCCGCCGCGCGTGATTCCAGGACACCCAGCAACTCGTCGAAGCTCTTCTCGAACGCCACGACGCCCTCCGCTTCGAGCACCTGCGCGACGTCGTCGAGGTCGACGAGCTCACCGAGCTGCTCCCAGCGGGCCACGTCGGCGTCGGGGTCGGCATCGAGGGTCCGCCCGACGGTGCCGTGGTCCTCGAACGCCTCGAGCGTTGCCTCGGGCAGCGTGTTCACCGTTCCGGGACCGATCAGCGAATCGACGTACAGCGTGTCGGGGTAGTCCGGGTTCTTCGTCGACGTCGACGCCCACAGCGGCCGTTGGGGACGGGCGCCCCGGGCGGCGAGCGCCTCCCACCGTGGCCCGGAGAAGGTCTCGAGGAACGCTGCGTAGGCGCGCCGGGCCTGGGTGACGGCGGTGGTGCCCCGCAGCGCGAGCGCAGCAGGTGTGCCGACTGCATCGAGACGCCGGTCGACCTCGGTGTCCACCCGGCTGATGAAGAAGCTGGCCACCGAACTGACCACCGAGAGATCGGTGGCCCCGCCCTCCACTGCCTCCTCGAGGCCGGCGAGGTAGGCCTCCATGACCTGGCGGTACCGCTCGAGTCCGAAGATCAGGGTGACGTTGATGCTGCGCCCCTCCGCGATCATGCGGCGGATCGCCGGAAGCCCCTCGACGGTCGCAGGGATCTTGACGTAGAGGTTGGGTCGGCGGATGCGGTCCCACAGCTCGCGTGCCTGCTGTTCCGTCGCGCCGGTGTCCCGGGCGAGCGCCGGGCTGAGCTCCACCGACACGAAGCCGTCGGCGCCACCGGAGGCGGTGTGGAGGGGCTGGAGAAGGGCGAGTGCGTCGACGATGTCGTCCACGACGAGGTCCCAGTAGGCCGACTCGACCGATGCGCCGCCGCGCACCAGCTCGGCGAGCTGGTCGGAGTACTCCTCACCCGACTCGATCGCCTTCTGGAAGATCGACGGGTTGGAGGTGATGCCTCGCACCCCGCGTTCGATCCAACGCTCGATCTCCCCGGACCGCAGCCATCCCCGGCGGAGGTTGTCGAGCCAGGGACTCTGGTCGGTGATGGCATGCAGGTCGTGGAGGTTCCCCATGCCGAGATGTTAGGTGGGGGTGACGTCCTCGGTCAGACGAGGCCGCGAACGGCGTCGGCGACCGCCTCGGAGGTGATCCCCAGCTCGGCGAGCACCGTGGCGCCCGGCGCCGACGCCCCGAATCGGTCGATGCCGATGCTCACGTCGGCGTAGCGCCGCCAGCCCAGGGTGACGCCGGCCTCCACCGAGACGGTGGGGACCCCCGGTGGGAGGATCTCGTCGCGGTAGTCACTGGACTGCGCCTCGAAGAGCTCCCAGCTGGGAAGCGAAACGACGCGCACCGCACGCCCTTCGGCGGCGAGCGCCTCCGCTGCCTCGACAGCGACCGCCACCTCGGTCCCGGTGGCCACGATGACGGCATCGGGTTCATCGGCGTCGACCACGGTGTAGCCGCCATTCGCGACCCCGGCGGCCGCCCGGTCGGCGGTGGTGTCGAGCACGGGTGTGTTCTGCCGACTCAGGATCAGCGCGACGGGTTCGTCGCCCTCGACGATGACCCGCCACGCGGCTGCCACCTCGTTTGCGTCGGCGGGCCGCAGGACGATCAACGACGGGATCACGCGCAGCGACATCAGCTGTTCGACCGGCTGGTGTGTCGGGCCGTCCTCGCCGACGCCCACCGAGTCGTGGCTCCACACGAAGACCGCCTTGGCACCCGAGAGCGCAGCGAGTCGCACCGAGGGGCGCATGTAGTCGGCGAAGACGAGGAACGTGCCGCCGAAGGGCAGGACGCCGCCGTGCTGCGCCGCGCCGACGAGCGCAGCCGCCATCGCGTGCTCCCGGATGCCGAAGTAGACCTGCGAGCCACCCCGCTGGTCGCGGCTGACCGCGGTCGCGCCCTTCAGGGCGGTGCCCGTGTTGCCGGTCAGGTCTGCGCCGCCACCGAGGAGGCCCGGTACCTGTGGTGCGATGGCGTTGAGGACCTGCTGTGACGCGACGCGGGTGGCGGGTCCGGCCCCCGGCTCGAACGTGGGCAGGGCCTCGTGCCATCCGGGCAGGCCCCGGCCGCCGAGTGTCGCCTCCCACTCGTCCTCGCGACCCGCGAGCCGGGAGGCGGCGCGCTGGTTCCAATCGGCGCGCTCGACGACGCCACGTGCTCCGGCGTCCCGGTAGAACGCGAGCACCTCGTCGGGCACGTGGAAGGGCTCGTCGGGGAGACCCATGATCTCCTTGGTGCGCGCGATGCTCTCGTCGTCGAACGCGAGTCCGTGCGCCGCAGGGCTGTCGATGTGGTCCGGCGACGGATGGGCGATCCGGCTGCGCAGCACGATGAGCGACGGGCGGTCGGCCTCGTCGCGTGCCGAGCGGAGCGCCTGTTCGAGCGCATCGAGATCCTCGGCGGACTCGCCGAGTTGGAGCACGTGCCAGCCGTAGGACTCGAATCGTCCGACCGCATCGTCGCTGAGCGCGAGCTCGGTCGGCCCGTCGATGGAGATGTGGTTGTCGTCGTAGACGTAGACCAGACGTCCGAGGCCCAGGTGACCGGCGAGCGAGGCCGCCTCGTGGCTGATGCCCTCGGCGAGGTCGCCGTCGGAGACGATGGCGTAGATGTGGTGGTCGATCACGTCGTCGCCGAACCGGGAACGCAGCGACTGCTCGGCGAGTGCCATGCCCACGCCATTGGCGAAGCCCTGGCCCAGCGGGCCCGTGGTCACCTCGACCCCGGCGGTGTGCCCTGCCTCGGGATGGCCGGGCGTCGCCGAGCCCCACTGCCGGAACGCACGGAGATCGTCGAGCTCGAGCCCGTAGCCCGTCAGGTGGAGCATGGCGTACTGCAGGATCGACGCATGGCCGCAGCTGAGGATGAACCGGTCCCGGTCGGGCCAATCGGGGGCCGAGGGGTCGTAGCGCATGATGCGGGTCCACAGCACGTGGGCCAACGGGGCGAGGGCCATCGCCGTGCCCTGATGTCCTGACCGTGCGGCGTGGGGCGCGTCCATCGACAGCGCCCTGATCACGTCGATCGCCCGTCGTTCGAGTTCGACGCCGGACGGAGGTCCCTCAGCCATGTGCTCCAACTTCCTGGTTCGTGGTGGGGGGATCGTAGCGACCCGCCTCACCTCAGCCGAACAGCGCCACCACCAGCGACCCCCGGTGCCCCAACGGCCGTGCCGCGAGCGGGGCGATCTGCCCGGCGAAGAAGCCGCCACCGAGGGGAACCCCCAGCTCCTCGGAGAGAATCGCTGCGTCGTGGTCAGGTTCCCCGAACCAGCTGTGACCGCGTTCGGTGCAGCTGAGAACGAGCCCGCCGGTCCCTCGGCGTCCCCGGATCCGATCGCGCAGCGATGCGGTCGCGGCGTCGGGCGACCGCAGCTCGAAGCGGACCGACTCGCCCACCTCGACCTGGCCGGCGACCGCAAGACCTCGACGGCCACGATCGATCCCCAGCAGCTGCAGCACGTGGACGTGGCCGTCGGGGTCGTCATGATCGAGGATCCTGCCCAGGTGGAGATTGGCCACGGCCACGCCCCGCTCCTCGGGGCTGAGCGACACCAGCAGCTCCTCCAACCGTTCGATGGGGGAGCGGCCACCCAGACCGGTGATCAACTCGTCCTCGGTGGCGGTGACGGTGAAGGTGTCGCCCAGCGGGCGGGTGCTCCCGGCCACGATCGGGTGCACGGGAATCGTGTCGGGGAGGAGCACGGCCACGGCGCCGTCCCGGTGGAGCTGACCGTCGAGCACCAGCACGTTGCCGCCGGGTGCACGGCCGGCGGAGGCGCCCCCGCCGACGACCTGGAGGAGGGGAGCGACACGCTCCAGCTGATCCAGCAGCGCCTCGGACGGTGTGCTGAACGGGTCGGTGAGCACCAGCAGGGTCCCGGTGGCGCCGCGAAGGCCCGAGGCGCCGAGCAGCTCCGGCCCCTCGGGTGAGCCCGAGGTGCGCAACCGGAACGAACGCGCACGGGGTGCGCCCCCGGGATCGTCGCTCCACAGCGCGAACATCGAGAGCGCGCCGTGTCGCTCCACCTCGCGGGTGTCGGCCATGACCGACTCCAGCCCTGCGCCGATGGTGGTGGCGGGTCGGAGCAGTTGCCGGGTCGCCCTGACGACATCTTCGAGTGCTCCGAGTTGCGCCTGGGTGGTGAAGACCGCCAGCAGGTCCGGGGCTTCGCCCCCGATCTCCAGGATCCGCCCGACGCACTCGCCGACGGCGTGGGTCGCGAGCGGGTGTTCCGAGATCGCGACCGCGGTGCGCACCCGACCGGTCAGTCGACCGGATCGAGCAGCGTGTAGGGCACCACGGTCGCCGGTCCCTGGTCGATCCGACAGTGCGCTTCGACGGTGCCGGGTTCGTCGAACTCGAGTTCGCCGCGCACGAGTCGGTACGCGAACTTGCCGGGCTCGACCTCGACGGGTTGCACGTTGCGCGCGATCTGCACGTCACCCCGCCGGAAAACGACCTCGAGTGCTCCGGTGGGCGACGCTCCCGGTTCGTTGCGCACGATCACGACCAGGTGGGGGGTGATCGTGACCGGCAACGGTGCTGGCGACGGGCCCGAGAACTGGACGCCGTTCAGGTCGATCCGTGTCGACGGACCGGGAACCTGTCGGAGCTCCATGTCGTCGATGTAGAGCGCCGCCACGATCTGCATGGGCCCACCATAGGCCGCAGCGCGCCGCGGCCGATCCCGCGTCAGCCCCGGTGGCCCGATCGGGCGAACACGGCAGCCACCAGACGGTCGATCACGTTGCGCGGTGGACGGTAGGACGCAGGGTCGGCGTACCAACGGCTGCGGTCGTCCTGGCCCATCGCCGGCACCAGTTGGCCGCGCCCACCGAGGACCTCGTGGCCGGTGCCGCACCCGATGGGCCACATCACGTAGAGGAGCGGAGCGCCGCGCGAGGCCTCGTCGGGATCGGCGGCGAGCAGCTGGCAGGCGGTCCGACCGACCGCGGCCTCGAGCCGCAGCTGTTCCACCCAGGGCAGCGCCGGCTCCCCGAATCCGCCGGCGTCGCAGTGCTCGGCTGCGACGAACCAGGTCGTCAGGTCGCTGAGCGCGACCGGGTCGCCTCCGAGCGCCGCGTCGGTGAGCTCGGAGATGCGGGCTCCGTCGCATCCCTCGGCCAGCACGCGGTCCGCGCCCACCGCGACCTCCCATGCGTCATGCGGATCTGCGCCACGGCACCACGCTGCGGCGGAGACCAACGCCGGGATCGACGCACGGGCCTGGGGCATGGGGTTGGCCAGGTAGCCGGCGACTTCGTCGAGCACCGCCGGTTCACGTCCCCGGAGCGGGCCGGTGAAGAGATTGCGCCACATCACGGCGTCGTTCACCGGGGTGTTGTCCCACAGCAGCGGCCGGCGGCCGCCCACCGCAGCGCGACGCTGCCGGGCGTCCGCAGCGGTGATCGTGGCGTTCACGACGTGGCGCCCGGTCCAGCCCACCGGGACGTCGTCGCTGAGCTCGGCGGCCAGCTCGTCGAGGTAGGGCGCAGGAGCGCACCCTGTGTAGTGCAGCGGGACCATGAAGAGCTCGACGTCGTCCCGCAACTCGTCGCGCAGCCAGGTGGTGAGGCGACCGTGGCGACGCCCGCTGCCGGGGCTCGGCTCGAGATCGTCGAGCAGGAGCCCGACGAGGCGTGCGCCGGTCGAGACCAGCTGCTGACATTTCGCGAGCAGCAGCGCACGCTCAGCAGGGTCCTCGGTGTCCATCGTCAGACCGGGACCCACCGTCACCCCGAGCCGCAGGTGCCCAGCGCCGGCGAAGGCCTCGAACTCCTCGAGCTCGTCCCGGGGGTAGGGATCGCGCCACCGCTCGCGGTGGTGAGGATCGCCCTTCGGCGCGTGGACGTAGACGTCCATCCCTGCTTCGGCCAGCACGGTCGCGACGTGGTGCCGCTCCTGCCAGGTCCACGGCGGTCCGTAGAACCCCTCGATGATGCCGTGCACCGCACTGCCTCCCCCCGGGGCGTGCTCCACGCGCCCGCTGCCGCCACGTACCCTGACGAGCATGTCACGCACCCTCTCCGAGGCCGAGTCGAAGGCGTTCCTCTCGGCGCACGGCATCCCGTTCGCGCCGGAGCGACTCGCCGCCACACCCGACGAAGGAGCGGCTGCAGCGACCGAGTTGGGGTTTCCCGTCGTTGCGAAGCTCTGCGGTGACGGGATCGCGCACAAGACCGAACGCGGTCTGGTCCGACTCGGGCTGACCGACGAGGCGGCTGTGCGGGTTGCGGTGGGCGAGCTGCTCGGCGCCGCCATGCCGCAGGACGATGCCACCGGCGTGCTGATCGCACCCATGATCTCGGGGACTCGTGAACTGCTCGCTGGGCTGGCGACCGACGAGCAGTTCGGCCCCACGGTGGTGGTGGGCATCGGCGGCGTGCTCGCCGAGGCCGTTGCGGACGTCGCCGTGCGGCTCGCACCCATCGAGGCGCTCGACGCCGAGGAGATGCTCGAGCAGCTGCAGCACCGTGAGCTGCTGGGCCCGTTCCGGGGCGAGCCCGCGGTCGAACGTGGACTGCTCGTCGATGTGCTGCTGGGCCTGTCCGCCGCCGCCACGACGAACGCCGACCTGCTGTCGGTCGACCTGAACCCGTTGATCGTCCACGATGGTCGACCGGTGGCCGTCGACGCGCTGGTCGAGCTCGCGGACACCCAGGTGGCGCCGTGATCCCCGGCCTGGAGCAGTACCGGGCGTTGTTCGAGCCCAGGGGCGTGGTCGTCGCCGGTGCGTCGACGCATCCCGGCAAGTTCGGTTTCGTGAGTCTCCACAACCTGCTCGCGAACGGCTACCAGGGTGGCGTGTACGCGACGAACCGGGAGGGCAGCGCGGTCCTCGGCGTCGACACGATCAGATCGCTCGACGAGTTGCCGAGCGGCGTGGCCGATCTGGTGTTCGTGTGCACGCCCAAGGCGGCGAACGAGGAGTTGTTGCGGGTCGCCGCAGCGAAGGGTGTGCGCGCGGCGTTCCTGACCACCGCCGGCTACGGGGAGTCCGACGAGCAGGGACGGGCGGACGAAGCGGCGCTGGTGGCGCTGTGCGACGAGCTCGGGATCCTGCTCGCCGGTCCGAACGGCCAAGGTGTCGTCTCCACTCCGGCGTCGCTCTGTGCCCAGATCGTGGCGCCGTACCCGCCCGCCGGTGGGATCGGTGTGGCCAGCCAGTCGGGGAACTTCGTGTCGAGCTTCATGAACTGGTCGTGCGCGACCGGCGTCGGGATCTCGCGTGCGGTGTCCGCCGGAAATGCAGCGGCGACCGGGGTCGTCGACTACCTGAGCTTCTACGCGACGGACCCCGCCACCGACGTCGCACTGGCCTACGTCGAGGGGATCCCTGATGGCCGCGGCTTCATCGGCTCGCTCGCAGACGTGGCGGCTGCGATGCCGGTGGTGATCATGAAGGGTGGCGCCACGAGTGGCGGAGCACGCGCCGCAGCGAGCCACACCGGCTCGCTCGCCTCCGACGACCGGACCTTCGACGGAGCGCTTCGCCAGTGCGGTGCCACGCGAGCTGCGTCGGTCGAGGAGGCGTTCGAGGCAGCGGCGACGTTCGCCACCCAGCCGCTGCCACGGGGCAACCGTGTGCTCGTGATGACCACGGCCGGCGGGTGGGGGGTCGTCACCGCAGATGCGGTCACCCGTCACCGTGACCTCGAACTGGTCGAGTTGCCCGACGACCTGCGAGATCAGATCGACCAGCACCTGCCGCCGCGTTGGAGCCGGAACAACCCGGTCGACCTGGCGGGCGGCGAGACCCGCGACACCATCCCGGCCCTGTTGGAACTGGTCGCCGCACACGATGCGGTCGATGCGGTCATCTACCTGGGCCTCGGCATCCAGTCGAACCAGGCCCGGATGCTGCGCACGGGCCCCTTCGCCCAGGACGCCGACGTGGCGCGCATCGTCGCCTACCACGAGCGCCAGGACGCCCGGTACGCCCGGGCGGCCCACGACGTCTCCGTCGCCACCGGCAAGCCGATCCTGACCGCGTCCGAGCTCGCGGTCGCGTTCCCTGACAACCCCGGACCAGCGACGGTGCGCGCGACCGGACGGCTCTGCTACGCATCTGCGGACCGGGCGGTGGCCGCGTTGGGTCATCTGTGGCAGCGGAGTCGTTTCCTGCAGCGTCGAGGGCTCGCTGCTCCGGCGAGCGGATCCGGGCGCGGAGCCGGACCTCGCGATGACTGACGAGGAGCCACCCGATCCTCGCCGGGGCCGCAACCCGGCGGAACGCGCCGGTGCCACGCCGATCGACCCTGACCGCTTCCGGTCCCAGCGCGACATGCCGATCGTTCGCCGCCAGACCGGTCCGGTGGAGATCGACCGACCTGCTGCGCCGCGGGTGGTGCGTCGGCGTCGCTCCCGCCGAACCGGGGCCCGACTCCCACGCGTGGGACTGCTCGGTCTCGCCGCTGCACTTGCGATCTCGGGGGTGGCGGTCATCGTGCTGGCGGTGCTCACCGAACCCGAGCTCGAGGTCGCTTCCGGCGCCCGGCACGACCTCTCCGCCACCACACCGGTCCTCTCCGCACGGCGCGCGCCGATGTTGCTCACCGAACCGGTCGCGGCGAGGAACCTCCGGGCCGCTGTCCAACCGGTCCTCGACGCAGCCCCCGACACGAGCTGCATCCGGGTCGACGATGGCGGTGTCCCGCTCGTGCTCTCGGGGAACGACGTGCCACTGGTACCTGCGTCCAACATGAAGCTGCTGACCGCCGCAGCCGCACTCGACCTGCTCGACCCCGACGAACGGCGAGCCACCACGCTCGTGACCGATGGGGCACCGACCGACGGTTCGGTGGTGCTGGGGAACCTGTACCTCGTGGGTGGCGGAGATCCGCTGCTCAGCACCGCGGGGTACCTCGCGCAGCTCCCCAACGGAGTGCCACCGGCCACCGACGTCGCCGCGGTCGCGGATCAGGTCGTCGCTGCCGGCGTGCGGGAGATCACCGGGTCCGTCGTCGGCGACGAGAGCCGCTACGACCTGGTGCGCACGGTGCCGGCGTGGCCGGAGCGGTTCCTGACCCAGGGCCAGGTCGGGCCGCTCTCTGCGCTCCTCGTCGACGACGGCTGGACGGTCGGACTGGGTCCGACCGACGAACCGGCGGTGCATGCGGCGTCCGTGCTGACCGACCTGCTCCGGGAGCGTGGGGTGACCGTGGCCGGCCCACCGCTCGCCGGGGTCGCTCCCGACGACGCGGCGTTGTTGACCGAGGTCCCGTCGCTCACGGTCGCGGAACTGGCCCAGCAGGCGCTCCGCTTCTCGGACAACACCACCACCGAGCTGCTCGTCAAGGAGATCGGCCTGCGGCACGGAGGGGTCGGATCCACCGAGGCAGGACTCGAGGCGATCAGCAACTGGATGACCGAGAACGACCTCCCCGTCGAAGGAGTGGTGCTCGACGACGGTTCGGGCCTCTCGGAGCAGTCGCTGTTGACCTGTGACCTGCTCTCGGCGGTGCTCGTCGACGACGGACCGGTCGGCGTGGTCGCGGGCGGCCTGGCGGTGCCCGGCCAGGACGGCACACTCAGAGATCGACTGACCGGTCCGCCGCTCGGTGAGCGTGTGCGGGCGAAGACCGGTACCTTGCTCTCGGTCGCGGCGCTCAGCGGGTGGTTGGGGACCGACGGCGAACGACAGCTCGGCTTCTCGTTCGTCATCAACACGCCAGGACGCCAGGTGACCTCCACCGACCTCGGTCTCCAGCAGCAGTTGCTGGTCTCGATGGTCGACCATCCGACCGCCCCGTCGCCCGACCAGCTCGGGCCCCTCCCGCCGGCTCCGCAGGGGTGACCTGATGGCTGACGACACCGTGGACCACGACGAGATCTACGAACTGCCGATGTTCCCACTCGGTTCGGTCCTGCTCCCCGGCATGCTGTTGCCGCTGCACGTGTTCGAGCCGCGCTACCGGGTGCTCGTCGACACGGTCCTGCTGTCGGACCGCCGAGAGTTCGGTGTGGTCCTGATCGAGCGGGGCAGCGAGGTCGGCGGGGGTGAAGCCCGCACCGGCATCGGCTGCGCAGCACGGGTGCTGGACCTCTCCAGGGCGGACGACGGCAGGGTCGCCCTCGCGGCGGTCGGCGTTCGGAGGATCAGGGTGGACCACTGGCTCGAGGACGATCCGTTCCCTCGCGCCGTCGTGACGGACTGGCCCGACGAGCCGCTCACGCCGGGGCCGCCGGCGCGCCGCGAGCTGTCCGCAGCAGTCGCGTCCGCTCGTGGACGTCTCGATCGTCTGGCCGAGCTGATGGTGCAGCTCGGGCACGCGGAGGAGGTCGCGATACCGGAGCTCAGCGACGACCTGGGTGAATGCAGCTACCAGATCGCCACCCTCAGCCCCCTCGGTGCGCTGGACCGTCAGCGTGTGCTCGCCACCACCGAGATCGCCGCCCGGTTGGCGCTGCTGGATGAACTGCTCGCGGACCAGGAGATCCTGCTGCGAGCCGAGCTGGACCGACCCGAGGGGTGACGGTCGACGGTCGCGGGTACGTCGGGGTGCTACAAAGGTTGCCCACCGAGGAGGTACGTGTGTCAGGAGCGTCACCCGACCGATCGTGGTCGGCATCATCCGAACGCAACGGACCCACCGCGCAACTGCACGAGCTGCGCGAACTCGTCGTCGGCTACGCCAAACAGGAGACGGTCGATCCGCTGCGCACCCTGGGGCGTTCGCTCGGGTACGGCATCGCGGGCTCGCTGCTGCTCGGAGTCGGCCTCACCCTGTTGCTGCTCGCCCTGTTGCGCGGCTTGCAGCAGATCGAGCTCTTCAACGACCCACTGTCCCTCGATGGCGGCACCTGGTCCTGGGCGCCCTACCTGATCACCCTGGTCGTCGGCCTCGTGCTGATCGCAGTGTTCATCTGGCGGCTCATGCGATTCGTCAGCTCGCGGTCCTCGGCCACACCAACGAACCCCGGAGGTACTCGATGAGCGGTGCGACTGACACGGGTCGGATCGACCCGGCGGACATCCGGGCGAAGTTGGGAGAGCTCCAGGGTGAGGCCGAGCAGCAGGTCGAGTCCGCCAAGCAGCAGATCGTGACCGTCGGGGTGCTGTTGCTGGTCGTGATGCTCGTCGTCGCCTTCCTGCTCGGTCGGCGTGGTGGGCGTCGGTCCTCCGCGGTGATCGAGGTGCGCCGCTCCTGATGATCAGGCAGCTGAAGGAGCTGGCGCTCGACCAGTTCCGTCACCGCGTGCTGGGGGACGGTCTGATGGGGGAACTCGCGGGGCGAGGGATCTCCTATCTCGGCGACAACGTCCGTGAGGCGCTGCGCCACGCCGACGAGTCGGTGAGCTCGGTACGGCTCGAGCCCGGCGAGCGCTACACCGTGATCGCCCGCCCGGCCCCCACGCGGGCCGAGCGGAAGCTCTCCGATCGGGAACGTACCCTTCGCGAACAGCACCGACGGGCCAGCCGTCCGTCGCGCGCGCAGCTCAAGGCGGCTCGTCGACTGGCCCGGACCCAGCGCCGGCTCGACCGGACGAAACCAGGATCCCGCCGGTCCCGGCGGCTGGAACGGCGCGAGCGGCGGCGGGGCGCGCGGTTCGACCGTGTCATGACACCGACGAAGAAGCAGGCGAAGCTGTCCGCCTCGCTGGAGCGGACCTCAGCAGAGCTGGCCGAGCGGCGAGCGACGAGCTTCGCCAAGGCTCGGGCGGGTCGCACAGGTGGGAGCCGACGTCCCAGGGTCACCGTCTACGACTGACGGCGTTCGTCGGCTCGAGACACGCGGACACACCGACCCGCCGCACGGTGTCCGCTCGGCGCGAACTGTGATCGCCGCTCCTGGTCGACCATCATGGGCGTCGTGATCGTCCAGCTGCGCAACCCGACGAGGACCGATGAGGTCGCCGGGCCGATCCTCGTGTCGGTGCTGATCGATCGGCTCGGGCTCAACCGCGAGTCCGTGCTCGTCGTCCGCAACGGCGAACTCGTGCCGGGGGACACCAGGCTGGAGGACGAGGACGAGGTCGAGGTCCGTCCGGTGATCTCCGGAGGGTCATCGTGAAGTGTCGGGTGTGCCGCGGCCCCGCGGTCGTCGACGTCCGACGCGCGAACGCGAACTTCTGCCCGGATCACTTCCTGCGGTTCTGCCGGGACCAGGTCGACCGGGCGATCGGGGAGTTCGCCATGATCGCTCCGGGTGACCGCGTGCTCGTGGCGGTCTCGGGCGGCAAGGACTCCCTGGCGGTGTGGGACCTCCTGCTCGAGCTGGGCCATGACGTGGAGGGCTTCTACGTCGGTCTCGGCATCGGTGACTACAGCGACGTCTCGGGCCAGCACGCACGCCGGTTCGCCGCATCGCGTGGGCTGGTGCTCCACGAGGTGGACCTCCCGGAGGAGTACGGCTTCGACATCCCAGAGGGGTCCCGTGCGGCGCGACGCGCACCGTGCTCGGCATGCGGCACATCGAAGCGCCACCTGTTCGACCGGGCGGCGATCGAGGGCGGGTTCGACGTGTTGGTCACCGGCCACAACCTCGACGACGAGGCGGCGGTGCTGTTCGGCAACGTCCTGCACTGGCAGACCGACTACCTGGCGCGGCAGGCGCCGGTGCTGCCCGCTTCGAACGGATTCCCCCGGAAGGTCAAGCCGCTCGTGCGGCTCTCCGAGCGTGAGACCGCCGCCTACTGCATCGTGAAAGGCATCGACTACCTGGTCGAGGAGTGTCCGATGTCCGCGGGGAACAAGCACATCGGCTACAAGGACGCCTTGAACGACATCGAGCTGCGGTCGCCGGGAACGAAAGCGGACTTCTACTTCGGGTTCCTCCGCCGCGCCGCAGAGCAGTTCCGCTCCGGGGCGACCGGTGGTGACGCGGCAGGGCTCGGCAGGTGCGATCGCTGTGGCTCGCCCAGCGAAGCAGAGCTCTGTGCCTTCTGTCGCCTGGTCGACCGGGCGACGACGGATCGACACAGCCGGTCGGTTCCGCCGGCGCCGGTCGAGATCCAGCTCGGCACGACACGATCGAACGAGGACCCACGATGACTCGACCACTCGAGGAGGGCGATCTCGTCCAGCTCCTCGATTCCAAGGGCCGCAAGTACCAGGTGACCCTGCGCAGCGGCAAGGAGTTCCACTCGCACTCCGGTTTCGTGCCACACGACGACGTGATCGGTCAACCCGAGGGGTCGACCGTCCGCACGGGTCGGGGTCAGAACTACATGGTGCTGCGCCCGACCCTGTCGGAGTTCATCCTGAAGATGCCTCGCGGGGCACAGGTGATCTATCCGAAGGACATCGGTCCGCTGCTGATGATCGCCGACATCGGCCCCGGCGTCAGAGTGCTCGAGTCAGGCGTGGGCTCGGGTGCGTTGTCGATGGGGATGTTGCGAGCAGGCGCGGAGATCGTCGGGTACGAACTGCGCGAGGACTTCGCCGACCGCGCCGTCTCGAACGTCGAGCAGTTCCTGGGCGCTGCTGCTCGGGCTCGCTACCAGGTCGAGTTGCGTGACTGCTACGAGGGCATCGACGAGACCGACCTGGATCGCGTGGTGCTGGACCTGCCCGAGCCGTGGCAGGTGGTGCCGCACGCCGCAGGCGCGCTGCGCCCCGGCGGCATCCTCGTCGCCTACACGCCCAGCGTCGTCCAGGTCGCCCAGCTGCGGGAGACGATCGCAGCAGGGCCGTTCTTCGGCGCCGAGACGGTCGAGGTCCTCCAGCGTGGCTGGTACGTCGAGGGGCAGGCGGTGCGTCCCGATCACCGGATGGTGGCCCACACCGGCTTCCTCACGTCCGCCCGGCTCGCCAGCTCCTGACCTGGGTCGTCGCAACGGTGAACGGTCTGGACCTGATCCTGCTCACGCTGGCGCTGGTCGCCGCCATCGGTGGTTGGCGCCTGGGGTTCCTCCGGCGCCTCTCGGGATGGGTCGGCATCGCGATGGGCCTCGGGGTCGGCATCCTCCTCGCTCCCACGGTCGTCGGTTGGTTCCGGCTCGACTCCGACATGGGGGTGCTGTTCGTGGGAACCGCGCTGCTGGTGCTGCTCGCGTCGCTCGGGCAGGCGGTCGGCGCCCTCATCGGCTCGCGCCTTCGGCACGGTGTCGACTCGGACCACGGCCGGAACCTCGATGCGCTCGGCGGCGGCGCGCTCGGGGTCGCCGCCGTGGTGGTCCTGGCGTGGCTCGTCGTGCCGGTCATGGCCGACACGGAGGGCTGGCCGTCGGCGAGCGCCAGGGGGTCGATGATCGCGACAGCGGTCGACGAGTGGCTGCCGGACCCACCGTCGCAGATCCGCGACCTGGAGCGTCAGCTCACCCAGGGCGGCTATCCGCGCATGTTCAGCGAGCTCCGCAGGGCGCCCGACATCCCTGCCCCTCCGCTCGAGAGCACCGTGTCCCCCGAACTCCTCGAGCGCGCCGCGCGCAGCTCGGTGCGGGTACAAGGAGATGCCTGCGGACGACGCCAGTCAGGCACCGGTTTCTTCGTCGCCCCAGGGCTCATCGTGACGAATGCCCACGTCGTGGCCGGGACCGAGGGTGTGTCGCTCACGACCGCGGACGGGCAGGCGGCCAGCGGTCAGGTCGTGGCCTTCGACCCGAGTGTCGATCTGGCGGTCGTCGCCACGACGCTCGATCGTCCGCCACTCGAGCTGGGGACGCCGTCGATCGGCGACAGAGGACTGGTCCTCGGGTTCCCGGGCGGAGGTCCGTTCGAACCCTCGAGTTTCGAGGTCGGCGACGCGTTCTCGGCGACGGGCTACGACATCTACGACCGAGCGCTGGTCGACCGTCAGCTCCTGGCGCTCGCCAGCGAGCTCGAGCCCGGTGATTCCGGCAGCGCCGTGTTGCGCGGCGACGGCCGGGTCATCGGCGTCGCGGTCGCGGTCGCTCCCGACCGTTCGGCGGTCGCCTACGCGCTCGACGCCGCGTCGCTCGGCCCCTTGCTCTCGGCGCCGCTGGGCGCGCCGGTTGGAACGGGCGACTGTCCGCGGTGACGCACCGGGCGCCAGGTGCCCGGTGAGGCACCGGTACCGTGGGTCCACCGAACCGGAGGTGCCCATTGAGTGACGACCGTCCAGAGGACGTTCCCCACGACCCCGACGAGCCGACCAGGGCGATGGACCCCTCGGAGGAGCCGACGGTGGTGATGTCGACCGCCGCGGTCCCTCCAGCGGCGCCGGCCGATCGGTCGGACGAGATCGCGGATGATGAGCCGCTGGGGCCGCCGCCGGCAGGATCGTCGGGTGTGCCGGGGTGGGCGGTCGCGGTGATCGCGCTGCTGGTCGTGCTCGTGATGCTGGGGGTGTTCCTGTTGCTGAGCAACGGTGAGGACGAACCTCCCGAGACGACCACCACGACGACCGAGGAGCCGACCACGACGACCGAGGAGCCGACCACGACGACCGCTGCGCCGACGACCACGGCACCGACGACCACGGCACCGACCACGACCGCACCGACCACCACGGCACCGACCACGACCACGACCGCACCGACCACGACCGCACCGACCACGACCGAGCCGTCGCCACCCGAGGACGAACCCTGACGCGGAACGGGCCCGCCTGGGCGGGCCCGTTCTGCGATGGGTCGGCACGGCGGTCGCCGTGCCGGGTCACTCGACCTCGATGAAGATGCACTCCCCGGGGCACTCCTCGGCGGACTCGATGACGCCCTCGAGCTCCTTTTCGGGGATCTCAGCGAGCCCCTCGGGCCCGCCGGGGTCGCTGTAGACCTTGTCGCCTTCCTTGACGTAGGCAAGGCCATCGTCGAGCAGTGTGAACACGGCCGGCGAGATCTCCTCGCACAGGCCGTCGCCGGTGCAGAGATCCTGATCGATCCAGACCTTCATACCCATGGTGGTTGACCTGCTTTCGACCCTCGTGGGCCCATCGGAACGCGGTTGGGGGTGAACGACAGTGTAGCCCGTCGGAGGAATTTGCACGGTAATCCCGGTGGAATTCCGTCACGTTCTCGGTGCGGGAGCCGTGGCGGCACCGCGCACGGCCTGCCACGGGGTAGAAACAGGTTCTGCGAGCTCGACCCGAGGAGGGCCCCATGCAGGACCAGGAGTTCGGCGCGGACGAGGTGGACGACCGCAACAGCAGCGGCGCGTCGGTGTCGGACCCCGACGAGCTGCGTGAGCAGGTCAGGGTGCTCCAGGACGAGGTCGCATCACTCGTGCAGCGGCTGCAGGACGCGCCGAAGCGCGTCCGGACGCTCGAGGAACGGCTCCTCGAGACCAAGGGCCAGCTGGCACAGGCGGTCAGCCAGAACGAGAAGCTCAGCTACACGCTGCGCGAGGCGCGTGATCACATCGCTGCCCTGCGCGACGAGGTGGACAAGCTCACCCAGCCACCTGCCGCGTACGCCACGTTGCTCGGGTTGAACGACGACGGCACGGCCGACGTGCAGGCGGCCGGTCGAAAGATGCGGGTCGAGGTCGCCCCATCGCTCGAGTCGGCCGAACTCGCCAGCGGAGCCGAGGTGGTGCTCAACGAGGCCTACAACGTGGTGATGGTTCGCCGACCCGAGCAGTCGGGCGAGATCGTCACGTTCAAGGAGGCCTTCGACGACGGCCGTCGGGCACTGGTCGTCGGTCGCGCCGACGAGGAACGCGTGGCCGAGCTGGCCGAGTCGCTCATCGGTTCACCGATTCGTGCGGGCGACATCGTGTTGATGGATCCCCGCTCGGGTCTGCTGCTCGAGCGGCTGCCGAAGGCCGAGGTCGAGGAACTGGTGCTCGAGGAGGTGCCGGACATCTCCTATGCGGACATCGGCGGGCTCGACGAGCAGATCGAGCAGATCACCGATGCGGTCGAACTGCCGTTCCTGCACCAGGACCTCTTCCGCGAGTACCAGCTGCCCGCTCCCAAGGGGATCCTCCTGTACGGACCGCCGGGGTGCGGCAAGACCCTGATCGCGAAGGCGGTCGCCAACAGCCTCTCCAAGAAGGTCTCCGAGGCCACCGGGCGCGAGGCCCGCAGCTTCTTCCTCAACATCAAGGGACCGGAGCTGCTGAACAAGTACGTCGGTGAGACCGAGCGCCACATCCGGCTGGTCTTCCAGCGCGCGCGGGAGAAGGCCGAGGACGGCACTCCGGTGATCGTGTTCTTCGACGAGATGGAGTCGCTGTTCCGTACCCGCGGCACGGGCATCTCCTCGGACATGGAGGCGACCATCGTTCCCCAGCTCCTCGCCGAGATCGACGGCGTCGAGACGCTGCGCAACGTCATCGTGATCGGCGCGTCGAACCGCGAGGACCTCATCGATCCGGCGATCCTCCGGCCCGGCCGGCTGGACGTGAAGATCAAGATCCACCGTCCCGACCAGACGGCTGCGGCACAGATCTTCGGCCGCTACCTCAGCGCCGACCTCCCACTCGACGTCGACGAGGTCGCCCGGCTCGGCGGCGGCGACCCCGACAAGGCCGTCGCGTCGATGATCGAGCAGACCGTCGAGGAGATGTATCGCACCGACGAGCAGAACCAGTTCCTCGAGGTCACCTACCAGAACGGGGACAAGGAGGTCATGTACTTCAAGGACTTCTCCTCGGGAGCCATGATCGAGAACGTGGTCCGACGGGCGAAGAAGCTCGCGATCAAGCGGCAACTGGCCGAGGGCGGCTCCGGCATCCGGGTCCTCGATCTGATCGAGTCGATCCACCAGGAGTACAAGGAGCACGAGGACCTCCCGAACACCACGAACCCGGACGACTGGGCGAAGATCTCCGGCAAGAAGGGTGAGCGGATCGTGTACGTGCGCACCCTCGTGCACACCGTCGACGAGGACCCCGCGGGCGGCCGGTCGATCGAGCGGGTCGCGACAGGTCAATACCTCTGAGTCCGGTTCGGATCGCTTCTCGACTTCTGCCTCCGCTACCCGGTACTTTTTTCGTGGATCAGCGGAAGGGCGGTCCGGAAAGGGATCCGGAAATGAACGAAACGCTCTGGCGTGTCCCAGCGGGCCGGCCTCGGCGGGCCCCGGTGCTCGTGTTGGTCGCGGTGCTCACCGCAGCCGTGCTGGCTGCCTGCGGCCCCGAACTGGGGCCGATCGCCCGACTGCAGAGCATTCCTGCGCCCCGCCTGCCCGAGACGTCGGATCCCTCGATCGTCCGGTCCGGCAACACCTACTTCGTCTACGGCTCCAACAGCCATGTGCGGGCGCCGGTGATGCGCACCACCGACCTGTCGCGCAGGTACACACTTGCGGAGAAGAACTCCTTGGTCCGCAACGCCATGCCCACGAAACCCGCCTGGACGGCCCGGTCCGAACAGCTGTGGGCACCGACGGTCCGCCGCTTCGGTTCCACCTGGGTGATGTTCTTCTCCGCGGACCGTCGCTCGGGGTTCGTGGGCGACAATCGCCAGTGCCTCGGACGGGCCACCTCGTCGAGCCCCCTCGGGCCGTTCCGACCCGAGGCGGGGCCGGCGCACTGTGGCATCAGGGGAACCGGCGGTGCGCTCGACCCCGAGTTCTTCCGCGATCGTCGCACCGGCCGCTGGTGGCTGCTCGCCGCGTTCAGCAACACCGAGAGCCCGATCCGTGCGCTCCCACTCGACGGGCAAGGAAGGATCGCCGGTCCGGCCACGACCATCCTGGGCCGGCAGCACCCGTGGGAGTACCACTTCATCGAGAACCCCGCCATGATCTACGACCCGACCCGCGGCAACTTCCTCCTCGCCTACTCGGCCGGCAGGTGGTGGGAGCGGAACTACCGCACAGGAATCGCCAGGTGCTCCGCGCCGACCGGGCCGTGCACGTCGGATCCCCGGGGACCCTGGATCGCTTCGTCCAACGGGCGTACCGGCCCCGGTGGGCTCAGCTTCTACACCACGCCCGGCGGGCAACCCAGAGCGATCTTCTCGACCTTCGCATCCGGCCGCGAGTCCAGGGTCGGTGGCCGCGCGGCATCGATCATGCCCGTCACGTTCCAGCCGGCGGTGGGCCTGGGGAACGTCACCAAGTAGTCCAGCGGTGGCCGGGGGCCGGCCCCGCGTACCGCTAGCGTTCCGGCGTGGCCGTCCCCAAGATCTGCGGAATCGAGACCGAGTACGGGATCGTCGTGCGTGGGGCCGCCGACGCGAACCCCATCTCGTCGTCGTCGATGCTCATCAACTCGTACCTGGGGACCCTCGAGGGCCGGCGCGGCGCCGGTCCGTCGGTGGGCTGGGACTTCGAGGACGAGTCCCCTGGCAATGACGCCCGTGGCGGCGACCTCCGACTCGCCGCTGCACCCGAGGTCGAGACCCATCTGGTGAACGCGGTGCTCACCAACGGGGCCCGCTACTACGTCGACCACGCACACCCGGAGTTCTCCGCTCCTGAGTGTGTGGACGCCTTGGAGGCACTTCGGTACGACCGGGCCGGCGAGGAGATCCTGCTCGCGTCGATGCAGGCCGCGCGGTCGGTGCTCCCGGAGGGCCAGGAGATCGTCGTCTACAAGAACAACTCGGACGGCAAGGGCAACAGCTACGGCTGCCACGAGAACTACCTGCTCGACCGCGGTACGCCGTTCGGGCGGATCGTCGCCCACGCGACGGTCCACTTCGTCACCCGCCAGATCTTCACCGGCTCCGGCAAGATCGGCTCCGAGGCCCCCGGGACCCGTCGCGACGAGGTGCCGTTCCAGCTGACCCAGCGCGCCGACTTCTTCGAGGAGGAGGTCGGGCTCGAGACGACACTGAAGCGCCCGATCATCAACACCAGGGATGAACCACACGCCGACGCCCAGAAGTACCGCCGGCTCCACGTGATCGCCGGTGACGCCAACATGGCCGAGGTCGCGACGTTCCTCAAGCTGGGCACGACCGCCCTCCTGCTCGCGATGGTGGATGACGACGCCCTCGGTGACCCCGTCCTGCTCGCCTCGCCGGT
Organism: Microthrixaceae bacterium; assembly: GCA_007118345.1. GTDB lineage: Bacteria > Actinomycetota > Acidimicrobiia > Acidimicrobiales > Microtrichaceae > SKRR01. Next base: position 1,612 of record SKRR01000305.1, on the reverse strand, counting down.
GCACGCGATGCACCAGGTGTCCCGCGACGTGTCGCTCGGGCTCGCACTGCCCTTGTCGGACGGCTCGAGCGCGACCGCGCTCGAGATCCAGTGGCGCCTGCTCGCTGCAGCACAGGAGTACGCCTCGACCCACGGACTCGAGGCGGTGGGCCAGGCCGTCGGCGAGCAGGTGCTCGCTCGCTGGCAGGAGGTGCTCGAGGGCCTCGAACGTGACCCGTTGGAACTCGCCGGCCAGCTCGACTGGGTCGCGAAGTACCGTCTCTTCGACGGCTACCGCGAGCGGCACGGGCTCGAGTGGGACGACGCCAGGCTCGCGGCCATGGACCTGCAGTACCACGACCTGCGGCCGGGCAGCTCGCTCGCCCGGCGGCTCGGGCTCGAACGCCTGACCGACGACGCCGAGGTGGCCGCTGCGGTCCACCAGCCGCCGCCGTCCACCAGGGCATACTTCCGCGGTCGTTGCCTCGAACGGTTCCCCGACGCCGTGGTCGCTGCCAACTGGGACTCACTCGTGTTCGACGTGGGGTCCCCCTCCCTGCAGCGCGTCCCGATGCTCGAACCCGGTCGCGGCACTCGGGAGGCGGTCGGCGATCTGATCGACGCAGCCACCTCGGCCGAGGACCTGCTGGCACGCCTCAAGGCGTGACCGGTGTCGCCTCAGCCTGACCGGACCGGATCGGTGGAACTGCCATGGCGGGTCGACGTGTTGGGGCTACGGTGAGGTCGACCGCGGAGGTACCTGATGCCAGAACGTGAACAGAAGAAGAAGCCGGCTCCGCAACGTCGTGACGACGAGGTCGTCGAGGAGGAGCCCCAGGCGAGCGAGTCCGGCACGAAGATCAAGGCGGAGCTCGACGAGCTGCTCGACGAGATCGACGATGTGCTCGAGACCAACGCCGAGGACTTCGTCAAGTCCTACATCCAGAAGGGTGGCGAGTGAGCGGCCCTCGGTCCGCTCGCTTGTAACCTCCCGGACGTGACCCTCCTCCAGTTCCCCTCGGGCGACGACCCGGGACCTGACTTCGCTGCGCTCGTTCGCCGCACGGGCCTCGCTCCCGAGGTGCCGACCAGCCCGGTGGATGCCCGCCTTCCCGTCACGCACGCCACCACCTGTGTGGCGGTGCGTTACGCCGATGGCGTCGTCATGGCCGGGGACCGTCGTGCCACCTCGGGCAACTTCATCAGCCACCGGACGATCGAGAAGGTCTTCCCGGCCGACCGGCACTCAGGGGTGGCGATCGCCGGGGCGGCAGGACCGGCGGTCGAGATGGTCCGCCTGTTCCAGCTCCAGCTCGAGCACTACGAGAAGGTCGAGGGCGCGCCCCTCAGCCTCGAGGGGAAGGCCAACCAGCTCTCCCAGATGGTCCGCAACCACCTGCCGGCGGCGATGCAGGGCCTCGCTGTGGTGCCGATCTTCGCGGGGTTCGACACCGCACGGAACGCCGGGCGGCTGTTCCAGTACGACGTGACCGGCGGACGGTACGAGGAGTCCGACCATGCGGCCACGGGCTCCGGCAGCCTCCATGCCACCACGGTGGTGAAGCTCGGGTGGCGACCGGAACTCGAGGAGGGCGACGCGATCGACCTGGTGCTCCGTGCGTTGTACGAGGCG
>SKRR01000265.1 GCA_007118345.1 Microthrixaceae bacterium | reverse complement strand
GGGGTCAGGCAGTTCACCCGGACATCCGGAGCGAGGGTCGTCGCGAGCCAGCGGGTCAGTTGCACCACGCCACCCTTGCTCGCGGCGTACCCCGCGGCGTTGCCCATGTCGGTGCCCTCGTAGATCGACCAGTCGGGGCCCACGAGGCCGTAGGTCGAGCCGACGGTGACCACCGAGCCGTGGCCGTTGCGGCGGAGCTCCGGGGTGCACGCCTGGGTCAGGGTGAACACGGCGGTCAGGTTCACCTCGAGCGCACGCCGCCACACCTCGGTGCCCTGCTGCTCGAACGGTGTGGTCCAGTCGGGCAGCGGCTCGGCGCTCACCAGCGCGGCGGCGTGGACGACCACGTCGATGCCACCCAGCTCGTCGGCCACGCGGGCGGGCACCGCCCGGGTCGCCGCCTCGTCGGACATGTCGGCGTCGATCCCCACGCAGCGCACCCCGTGGGCCTGCTGCAGCGACGCCGCCACAGCGTCGCCGTCCCCGGCGGTCAGGTCCACCACGGCGATCGACGCGCCCTGTTCGGCCAGCGCGTCCGCCACGGCGCGCCCGATGTGGCCGGCGCCGCCGGTGACGATCGCGACCCTGCCGTCCAGACGGGCGAGCTCGGCGATGCTGCGGTGACGGCCGGCCGACCCGCTCACCCGTGGCCGTCCCGGCGTGCCAGCAGGAACTCCGCGAAGGCGAGGTCGACCTCGGTGTCGATGTCAAGGCTGCGGTCCCGGGGGACCTCCACGGCTCGCACCTCCCCATCGTAGAGAGACGTCGCCGATTTCACGTATGCCGGGCGGGCGACGAAGGCGACGGTCCCGACGTCGTGCACCGGTGGTGCGTCCTGTCGTCGGTGGATTCGCTGCGGCGGTTCGTTGACCAGCTGGGCCCGGCCCGTGTCGTCGACGGTCACCATGTTGAACCACGGGTTGCGGTGCGCTTCGGTGACCGTGATCACCACGTCGACGTCGGGATCCGCCGCCGCGTCGAGGCACCGCTCGAGGTCGTCGACGGATCGCAACGGTGCGGTGCAGGGCACCACGAGCAGCAGCTCGGGCGTCTCGTCGCGCTCGTCGAGCCAGTCGAGCAGATGCCGCCACGCGTCCCACTCCCTGGCCGTGTCGGTCGACAGCTCCTCCGGGCGCAACCAGGGGACCTCGGCGCCCGCAGCGGCTGCGATCGATGCGATCTCGGGACTGTCGGTCGACACGATCACCCGGTCGACGGTCGGGCAGGCGCAGGCCTGCTCCACGGCGTGCGTCACCAAGGGCCGCCCGGCCAGCAGCCGGAGGTTCTTGTCGACGACCCCCTTGGAGCCGCCGCGGGCGAACACGGCCGCCACGACGGTCACTGTGGACGCACCTGGTCGACGAGTGCCGACGTCGCCGGTCGCAGCTCGGGCCGGTCCGGGGCGGTCCCGACCTCGATGGCACCGCGCCGCTCGGCAGCGGCGCGTGCCGCGGCGACCACCCGCAACGTGGCGATCCCGTCCTCCACGGAGCAGCCGGGGTCGCGGCTGCCCGGTTCCGCGCCGTCGAGCAGCGTCAGCAGGTGGCTCATCAGAGCGTCCTCGGCCCGGTCGCGCTCCGCCTCGTCGCTGCGGTGCACTTCGCGCACGTGATGACCGTCGTCGACGTGGATCGTGCCGGCGAGCAGGTCGCCGGTCACCGTGACCGCACCGGAGGTGACCCGCCACCGGCGGTGCGCCGGGTCGCTGGTCATGTCGAGGTGCACCCGCCCGACCGCCCCGTCGCGCAGCTCGAGGCGCAGGTCGGCCACGGTGTCGACGATGCCGTCGGTCGGCGCGCCGTCGGTGCGCAGCTCGGCGCCGAGCACCGCGTCGACGGGGCCCAGCAGGTGACGCACCGCGTCGAGCTCGTGGCTGAGCTCCAGCAGTGCTCCACCGCCCAGGTCGCTGCGCGCGCTGACCCCGGTGCGGGGGTCGGCACCGGGTCGCCACTGCGAGAGGTGCTGGCCCACCGAGAACCCGAACGACTCGGGTGGCCCCGGCAGCTCGTCGGCGAGCGTGGCGGCCAGGCGTCGGACCGTCTCGGACCAGCGCAGGTGGTACCCGACGACGACGGGTCGGTCACCAGCGGCCGCGCGGATGCGCTCGCCGTCCTCGACCGTGGCCGCCAGGGGCTTCTCGACCAGCACCGCTGCGGCGGCACCCATCAGGCCCTCCGCGTCCTGGCGGTGGTGGGTGGCGGGGCTGGCGACGACTCCGAGGTCGCAGCCGTCGTCCGTTGCGGCCGTGAGCGAGGTCACCGTCGACGCCCCGATCCGCTCGAGTTCGGCGGCGGGCTGGGTGCTGCCGGTCCGGCGGACCACCACGATCTCGGCGTCCGGGCGCAGACGACGCAGCGCAGCGGCGTGGCGGCGCCCGGCGCTGCCCGAGCCGACCACCACGGCCCGAAGGGTCATCCGGGTTCGTCGGTCGGGGCGACGAACGGCGGTGGCTCGAGGGGGAGGCGGCCGCCGTTGTCGTGGCTGCCGTTGGTCCTGGGGCCGGGGTTGGTGAAGATCGTCGTCCCGTTCGTTGCGGGACTGCCGTTCGACCTGACGGTGCCGTTGGATCCCGGGGCCGGTGCTGTGGTGCCGGGTCCGCCGAATCCGACCCGACGTTCGATTCGTCCTCCGGCCCCGTACCCGGCGCCGAACCCGACCGGCCGGCCCTCGCGGGCGCCGCCGGGCACCTCCGGGTGGTCCCCGTTGGTCCGACCGGTCGTGTGGGCGGCCGTCAGCTCGGTCGGGGTGCCGTTCGCCCTGTGGCCGTTGTACGGACCACCGATGGGTGCAGCGGCCGGATCATCGTCGTCCGAGGGGGCCGTCGCCGACGTCAGGCGCAGGAACGCGAGCCCGAACGCGAACGGCACCGCGGTGATCCGCAGGTTGGCGTAGAACATCTGCGCGATCGCCCAGACGAGGAAGGCGACGGAGAACTCCCATCCCGGGCCTCTGGCCCGGAAGGCGTTCATCGCCAGCGTCGCCAGCACGACGAGCGCGATGACTCCGGGGACGCCGTGCTCGCCGAGCATCCTGGTGAACTCGGTGTGTGACGAGGCCTCGTCCCTGCAGTTGTCCGAGCGCAGCTGGCACACCTCGTAGCCGAGACGTTGGAACTTCGTCATGCCCGGTCCCACCCCCAGCAGCGGACTCCGGGCGAAGATCTCGACGTCGTTGGCAGCGAGGTCGGTGCGCGAGCTCGTCTGGTCGCTGAAACGTTCCTCGAACGCGCCACCGGTGAAGGTCTCCAGCCACGGGAACACGAGGAAGTAGGCGAGCGTCAACGTCACGGCGCTGATGGCGAAGATGCGGCGACGCACCCGCCGGTCGCTGACGCTCACCAGCGCGAGCGCGACCACCGCCAATGCGATCGAGAAGGAGCCGCCACGCGAGAACGTGAGCAGCGTCTGCACGAGCATCGCGAAGCCCGCGACCGCAGCGAGGATGCGTGCGGCTCGACTCGGCTCGGACAGCAGCAGCAGCACGGCGGCGAGGATGCCCAGCGACAGCACCGACGACACCTGCACCGGCCCGAACCCGCCGGACGCCGCGAAGTTCGACTGCTCCGAGAACTCGATCCCGCCGCTGGCCAGGTAGTCGGCGCGCAGACGCGAGACCGCGATCGTGAGCGGGCCGAACGCCGAGACCAGCGTGACCCACAGCACCCGCCGGTAGAGCCAAGGTGCGACCCGAACCTGGGACGTGAAGGCGATGAAGGCGGCCATGGCGAGTGGACCGCTGAGAGCGAACGCGATCAGCTCACGTGAGTTGTCTCCGGCGGTGCGGATGGTGCTGATGGCGGCGGGCAACAGCAATGCCGCGTAGAGCACCGCCAGTCGGGCGTTGCGGCCGAGGCGACCGATGCCGAACACGACCGCGAACACCGACAGCATGATCAGCAGGTACGGCGCGGCGAGGTAGGGGATCGGCGCCGATGCCTGGCGCCACATGACCTCGCTGCCGGTCAGGTAGGCGGCGCAGCACAGCACGAGCGTCAGGTCGCGGCGCAGCGCGGCGTACATGCCGACCGCGAACAGCCCTGCCGCGTGGACGAGACCGAAGAGCGGGACCTCGCCGATCGCCAGTGAGACGATGACCTGGGCGAGGATCGCAATGGCGATGGCTCCCCAGCGGGGCACGACGGGGAACACCCGTGCGGGCGCAAGGTTGGGATCGCGGGCCGGATCGGCCCGTTGTTCCACGTCGATCATGGACACGCCCGCACCCCCGGTGCGACACCGCGACCGCCACGGTGCTCAGAGGAGTGTAGCTGTGGTCGTCGTCGATCCATCAGCGGGAACGGGTCGACGCTCGGACCCGCTGTTCGATGAGCTCCGGCGCGTCGTCGCCACCCCGTCGGTAGCCTCCGGGCGTGGACCCATCTCCAGCCCGATCCGTGGACCTCGGCGCCTATCACCGATCGCGCTCCATCGACCACCAGCCGTTCAGGTCGGCCTGCTACGCGCCCTTCGTCGGTCTTTCCTTCGACATGACCGGAGCCGTTTCGGTCTGCGCCTTCACCAGGGCGACGCCGCTCGGGCGGGTCGGTGAGGTCCCGCTGCGCGAGATGTGGGAAGGGCACAGGATCGACGAGCTGCGCCGTGCGGTCGAGCGCGACGACCTCCAGCACGCCTGTTCGCGCTGCGCTGAGGAGATCTCCGGCGGCAACCTGCACGGGGTGCTCGCTGCGGGATTCGACCGGTTCCCCGCCCAACGGGCGCCGGACTGGCCGACGCGTATGGAGTTCGCGCTCTCGAACACCTGCAACCTGCAGTGCGTCATGTGCAGCGGCGAGTTCTCCTCGGCGATCCGCTCACAACGCGAGGGCCTGCCGCCGCTCCCCAACCGCTACGGCGTTGAGTTCCTCGAGGAGCTCGACCCGTTCCTCCCGCACCTGCACCAGGCCAGGTTCCTCGGGGGCGAGCCGTTCCTGGCCGAGATCAACTTTCGGATCTGGGAGCGCATGATCGACCTCGGCCTGGCGGTCGACTGCAACGTCACGACGAATGGCACCTGTTGGACCCCGCGAGTGGAACGGGTGTTGGAGCACCTGCCATTTTCGGTCGGCATCTCGATCGACGGCGTCAGCCGGGAGACGGTCGAGGCGATCCGGGCAGGCGCCGATTACGACCGCGTCATGGAGAACCTCCGACGCTTCGTCGCCTATCGGGACCGGCGAGGGACCTCGCTCAGCCTGACGTTCTGTCTGATGGTCGAGAACTGGCACGAGTTCGCCGACTATCTGCTCATGGGTGAGAAGTTGTGCTGTGAGGTGTTCGTCAACACCGTGCGTCAGCCGCCGGTGCACAGCCTGTACCACCTGCCCACGGATCAGCTCGCAGAGGTCGTTGCGCAGCTCGAATCCGACGCTGCGAGGGTGCTCGACCGGCTCGAGCTCAACCGTGCGGTGCTCGTCGAGCAG
>SKRR01000061.1 GCA_007118345.1 Microthrixaceae bacterium | reverse complement strand
GCGACGTACGCGTCGGAGGCGTCGCGCAGCCGTTCGAACTCCTGTGCCCAGTGCACGCGTGGCAACGGGTCGATCTCGGTGGGGGTCACGAGCGCACGTGGCGGTGGCGACTCGGCGATGTTCACCACGCGGGTGCGCAACGTGCGCAGATCGGGTCCGGTGCGGATCACCGGCGACTCGTGGAGATCGGCGAACTCGGACACGCCGGTGATCGGGTCACGGCGGGTCGCGACGCGGCCGAGGCGTTCCTCGCGCACCTCTGCGATGCCGCTGGCGAGCTGGCCGTCGAGCAGCGCTGCGGGCAGGCCGCCGGCCGCCTCGAGCTCGTGGAACGACGCCCACGCGGCGGACGAGAGCTGGTCGGTGAGGGTCTCGACGTACCAGGACCCGCCGGCGGGGTCGACCACCCGGCCGACGTTCGACTCCTCCTGGAGCAGCAGCTGGGTGTTGCGTGCCATGCGTCGACCGAGTTCCTCGGGCTCACCGAGTCGCGCGTCGAACGCGGCGGTCGTGACGGAGTCGGCGCCGCCGACACCCGCTGCGAACCCCGCAGCGGTCACGCGCAGCAGGTTCACCCAGGGGTCTCGTCGGGTGAGCATGCGCTCGGCGGTGCGCACGTGCAGGTGCGCCGCCCGTGCGGGGCCGACCGCGCCGCACGCAGCGGTCATCGCGGACCAGACCCGTCGAGCGGCCCGCAGCTTGGCGATGGTGGTGAAGACGTCCGCATCGGCGCTCAGCGTGACCTCGATCCGTGCACACGCGGCGTCGACGTCCATTCCGCCGTCGGCCAGTGCCCGGAGGTAGGCCGCACCGGTGGCGAGCATCACCGCGAGCTCCTGTACCTCACTCGCTCCCGACTCGACGTACGGGGCGGTGTCGACCGAGACGGTACGCACCAGCGGGTGGCGCGCACCGACTCGTGCTGCCAGTTCGGCCAGTTCGGCCAGGGCGGTGTCGATCCCCTGGGCGAGTCGGCCGGTGGTCGCGAGCGTCCCGATCGGATCGGCACCGATCCCCCCACGGATCGCTGCAGGTTCGAGCTGCTGTCGTTCCCACAGGGTCAGCAGGAACTCCCCGGCCCGCAGGAACTCCCCACCTGGCAGAAGGTGGACCGGCGCCAGGTCGAGCAGCACACCGTCGAGCACGGCGGCGAGGTCGTCGGTCGAGGTGATCAGCACCCCGTTGCGCCCTGCGAGACCGGTGAACCCCTGGTCGGTCGGGTGCAGACCGGAGCGGAAGGCCGCGTCGAAGTGGACCGACAGCTCCGTGGCGCCGCGTTCGAGCTCGCGCAGCGCCAATCGGTTGGCGTCGTGGGGGTCGGCGGCCGCCACACGGGCGCGCAGCTCCCACCCACCGTCGGGTCGTCCGTCTGCCGGCCGGCCACGGGTGAACGGCGCCACACCTGGGAACCCGGCCTCGTCGGACGCACCCGGTGCGTTGTCGCGCGTGTAGAGCGGTTCGACCGGCAGTCCACCGGGCGTCCTCGACGCGAGTTTCGACAGGGGCGCGCCCTTGAGCACCTTGTCCACCAGGGCGAGCCACTGCTCCTCGGTCGCCGGCGGGAACCCGCCGGCGAGCGACGGTTCGGTCTCGGTGCTCACGGACTACCTCCCGGTGGGATCACACCCCGTGCGTGGTGGGTCATGTCACTGCGACCCGCGGGTCCGCGCAGGCTACCGGAGCGTCCCTGCGCCGATCGAAGTGTCGCCGCTGAACGACGACGACGCTGGACCGCCTGTCGGTGGATCCGGTGACGTCCCCTACCATCGCGGTCGATGAACACGCTCTCGCCGACACAGTTCGACACGATCATGCTCATCCTGCGGGTGATCGCCGGACCGACGATCTTCTGGCACGGCTACAACAAGATGTTCAAGGGTGGGCGCATCCCGGGCACCGCCGGATGGTTCGACTCGATGGGCATGAAGCCCAACGGGAAGGTGCACGCGTACGCCGCCGCACTCACCGAGATGGGCACCGGCGTGCTGTTGCTCGTCGGTCTGCTCACGCCCTTCGCCGCGGCAGGTGTCATCGGCGTCATGACGGTCGCCGGCTGGACGGTGCATCGCCACGCGTTCCTCATCACCAAGGAGGGCGTCGAGTACGTGCTGGTCCTCGGCACGTTGTGCTTCGCGATCGCCGCGTTCGGCCCGGGCGCGTGGTCGCTCGACCACGCGTTGGACCTGTCGCCGACGATCAACGACGGCATCCGCGGTGCGGTCATCGCCGCGGGGCTCGGCCTCGGGGTGGGCATCCTGACGCTGCTCGCCTGCTACCGGCCGCCGGCGAAGGACTGACAGGTGCCGAGGGACACGGCGACCGAGCTGGAGCCGGTTCCCGAGGACTGGCGACGCGGACTCGCAGTTGCTGCTCACCCGGACGACCTCGAGTACGGCACCGCGTCGGCCATCGCTCGATGGACCGCGCAGGGCAAGGACATCACCTATGTGCTCGTCACCGACGGCGAAGCTGGCATCGACGGCATGGAACCGGGACGGGCCGGGCCGCTGCGTCGGGACGAGGAGATCCGCTCGGCGCAGCTCGTGGGTGTGGAGACGGTCGAGTTCCTCGGCCATCCGGACGGGCTGGTCGAGGCCGGCCACGTGCTGCGGCGCGACCTGGCCGCGGCGATCCGCCGGCACCGACCCGAGGTCGTGATCGGCATCAACTTCCGGGAGCACTTCGGCGGACCGGGGTGGAACCACGTCGACCATCGCAACCTCGGTGTCGCGCTCCTCGATGCCACACGCGACGCCGCGAACCGATGGCTCTTCACCGACCTGCTCGACGAGGGTCTCGAGCCCTGGGCCGGGATGCGGTTCGTGGCGTTCGGCAACTCGCCCGACTCGGGCCACGGCGTCGACGTGACGGACTCGATCGACGCCGGCGTCGCTTCGCTCGAAGCGCACCGCGTGTATCTCGACTCGCTTCCCGAGGGCACGCTCGGCACCGACCCCGACGGGTTCCTGCGGGACATGGCCCGCTCGGTCGGCCCACGGCTCGGGCTCGAGTTGGCCGTGCCCTTCGAGGTCATCCCGGTCTAGGCCGGCGCCGGGACGTCAGAGTCCGAGCACGACCGACGCGATGGCGAAGTAGATGACCAAGCCGGTCGCATCGACCAGCGTCGTCACCACCGGGGCCGAGAACACAGCGGGGTCGACACCGACGCGCTTCGCGAACAGCGGCAACGCAGATCCGGCGATGGTCGCCCAGGTGCAGATGCACACCAGCGTGAGCGAGACCACCGCGGCCAGTTCGGCGTCGAACAACAGCGTGACCGGCACGAAGACCGCAGCCGCCAACATGGCACCCAGCAGCAGCCCCACACGTGCTTCTCGCCAGACGATCCGCGGGAGGTCGGAGAAGCGGACGTCGCCGAGCGCCATCGCACGCACGACGGCGGTCGAGGCCTGGGCGCCCGAGTTCCCCCCGGTGCCGATGAGCAGCGGGATGAACAACGCCAGCGCCACGACCTGTTCGAGCGCCCCCTCGAAGATCTGCAGCACGTTCACGGTCAAGGCGGCAGCGAGGATCAGCACCATCAACCACAGGGCACGGGCCCGGGCGAGGCTGAGCGCCGAGACCGACAGGTAGGACGCCCGCAGGGGGCTGTGACCACCGTGGAGCGCGAAGTCCTCGGTCTCCTCCTCCTCGAGCACGGCCATGGCGTCGTCCACCGTGATCACCCCGACCAGGCGCTCCTCGCTGTCGATCACGGGCAGCACGATCAGGCCGGCCTCGCGCACCAGGCGTGCGGCCTTCTCGCGGTCGTCGTCGGTGTGCACCGAGTGGATGTCGGTGGTCATCAGGTCGCCGACCTTGGTGTCGGGGTCCGCGACCACCAGCGACCGCAGGCCGGTGATCCCGATCAGGTGGCGCTGGTCGTCGAGCACCGGCAGCGCGTAGACCGTCTCGGCGTCGAGCGCCTCCCGCCGGATCTTCGCCATGGCCGTCTCGACGTCCATCGACGCACGCAGCGAGACGAACTCGGGTGTCATGAGACGTCCGGCGGACTCGTCGTCGTAGCCGAGCAGCAACGCGGTGAGGCCCCGCTCGTCGGCGCTCAGCTGGCCGAGGAGGCGGTTGGCGACCTTGGCGGGCAGCTCATCGAGCAGCCGGGCGCGGTCGTCGGGGTCGAGCTCCTCCAGGAGGTGGATGACCCGGTCGTCCCGCAGCCCGTCGAGCACCTGCTGCTGGTCCCCGGTGTCGAGCAGCTCGAAGACCTCCATCGCCCGGTCCCGTGGCAGCAGCCGGAACGCCCACCCGGTGTCGGCGGCGTCGAGTCGTTGGAGCTCGTCGGCGATCTCGAGCGCGCTGGCCTGGTCGAGCCAGGCGGAGATGGTCGCGGAGTCACCGTCGCGGATCAGCTCGTCGATGGGGGGCGCATCCATGTCCGCTCCTCGATCCGCAGGGACGTCGAATGCTGGCACAGCTCGCACGGGGTGTCCGGCCGTGGTGATCGCGAGCGGCGCTACGGTGCCCGTCCGTGTCGGACAGCGCATCGCGGACCGGCCCCTCCCTGCGGGTCGCACAACTGAACATCGGATCGCTCCTCGAGCCGGGCTGGGACGAGCGGCGGCTCGAGATCGTCTCGTGGCTGGACCACCTCGAGCCCGACGTCGTCTGCCTCGAGGAGGTCTGGGCCAAGGTCGCCGAACCGGACGCCTCCACCGCTCACTGGCTCGCCGAACGGCTGGCGGCGCCCGACAGGGGCGCGTGGCACGTGGCGTTCGGCGGCGGCGAGTTCGACGATTCCCTCTGGCCCGATGCCGGGGTGCTCTTCGGCTCCGCGGTGCTGTCGCGATGGCCGATCGACGAGCACCGCCACTGGCCGCTCCCCGTCGTGCCCGACGACGACCCCTTCCCGTCGCAGGTGCCGTGGGAGCTCGTGCACGCCCGCACCGCCGGGTTGGACGTCTTCGCCTGCCACCTGGCGTCAGCCCCCCTGCACGGTCACCATCGGCGCGCTCAGGTGCTGGCCGTCGATGACCACATCCGTTCGGTGCGCCGCGAGCTCGACGGGCCCGCCGCGACCCGGGGGCCGCGAACGACCATGCCCGTGATCCTCTGTGGTGACTTCAACGCCGAGCCGGAGTCCGACGAGATGCGGTTCCTGACGTCGCTGTGCGACCTGGAGGGCCAGCGGACCTACTACCAGGACGCCTGGAAGGTCGCCGGCGACGGCACCCCCGGCTGGACCCAGGACTGGCGGACCCACCCCTTCGCCGCTGCGCTCAACGTGCCGCGCAAGCGCATCGACTACGTGCTCGTCGGCGACCCGTTCAGCCGGGTGGACGGCGCCGGAAGGGTGCTGCACGCCGAGCTGGCCTTCCACGAGTCGCGCACCGGGGTGATGGCGAGCGACCACATCGGCTTGTGCGTCGACGTGCTGTGGCCACAGCGTCCCCGCTGAACCCACACAGCGTCCCCGCTGAACCCACACAGCGTCCCCGCTGAACCCACACAGCGTCCCCGCTGGGCTCGTACAGTGGAGTTCGGACGTGGAGGAGGTGCGGGTGCAGGTGCTGGTGACATCGACCCCCGGCGCCGGGCACGTCCTGCCGATGGTGCCGATGGTGCTCGCACTTCGCGGCGCCGGCCATTCCGTTTGCTGGGCGACCGGACCGGAAGCAGGTCCGTGGATGGGCCGCATGGGACTGGAGCACCTCGCTGCAGGGCTCGACGCCGGACCGCGGGGCCGAGCTGCACTCGAGCTCGTCGGTGGAATCGCGGAGCTGCCCCCGGCTGAACGCCGAGCCGTGATCGGGCCCGCGACCTTCGGCCGTGTGGCAGCGGGCCCGATGGCCGACGACCTCCGGGGGATCCTCGACGACGACCCACCCGACCTGGTCCTCACCGAACCGTGCGAACTGGCTGCGCCTGCCCTGGCGACGGCACGTGGGATCCCCTACGCGACGATCGGCTTCGGTGGGCTGCTCCCCGACGAGGTGGTGGCGTCCATGGCCGAGGCGGTCGCGCAGATCTGGGCCGCTGAGGGCCTGGTCGTACCCGAGGATGCAGGGCTCTACCAGCACCAGTACCTCCACCCGTTCCCGCCGGCGATGGGTGCGGTGCCCGAGGGGCTCCCCATCGCTCCGCTTCGTCCGGGGGGGGCCGACCTCGCGGTGGGCGACCCACCGGACTGGGTCGCTCCGCTCGGGGTTGAACGGCAGTTGGTCTATGTCACCTTCGGCACCGAGTTCGGCGCGCAGGCGCCGTTCGATCCGGTCCTCGACGCTCTCGGACACCTCGACGTCGACGTGGTCGTCACCGTCGGCGGCACGATCGACCGGGCCACGCTGCCCGCCGTGGCGGACAACGTGCGGATCGAGGCGTTCGTCCCCCAGCGCGCCCTGCTGGAACGGGCGGCGCTGGTGGTGTCGCACGGAGGGTCCGGCACCGTGCTCGGTGCCGCCGCCAGTGGCGTTCCGCAGCTCTGTGTGCCGCTCGGAGCTGACCAGTTCGACAACGCTGCGGCCGTGGCCGGCGCCGGACTGGGTGCGTGCCTGCTCCCCGCAGCGGTCACCGCTGCTGGCGTGTTCGAGGAGTGTCTCGACCTGTTGTCCGAGCCGCCACCTGCCGTCGGTCGGATCGCGGGCGAGATCGCTGCGATGCCGTCAGCCGCTCAGCACGTCGGCACGATCAGCGCCCTCAGGCCAGCTGGTCGGCGAACCGGTCGCACGCCGCGGTGAGCGCCGTTGCGTTCTCGGGGTCGAACATCGAGTGTCCGGCGCGGGTGTTCACCACGAGCTCGGCCTCCGGCCAGCGTCGGTGCAAGTCCCACGCCGTACGCATCGGGCAGACCACGTCGTAGCGGCCTTGGACGATCACCGCCGGCAGGCGGCGGATCCGGTCGACGCCGTCGAGGAGCTGGTCCTCGTGATGCAGGAATCCACCGTTGACGAAGTAGTGGTTCTCGATGCGGGCGAAGGCATCGAGCTGTTCGGGTGGGTCGGCGGGGTGATCGGACCCTTCGAGTGTCGAGGTCGAGCGTTCCCAGCCGGCCCACGCCTCGGCACAACGGCGCCGTTCGGCGGGGTCGTCGCCGAACAACCGCCGGTGGTACGCCGCGATCAGGTCGCGTCGTTCGGACTCGGGGATGGGAGCGATGAACCTGGCCCAGTGGTCGGGGAAGAGGTGGCTGGCGCCGTCCTGGTAGAAGAACTCGAGCTCTGAGCGTCGCAGCAGGAAGATCCCCCGCAGCACCAGCGCCGTGACCCGCTCGGGGTGCGCCTGCGCGTACGACAGGGCCAGGGTGGAACCCCACGAACCACCGAACACCAACCATCGTTCGATGCCCAGGTGGGTGCGGATGCGTTCGATGTCGGCGACGAGGTCCCAGGTGGTGTTGTGCTCGACCGACGACAACGGCGTGCTCTCGCCGCACCCCCGCTGGTCGAAGAGGACCACCCGGTACCGCTCGGGGTCGAAGAACCGGTACTGCTTCGGGGAGGAGCCGCCACCCGGCCCACCGTGGAGCACCACGGCGGGCACCCCGTCGCGGCGACCACCTTCGTGGACCATGAGGGTGTGACCATCGCCGACCGCGAGGGGCTCGCTGTGGCGGTGCGTGATCAGCGGGTACAACTCGGTCATGGCCACATGATGCCGTGCGTCACCGGATTCGTTCTCCAGTTCGGTACCGCGAGCGCCGACCAAGCGGACAGGTGACCGACACGGCGTCACCCCAGCACGGTCACCCGGGCACGGCCACCCCAGCACGCTGGCGGGACACGACGAGGAACGGATGGACGACACCACCATCGAGTGCAAGCCCAGCCTGAGCAGGGCCTTCGAGCACCTGTGCGAGCACGCGTCCGACTGGAACACCTCGCGGGTGCTCGACGAGGGACTCGACCTGGCCCGCGACGCGGTGTGGGCCGATGCCTGCGTGCTGCACCGCGTGCAGGGTGACCGGATGGTGGAGGTCGCCCGTCGGCCCGTCGACCGGGCCGCGGGCGCCACCCCGCACGCCGAGCCGCTCGACCGGTTCCCGTGGGACCTCGCACCGGTGCAGGCCGAACGGTTCCTGCTCGTCAGTGACGCCCGAGGCCTCCCGGTCCACCGCGGAGCCAGTGTCACCTTCGGGTCGCTCGGCGTACGGTCCTGTCTGCACCTGCCGATCCTCGAACGCGATTCGCCGGTCGGCGCGCTGCACCTCTACTGGTCGGGTCCACGCCTGGCGTGGGACGACGACCGCGGGCGGGTCCTGCGCAGCCTCGGCAGGTTCCTGATCGCCGCGACGGATGCGCGCCCGGGCGCCGACCGTCCGGCGGACACCTGACGCATCAGTTGCCGAACATCATCATCCACTGCTCGAGCGACGCCGGCTTGAACACGACGTTGCGGGCACGCGTGTCCCCGAGCCGCTCGGCCGGCGCTGCCGAGTAGAGGTGACCAGGGAGCAGCACGGCGTCATCGGGCACCTTCGCGAGCGTGCCGGTGAGGCTGTGGTAGAGCGCCTCGGGGTCACCACCGGGCAGGTCGGTCCGCCCGCAGCCGTCGAGGAAGAGGGTGTCACCCGAGATCAGGCACCCATCGACCAAGAAGCACTGGCTGCCGGGGGTGTGACCGGGGGTGTGGAGGAGCTCGATGTCCACCTCTCCGACTCGCACCACGTCACCGGAACGGTGTGACACCAGGTTCGTGGGGCTCAGGTCGGTGACCTTCAGCACCCATTCGGCCTCGTCGGCCTGCACGTGGATCGGCACGTCCACCCGATCGAGCAGCTCCGCGACACCCTCGATCTGCATGCCCATCATCGAGCCACCGCAGTGGTCCGGGTGGTAGTGGGTCACGAGCGCACCGGTGACGGTCATGTCATCGCGCTCCGCAGCGGCGAGCAGGTCGTCGACGCCGTAGGCAGGATCGACCACCACGCACTCGCGGGTGATCGAGTCCCCGATCAGGTAGGCGAAGTTGCGCATCTGCTGGGCGACTCCGTCGCTGGCGGCGAAGTCGTGGCCCGAGAGCAGCTGGCGGAGGTAGAAGCGGTCCTCGGTTGCGGGGGGGTCGACGGTGTCAGTCACGGGTGTCCACCGTACCGGCGGGTGCGATCGCGGTGCCGTCGGCGGCTCCGCTCGCCCAGGTCGCGAGCAACCGCCGGTAGACCTCGTCGTACTCGTCGTAGTTCCGACGCAGCTCCTGGCCGGGCCACTCGTCGCCCAGCAGTTCGACGGGCAGCAGGGGATCGGCGAGGAAGTGGCGCAGCACCGTGGCGGACAGGACGAACCCCGGGGCCAACGCACCCACTTCACCCCGTTCGAGTCGCTCACGGGTGCTGGCGAGCTCGGCGCGCAGCTCGCGCGCGCGCCGTGCCCAGCCGTCCAGATCCCACAGCGACGCGGCGAGCGCGGCCGGGTCCCGGTCCGTGCAGGACGAGAACCACGTGACGGCCCCGGTCTCGCCGGGTCGTTCGACGTGGTCGAGGTTGTCGGGGCGGAGCCACACCCCGTCGCGCAGCTCACCGAATCGTGCCCGGTCCATCGCGCTGCGCAACTCGTGGCGCTCGGCGGGCGGCCGCGCCCCCGCCGAGACCACGCCCACCCACCACCGCCCGGACCACTCGGCGGTCACCGCTGCACGGCTCGTGAGCTGGCGGCGTTGGCGCACCACCAGTTGCTCGCCGAGCGCGTAGTGGCCGTCGCCCTCGGGCACCACCTCGCCCGACGCGGCCATGCGCGACAACGCCGTGCGGACCGTGCCCTCGGCGAAACCGAACAGTTCGCCGGTGCGCACCAGGAACGACACAGGCAGACGCGGGGGCTCGGTGCCGAGCAGCGTCGACGCGAGCACCGACCGGGCGGTCAGGGGCCTGGCGTCCTTGGCCGTCACCGGAACAGCGTACCCCGCTCGACCCCCACCTTACACAACACTCGACAGCCATCGCATTGCGCGTAATACTGTTTCCATGGCCACCGCGACGCGCACCGAGGGCACGATGCTCCCGGATCCGTCATCGCTGACCGACGCCCTGCCAACCGACCGGCTCGGTCCCGGCGGGCGTCCGCTCGGACCGCTGCGCGACGAGCTGTACCGCATCCCGAACCTGGCCAACGTCGGTCACGTCGCAGGGGTCTGGCTGCAGTCGGTCGGCGTGCTCGCCCTGGCGGCGTGGTGGGGGCATCCGCTCGGATGGATCCTGGCCTTCCCGTTGATGGGCCGGGCGTTCGCCCGGTTCGCGATCCTCGGGCACGAGTCCGCCCACCGCCTGTTGTTCTCCAACCGCAAGGTCAACGACTGGGTCGGACGCTGGCTGATCGCGTACCCGGCCTTCGTGCCGCTCGACGTCTACCGACGAAGCCACATGGCGCACCACCGCGAGGAGTTCGGCCCGAGCGAACCCGATCTGGCGTTGTACTCCGGTTACCCGATCGCGCGGGCGTCGTGGCGGCGCAAGCTCCGTCGCGACGCGTTCGGCAGCTCAGGTTGGAAGAACCTCAAGCCGCTGCTGCAGGCCGTGCGCTCGGCGACCGCCCGACCGGTGGCGCTGCGCATCCTCGGCTGGCAGGTGGCGCTGTTCGCCGGCCTGTGGGTGGCACTGGGCCTCTGGTGGGTCTACCCCGTGTTCTGGCTGCTCCCCCAGATGACCGTCTGGCGGGTGCTCAACCGGCTGCGCGCGGTGGCCGAGCACGGCGGGATGGAGGCCTCGGCGGACCGTCGACTGACGACCCACCACGTTCGGCAGTCCTTCTGGGCCAAGTTCTGGATGGTGCCGTTCAACACCGGTTGGCACCTCGCACACCATGTCGACATCGGCGTGCCGTTCTCGAAGCTGCCGAAGCTGCACGCCGAATTGGAACGCGCCGGCTACGTCACCCCCGAGCTGGAGTGGCCCAGCTACATGGCGTTGTGGCGTCACGGCGCTTCGCGCCCGGACTGAGCTCCGAGCGGCCGGCGGCGATCACTCGAGCGTGCCCCCACCGGCGGGTTCGAAGCGCAGCAGACCACCGTCGTGGTGGAGCGCCAACGACCCATCGTCATCGAGCTCCCAGCTCTCGACCTCGTCCAGCAGCACGAAGAGGAACTGCTCGGCGCCGGGGTCGTCCGCCGGGCCGAGGTCACTGACCTCGACCAACTCGACGCTGATCGACTCCCCGTCGGTCGTGTAGGTGCCCTCGGCGGTGTCGACACCGTCGTAGCCCTCGAACCGGCCGTCGGCGAAGGTGATCACCGCGGGCACCGTGCCGTCGGCACGCTGTGTGGTGCCATCGTCGGTGACCAGTTCGACCAGCCGCCACGAGGCACCGGAGAACTCCGCATCCGGCTCGGTGGTCGTCGGTTCGGCTTCGTCGGCACCGGTGGTGCCCGTGGTCGTGGTCGGGACCCGGTCGTCCGGCCCGCCGTCGCCCGACTCGGCCTCGGTGTCGCCACCCGAGCACGCTGCGAGCACCGCGACCGCGCACAGCATGGCTGCGCCTCGCCGTCGGGTCATGGTCTGCAGCCGGATCCGGCGGTCGGGCGGGTCATGACGTCGGCATGCTACGGGGAACTCGCACGCCGTCGCAGGGGGCCGTCGCAGGGGGCCGCCGCCGGTAGCCTCGACGCCCATGACCCTCCCGACCGATCCGACGTCCCACCCTGCCCCTGCGCGGGTCGGATTCCTCGGACCGATCGGCACGTTCACCGAACAGGCACTCCTGCAGGAGCCCGACCTGGCACAGGCCGAACACGTGCCGTACTCGCTGATGACCGACGTGCTGTTCGCGGTGGCCGACGGCGAGGTGGACCTCGGCGTGGTGCCGGTGGAGAACGCGATCGAGGGGACCGTCAACGCAACCGTCGACACGATGGCGTTCGACGTCGACGTGCTCATCCAACGTGAGCTGCTCGAGCCGGTGAGCTTCGACCTGTTGGTCCGGCCCGGCGCACCCCTCGAGTCCATCCGGACGATCATCTCGATCCCCGTCGCCTCCGCCCAGTGCCGCACCTGGCTGCGGGCGAACCTGCCCGATGTCGAGTTCGTCGCCGCCAACTCGACCGCCGAGGCAGCGCGACTGGTGGCCGATCGAGATGACCCTTCGGTCGCCGCCATCGCGAACGCCCGTGCGGGCGAGGTCTACGGGCTGATGTCGGCAGCACGTGACATCGAGGACCATCCGGAGAACCAGACGCGGTTCGTGGTCGTCGCGGCCGACGGCATCCCGGCCCGCACCGGCCACGACAAGACATCGATCGTGGTGTTCCAGCAGGCCGACCGTCCCGGCTCGCTGCTTGCGATCCTCCAGGAGTTCGCGGCGCGGTCGATCAACCTGACGTTGCTGTTGTCGCGTCCCACCAAGACGTCGCTCGGGGACTACTGCTTCCTGTTGGACCTCGACGGTCACGTCGCGGACCCGGTCGTCGCCGACTGCCTGCGCACCCTTCGGGCGACCCAGGGCGGCGTGAAGTTCCTCGGCTCCTATCCTGCTGCGGGCACTGATGCGACCGGCACCCGGGCTCGGGTCGACGAGGCGTTCACCGAGGCCGAGATCTGGATCGAGTCGCTCCGTCGCCGGATCGGCTGACCGGACCAGAGCCGGATCGGCTGACCTACCGACTGATCGTCCGCTCAGGGCAGGTGAGGTCCACGGTTCGTCGGCGACCGGTCTCGGGTAGTCGCGCGCCGAGGGCCGAGCGGCCCACGGAAGGAACACATGCAGATCGGCTACATCATCGGCAGCCTCTCGGAGCAGTCCGTCAACCGGATGCTCACGAACGCGCTCATCGAACTCGCCGACGAGGAGCTCGAGTTCCACGAGATCCGCATCGACGAGCTGCCCGTGTACAACTACGACCTCGACGACTCGTTCCCCTCTGTGGCGGTGGAGCTGAAGCGGTCGATCGCCCGCTCGGACGGGATCCTGTTCGCCACCCCGGAGTACAACCGCTCCATCCCCGGCGCACTGAAGAACGCGATCGACTGGGGGTCGCGTCCGTACGGCGAGAGTGCCTTCACCGGCATCCCGGCCGGGATCGTGAGCGCCTCGGTCGGGGCGCCGGGTGGCGCCATGGCGCAGCAGCACCTGCGCAACATCCTCGGCTACCTGGACATGCCGACCCTCGGCCAGCCCGAGGCGTTCATCCACGTCACGCCCGAGCGCTTCGACGAGAACGGCCGTCTGGTCGACGATTCCACCAAGGACTTCTTGTCCACGTGGATGTCGGCGTTCACCAACTGGGTGCGGCAGGTGAACCGACACCGCGTGGCGGCCTGACCCTGCAGAGTTCTGCGATCACCTTGATCGGTCGTTCCGGCCGTGGCGCAGCGCCTGCGCGCACGTTGCGTTCGTCACGACGATCGTCTCGTGCCGGTCAGAGCACGGTGATCGTGAGGTCGAGTCCGAGCTTGCGCGACGTGGGCCACCGGCGGTCGGTGGTGATGAGCTCGTCGGCCGAGTTCTCCGCCGCTGTTGCGAGGACCAGGGCGTCGGGGAGGCGGAGCGACCCATGACCCGCGCGCATCGCCGCTGCCCGTCGGGCGGTGGTCGGGTCGAGATCGACGACGTCGATCGGGAGGCGTTCGAACAGATCGTTGATGGTGGCGACGGCTTGTTCACCACGACGTGACGGCCCGACGAGGCACTCGGCGAACGCCGAGGCAGCCATCGCGAGTCGGTGCCCGGCCTGCAGCGATGCGGAAAGTGCCTCAGCGGCGGAGTTGTGGTGAGCGTCGTCGGCGTCGAGGAACCCGATCACGACTCCTGCGTCGAGGTGGATCAGGCCCATTCGTCGCGCAGTGCCTCGAGTCCGTGATCGCCGTACACGCCAGTGAGCGTGCCGACGAAGTCAGCCAGAACGTCGTGCTCACGTTCGAGGATGACGCGTCCGGGCCCGTCGGCGCGGGCCACAAGACGTTCGCCTGCCTCGAGCCCAGCAGCGCGGAGCTCGGCAGCGGGAATGGTGATCTGGTGCTTGGAGCTGATCCTCGTCGCACCTCGCTGGCGCTTCTTTACACTTGCCATGAATGTAAGGGTACCTAGGTTCCGTCGGTGAGCGGGCTTCGGTGAACGGACCGCTGCGTCGCTGTGTCCACGGCACGGCGTCTACTCTGGCCGATGGAAGGATGGCAGAGCGGACGAATGCGACGGTCTTGAAAACAGCGATTCGGGGCCCGTCCAGTACCGCCGAGTACCCCAGAGTCCAGTGCTTGCAAGGATCTCGCCAGTTCGCCGTCCAGCCGGTGATGGCCAGAACGAAGCCGTTTCGTCGCGTTCGTGACCAATCCGTGACCACCACAGTCAGAACAACCAACGACTTCTCCGCAGCGACCAACTACCGCCCACCGTCCGAGCACCGGCTGCACTCAACCGCCGACTCGGGTCTGGTGGCACCTCGCGGATACTGGGGTTCGCGCTCGCAGCGGCACACATCAGTCCCCCGGGTCCCCGCACCAGGCTGAAATCGAGTTCACACGCTCACAGAGGGGACGGCGACCACGCCCGGATCCGGCTCCACCAGCATTCCATGCCACATCAGTGCCGAGCCACGCCCGGCATGTTGTCAGCTGAAACGCGAAGCGCCGCCTTGAATCGTCCTCCAGCAGCCCCAGTCGGGGCGGGATCGCCCCTCGCACCGCTTCACTCCGACCGCGCTACCGCGAACCACTGGGCGCGCCTGGTGTCGATCTGGCGGCCAGATGCCTCTTGAACAAGTCGAAGTGCAGTAACGGTTCCTATCAGAGGAAACCAGGATGGGAATATTCGCCGGGAAGGCCGAGCAAGAGAATCGCCCAAGAACATGCGACCGACGAAACCTGGAGGACGCTCGCTAACCCCGTCGGGGTAGCGCAACTCCAGCCGAGCCAAACCCCTGAGCGCCAGCGGTGGGTGCAAGTACCTAATTTCGACAGCGTTGTCCAATGAGTAGCTTCGCCAGCCGCGCAATGTGAACGATTGAAGAATCGTTTCTGATCCCACACGCAAGAGGCGCACTGGCCGAAACCCCAGGAACATCATCCACAGCCCGAAAACTGTGACAACAGACGAGATCACTACATCAAGGGGTGCTGAAGATGAAATCAACCACCGCAGGCCGACTAAGGCGGGGACGATCGAGACAACCCTATGGGTTGAAACTATAGTAAAGGTGCGGAGAACTCGCTTGTTACTTGACACGGCTGTATACCGCGTAGGCGGCCAATAGCCGACGGTCATTATTGTCAAGCCGGGTGACACCGGTGTAGGTGTTTGGCGTTACCGTGAGCCCCGAACCGACGCCAACACCCAACTGGATAGAGGCGGGGCCCGTGCTCCTTCGACCCGGAACACATAGTTCACCACCTACCTTCTTGACGGCGACCGAGGTACAGATCATCTGATCGATTCCTCGTCGATTTCGCGTTCGAAGCGCTTCGACGTTCCTAGCTCCGCCCGAGTAGAAGTAGCTGGCAGAAATACTCCCACCGATACCTCCGCCCCAGCTGAAAACTGGCGCTTCACCATCTGGCTGCGAACTCTAGCGCCCGATGATTGCCTTCTCTCTCGCTGCATTCACCGCTGTTTGACAATTCGGTTCACCCCTTTGCAGGCCACATGCTGATGACTGTTGTCTTGCAGCCGGCCCATCCATATGAACCAATAGCCTGCCGCCTAAGGAATCCCGGCTGGCTCCGTTCGGCACGCGTAGACGTAGCAACACCGGTTCCGAACCCCAAGGTACCGGGCCGGTTAGGTGTGTAGTCAGGCCGCCTGAGCTGAGCGGCGGGGTTGGTCATAATCGTTTCGTACTCGATGGGGGGGGTCAATCGGGCGAAGGCTGCTTGGCGGCGTCGGCGGTGGTGGTAGGTGCGTCCGATCCAGGTGGCGATCGCGACGCGTAGCTCGTCGCGGGTGGCCCAGCGTTGCCGGCCAACACGTTGCGCTGCCGCATTACGTCTAGTTGTCAGTTCAGATGATTCTCATCCGATTCGGGCGCCCTCAACTCGCTACTCGTGGACCGATTAGTCGCTCGTTCGCCGACGCTGCAGGTGCCAAGTCTCTCCATTGCGGAACATGGACTTGGCGGAGCGCCCGCTTGGCGTTTCACGCGCTGCACATGGCTCAGGCATCGTCAGCTTGAGCCCTCAATTGAAGCGATCGATATCGCGATCAACTGCGACGTGGTTAGAAAGATCAGGATAGATAATGCGGATAGAACCCGGAAGGGCCGAGGGACGCGCCCGCTCGCGATCATCCAGATCGGGTACGCCATCAGCGAGCATGACGCTATTGAAATCGCGATATAC
Organism: Microthrixaceae bacterium; assembly: GCA_007118345.1. Classification (GTDB taxonomy): domain Bacteria; phylum Actinomycetota; class Acidimicrobiia; order Acidimicrobiales; family Microtrichaceae; genus SKRR01. The sequence goes on along the minus strand of SKRR01000061.1, from coordinate 1,376 downwards.
GTCGGGACACTCACCACTTCCACCTCAACCGTTCGTTGTGGATTGCCAGTTCCTTAACCGAATCCCGGTTCGCCCGGCGGACAAGAGCTGGACCAATCATCAGCGAATAGCGGTGACTGCCGCTTGATGTTTGCCATCCGCAGTATGCGATCGAGCCACCGATCTTAATAGTAAGACTCATTGAAACACAGCTGGACGCACCTCTCAGCTCGTTTACTGTCTCAGCATTGGAGAAAAATATCATCGCAGCCGCCCCAGCAATGAAGGCCCCAAGCTGCGCTACTAGTCTCGGGGGTCGCCATTCTCGCTGTGCCGGCCCGATGACTTTCCCCCCGGACGCGCCCCAAAGAGACCCACCAGCCCGCCCATCAGTACGACGACGAAGAACGCCAGGGTTGACGGATGCCCCTCCTGGAGAACTCTCCATCCAGAGATAGCCAAGAGGGCCAGCCACATGAGGAGGACGAACCAGGAGCCGCCACTCCGGCCTTTCACTTAACCGGCCGCGGCGTCGGATCGAGAATCTCATTGATGAGGCACGCTGAGCCGACGTACACGGCACTCGGACCTGACAGAATCCCCCTACCCACCCAAGCGTGCCTCGCTATCTCTCCCGCCGCAAGTCCCCTGCACCCCCACGTCAAGAATCTACGCCCCTGATAGACGACGGTCCGCGCTGCGAAATTGGTTGCATCCGGCAGTACGTGGCCGATTCTGCTGCGTGGATTGGATCGGTTCTCCAACTGACATCTTGTCTGGCCGCCCGGGCTCCTCACTCGGTCCAACGGCTGTCGCCACCAGTTGCTGAAGCTGCACTTGCCGTCAAGGTCGTCGAAGTTAATGGAGTCGGCGGGATAGGTGTAGTCGTTGTGGACGCCGCCTTCGATGGGGTCGATGGAGAGGAATCTGCCGAGGGTGGGGTGGTACTGGCGGGCGCCCATCTGAACGACGGACTGGAGGTCGGGTTGGTGTTCGAGGGCTCGTTGGTGCCCGCCGAGCCATCCGTAGTCGAAGTTGCCGGGCCCGGTGTCGGGCATCGTGCCTTGGGTTTGGTTGCCGTCGGGGTCCCAGGTGCGGGTGGGGCCGACCTTGACGCCGGTGTGGGTGGCGGTGGCGACGAGGCTGCCTTGCAGGTTGGGGTACTCCCACGTGGACGCGGCCGGTGTCGCGGGCAGCCATCGGTAGAGCACCCCGCCCGGCAGGGCGAGCGTGGCGCCGACGACCTGGTTGTTGGCATCGAGGGCGAGGGTGGGGGTGTCACCGGTCGCGGTGTGCGCGTAGCGGGCGGTCACAACGCCGTCTGCGCGGCGTTCGGTGATCCGGTCGGTCACGTCGCGGGTGTACGCGACCCGTGGCGCCGGGTCCAGTGCGGCGTC
>SKRR01000237.1 GCA_007118345.1 Microthrixaceae bacterium | reverse complement strand
GGGCGCCTTCTTCGTTGGTGTGGCCGCCGTCGATGTAGACGTCTTGATGATCATCGAGCGCGTCGCTGATGTTGATCGTGGGATCGCTCATGTTCCCATTAGCCCAGATCTCCGCAGGTCCCGCCCTGACAGGCTGCCAGAAGAAGATCGGGGTGACGTCGTACTCGTCGGCGAGGAACTCGGTGATGGACCGGCCGCGTTCGTAGACGTCGACGGCACGGACGGCGTCGTCGATCGTCTTGACGTACTCCGTGCCCGCACCTGCGTCGGTGGTGTCGTCTGGTTCAGCGCCTGCCGTGGCCCCCGCCGCGGGGTCGACCGTGTCCCGAATGCGCCCGACGACCTTCCGGATGGCCGACTGCTCCAGATAGGCATCCCACGCGACACGTGCCGCAGACGGACCAGCTTCGAGCGCCTCGTCCGGGGCGAACTCCGCAGCGATGGCCGCTCCGGTCAACGCCTCTGCGTACTGATCGGCAAAGGTGTGGGTGGGAACACCCTTCGCCCCCAGGCTCTGCGCGTTGATCTCGTTGGCCCCGTCGTAGAACATCGCCACGGCCGGCGGTGGGCCCTCAGCGAGCAGTTGTTCGAAGAGGATCATCTCTTGGAAGTGCGTCCAACCCCGTTGGCCGTAGTTCACCACCCGGACCGGCATCCCCTCCCGCTCTGCGATCCGTGCGACGTACGAGGCGATCGTGTACTCGTCGCGCTGCCCCTCACCCCAGGTCGTGGATCCACCGAACATCCAGACCACCGGGGCGTCCGGGGCGAGACCATCGGGGACATACGACGCGCGGGACCAACCTTCGATGGTGACGAACTCGCCGCTGAATTCCTGGGGGCGGCTCTGGGTGTAGGGCCAGTAGGAGACCGGGGTCTGTTGCACCTCGCGCAGGTACGCGTCGGCCCAGGGGTACGCGGCCATGGCGGGCAGATCAGCCCTGCTGTCCGCAAAGGTGTCGGTCCGGCCGGTGAAGTTGACCGCGTCGACGACCACGCCGCCCAACGAGTCCTCCGACGAAACGCTCGTCCACGCCAGTCCGACGCCCAGATCGACCAGCAGGAGTGCGGTCACCGTGCCGAGCGAGAACGCCAGGCTTCTGCCGAGCGCCCGCACCCCACCGCGGGCTGTGGCCTCGGCCCGGGTGTGCTCGACGCCGTAGGACACCTTCGAGAGTCGTCGTGCAGTTTCGGCACCGGATGCGCGCTGCCAACCTCTACCGCGACGCGCCTTAGGAGTGAGCGGGTCGCGCCGGAGCGCCCGGGCCACAGCTCCCCCTGTGATGAGGATGAGCCCCACGAACCCGGTCGCCATCGCACTGAGCCCATGAGCGACCGCAGCGGCAAAACGGGCGATGTACTCGTCGACCGGAACACCGGCGAAGACCAGGACGAGGACGACACCCGCGATGAGCCACAGCACCGCGGCGCGCATCGGATGACCCAGCACCAAGAAGAGCACGCCGATGAGCGCCGGAGCGAACACCGGCACGAACCACCTCAATGACCACCCTGCACGACGCCCCGTCGCCCGCACCCGCTCCCCCTTCTGGCCCGCGGGTCACCGCCCGAAACTCGCCACTACGCTACCAGCGTGTTCATCCTCGGCATCAGCGGGCTGTACCACGATTCGGCAGCTGCCCTGCTGCTCGACGGCGAGATCGTCGCTGCGGCACAGGAGGAACGCTTCACCCGCCGCAAGCACGACCCCCGCCTCCCCGTCAACGCGATCGGTTGGTGCCTCGACCATGCCGGTGTGCCGCACGACGGCCTCGCGGCAGTCGTCTACTACGACAAGCCGCTGTCGACGTTCTCGCGTGTGCTCCGCTCGTACGCAGCTGTCGGACTCGGCGGCTTGCGCAGCATCAACCTCGCGATGTCGGAGTGGCTCCGCCGCAAGCTCTGGACGTCCTATGAGATCGAGAAGGCGCTGCGCGGCATCGGCTACGACATGCCAGGGGATCTTCTCTACTCGGATCACCACCTCAGCCATGCCGCCGCGGCCTTCTACCCCTCGCCGTTCGAGCGGGCGGCGATCCTCACGATCGACGGAGTGGGCGAATGGGCCACCAGCTCCATCGGTCGTGGCGCCGGCCGGACGGTGGAGCTCATCGAGGAGCTCCGGTTCCCCAACTCGCTCGGCCTGTTGTACTCGGCGTTCACCTATCACTGCGGCTTCAAGGTGAACTCGGGGGAGTACAAGCTCATGGGGCTGGCACCCTTCGGTGAGCCACGGTACGCGCAGGCGATCCGCGAGCACCTGATCGATCTCTCGCCCGAGGGATCCTTCACACTGAACATGGCGTACTTCGACTTCCTGGCGGGGACGAAGATGACCAACACTCGTTTCGATGCCGTCTTCGGTGGACGAGCGCGACAGCCCGAGAGCGACATCACCCAGCGGGAGTGCGACCTGGCGCGTTCGATCCAGGTGGTGCTCGAGGAGGTGGTGCTGCGCATGGCGCGCCACGCGCAGTCGATCACGGGCGAGACCGACCTGGTGATGGCCGGTGGTGTGGCCCTGAACTGTGTGGCGAACGGTCGACTCGCACGTGAGGGCACGTTCGAACGCATCTGGATACAGCCGGCTGCGGGGGATGCAGGGAGCTCGCTCGGTGCCGCGCTGTGGGCGTGGCACGAGGTCCTCGGCAACGAGCGCCGGACCGTTCCCTGCGATTCGATGGAGGGCGCCCAGCTGGGTCCGTCGTTCTCGGGTGACGCGATCCGGGCGTTGCTCGACGAGGAGGGCCGGCCCTACGTCCGGATCGAGGACGATGGCGAACGTGCCCGCCGGGTGGCCGAGCTGCTCGCATCGGGCAACGTCGTCGGCGTGTTCCAGGGGCGCATGGAGTTCGGCCCGCGCGCACTCGGCAACCGGTCGATCCTGGCGGATCCCCGCTCCTCCAGCATGCAACGGGTGCTCAACGAGAAGATCAAGCAGCGGGAGTCGTTCCGACCGTTCGCGCCGGCGGTCATGGCCGAGCATGCCGGTGACTGGTTCGAGCTCGACCACGACTCGCCGTACATGCTCTTCACCGCACAGGTCGCGGAGCAGCACCTCCACGCCCCCGAGACGGTCGCCGAGGGTGCCGACGTGTTCGAGCGGCTGCACTCCATCCGCTCGTCGATCCCGGCGGTGACCCACGTCGACGGGTCCGCACGGGTCCAGACCGTGGACGGCGAGCGGTCCCCGGCGTTCCATCGCCTGCTCGGCGCGTTCCACGAGATCACCGGGTGTCCGATCCTGGTCAACACGTCGTTCAACGTCCGCGGGGAGCCCATCGTGCACACCCCCGAGGACGCCTATCGGTGCTTCATGACCACCGACATGGACTACCTGGTGCTGGAGGACTGCATCCTCGACCGACGGGACCAGCCCGGGTGGACTGGCGAGGCCGTCGAGCTCGAACTGGACTGAGTCGGTGCAGCGCGCTCAGCCTGCGGAGCGTACTCAGCCCACCGTTCCGGGTGCGGGATCGAGTTCGAACACGAACGCACGGTAGGTCCCCGTCGGGCGGTCGACGAACCGGTAGAGCTCCAGGCAGTGCAACCCCTGTGACGACTCGACCCGGATGGCAAGGTGTTCGACGCCCGGGCGGCGCGCCGGGAGCACCTCGATCTGCAGGGGGCCAACGCGCTCCTGGATCACCCCTGCGATGCCGTCCATCGGCTCGCCGACGAACGCCGAGGGTTGGAGCCAGTCGGACCACGACGGCACCTCGAGGTCCGCGACAACTTCCTCGTCGTTCGCGAGCGCGACGAGCGGTTCCCCACCATGGCGCCGAACGAGGTCACGTCGCATCGATGCCTGTTCCGACGTGCTCATCGGGAGGGCGGAACGAACGACGATCGCCACGGGGCGCTCGAGGTGTGCGCGGAGCCGTTCGAGCACCTCGTCCCATGCCCGACGGGCCTCGCCGGTGGCGAGGTCGGGACGGGTCCCGCACAGTTCGGCGATCACCGCCTCGAGCTCGGGGACGGGCAGCTGGAGCAGGTCGTACCGGCTGGGCTGGTTGACGAAGATGACGTTGCAGTTGAGACCGCGCCGGTCCGCCTCGACGAGGAACGGTCCGACCTCTCGCCAGTTCGACTGGACGAGGCAGAAGCTGAGCGTCATGCCGTTGCCGGCTTCCTCGGCGAGAACCTGGAAGCGATCGATGTTGTTCCAGAGGACCTCGGCGTCGACTCCCACCCGGATCGACTCGAGGGTGTCGGGGTCGACCCCGTCGACCGAGACGTTGGGGTGCATCCGCAGCTCCCGGACGTAGTGCTCCACCCTCTCGTTGAAGATGGTGCCGTTCGTCGTGACCGAGATCTCGGGTCTCAGGTCGTGTTCGATCAGGAAATCCCAGATCCGCCGGTTCTCCGGAGCGATGAACGGCTCCCCGCCCTTGAACTGCAGCCGCTCCACATGGGGGAGGAACTCCTCGAGTTCCTCGAAGAAGCGGTCGTCGTAGGCGTCGGGCATAGGGGGGAGCCCTTCGCGCTGTGTCCTGATCGCCGAGGAGAGCCCACCGTTGCACATCACACACTGGAGGTTGCACCTGCTCGAGAGGGCCAGGTCGAGCAACTTCGGGAAGCGATGGGGCGCGCCGTCGGCGAAGCGGTCGAAGTGGTACGCGACGGTGGCTTCGCGCCCACCGGCCGACTCGATGATCCCGCACTCCTGACAGCCGAGCTCGAAACTGTCGGCCTCGAGCTTCCGCCGCTGCGCAGCGAGCACCGAACCGTCCCACATGTCCCGAAGGCTCCGCCGGTCCTCGCCCGTCACCGATCCGAGCGCGAACCCGCTCACACAACAGGCATGCACCAGCCCGTCGGGTCGGAGGTAGAGGGCCGAATGGGGGGCGTAGCAGGCCGAGCGCAGCGGCTCCACCGGTGCCGGACCTCGTCGACGCAAGAGCCTGTCGAACACCTTCTCCCCCCCCCGTGGCCCCGACTGAGCCGTCACCGAACGAGCGTACCGTCAACCTGCCGTCGGCAGATCGCCGGTCGTCGTGCAGCGCGCCGCGCCACGCACCACCAGTACCCTGCGCGTCGTGCGTGCATCGTGGCTCGGCCCGCTCCTGGTCCTGACCGTCGTCGCCGCTTCGTGCGGTGGCGGCGAGCCAGATGCCGCAGGGGCCCAGGTGCCGACGATGATGGGGCTGCCGTTCTCGAACTACGCGCACGAGGACGAGCCGTTCGCCGAGGAGTTGTTCAACGAACAGACGGTGCTGCCACAGATCAGCGACGACGAGCTCCTTGTTCTTCCCGGGAACTACGACGCGACGTACACGAACGTCAGGGACTACGCCCGGGCCGGACTCGAGACGTCAGGCACCGGTCCCACGATCTGGTTCTTCGGCGGCTCCGCCTTGTTCGGCATCGGACAGCGCGACGCGCACACCATCCCCTCCGAGGTCGCACGCCTGGCCGAAACAGCCGGCACGCCAGTGGAGGTCGCGACCTTCGGATTCC
>SKRR01000241.1 GCA_007118345.1 Microthrixaceae bacterium | reverse complement strand
TGGATCCTGCCGCTCAGCCACGACGAGGTCGTGCACGGCAAGGGGTCGCTGTTGACCCGTCAGCCGGGTGACGAGTGGCAGCAGTTGGCGAACCTGCGGTGCCTGCTCACGTGGCAGTGGTGCCACCCGGGCCGGCCGCTGGTGTTCATGGGCGGCGAGCTCGCCCAGGAACGCGAGTGGTCCCACGACCGTGAGCTCGACTGGTGGTTGCTCGAGCACCCCGGCCACGATGGGATACGGCGGCTCATCGAGGACCTGAACCGCTTGCACGGCGAGCGTGCCGCGCTGTGGCTCGGCGACGACGACCTCGAGAACGCGTTCGGCTGGCTGGACGCGGATGATCACCAGCACTCGGTGTTCTCCTTCTGGCGGCGAGCGAGGCGCGAGGACGGCGACGACGTGGTCGTGGTCGTGGCGAACCTGACACCGGTGCCCCGCCACGGCTACCGGCTCGGCGTGCCGTCCGCGGGAGTGTGGCGGGTCGAGCTCGACAGCGACGATGAGCGCTACGGCGGCTCGGGCCACGATCCTGGTGCGGCAGCGGGTCGGATCAGCGCCGATCCCGGGACCCCGTGGCAGGGACAGCCCGCCTCGCTGTTGTTGACGTTGCCGCCGCTGTCGGTCCTGGTGCTGGCCCCGGCTGCTGAGTGACAGCTCACACCGCGATCAGCGTGACGGGGCCACTCCGGTAGGTTCGCACCGTGACCGTGGACACCGCCTGCTACCGCCACCCGGACCGCACCGCCGGTGTGCGGTGCCAGCGGTGCGAGCGTCCGATCTGTCCGTCCTGCATGCGTCAGGCCTCGGTGGGGTTCCAGTGCCCCGAGTGCACCGCCGGCGCGACCTCCCAGACGGTCTCGTCGCGGCAGATCTTCCGGGGCCACCCCGAGGTGGTCGTCGGCAAGGTGCTCATCGCGGTGAACGTCGCGGTCTACTTCGTGATGGTGGGCCTCGGCGGCGAGATGGGTCGTCCCGCCGGGGTCGTGTACGAACAGGGGGCGATGTTCGGCCCCTTCATCGCCACCGGCGACTGGTGGCGGCTCATCAGCGGGGCCTTCCTGCACGCGAACCTCATCCACCTGGGCATGAACATGCTGCTGCTGTGGCTGCTCTCCCAGGAGCTCGAACCGGCACTGGGCAGGGCCCGCTTCCTGGCGCTGTACGCCACCTCGCTGCTCGGAGGGTCGCTCGGTGTGATGCTGCTCTCACCCGTGTCGCCCACCGTCGGCGCGTCGGGTGCGGTGTTCGGCCTCATGGGCGGGCTGGTGGTGCTCCAGCTGCGGGCCCGCCAGAGCCCGTGGCAGTCCGGGATCGGCGGCCTCGTGGTGCTCAACGTGCTGCTGACGTTCACCCTGCCGGGCATCTCGGTCGGTGGCCACCTCGGTGGGTTGCTCGCCGGCGCTGCTGCGGGTGTGCTGCTGCAGCCGCTGCGTTGGCCCCAACAGGGCGCCGCGCTGCGAACCGCCGTGGTGGTGGGCCTGGGGATGGCATTCCTCGGCGCCGCGTTGGTGTTGGCCCCCCACCTGGTGCGAGCGGCGATCATTTGAGCGGGTGTCGACCCGATCGGGGTGCCAGCCGCTCCCCTGGCTTTGTCGGGTGTTGTGGTCGCTCAGCGACCACAACACCCGCTATTCGCGTCGGCTCGGCATCCACGGGAGCGTGGCGGTCAGTCGGCGAACCGGCGCTCGAGGTTCTTCAGGTTCTTCTTCCACACGTGGCGCAACACCGGCCTGGCGCAGAGCGCTCCGATCGGTCCGGCGAGGTACCACGGGAACGAGAGCTTCTCGGTCCATGAGAACCGGGTGCGGCCCGTGGGGCGTCGGCGGACCCTCGAGCGCTCCGGCCGCAGCGTGAACACGCCGCTACCGGTGACGATCCCCGTGTGACGCACCCCCATCTCGCGTCCGGGTACCCAGCTGGTGATCTCCATGTGGTCGGTCAGCCGGAACGGTCCGATCTTCGTGTCGCAGTCGAACGTGGTGCCCACCCCGCGGTCCGTCGCCGAGGTGAAGGTGATGGCCACTGCGTCCTGCATCCACTCCACGTGTGACGCGAGGTCCTCGACGTCGGCCCAGACCTCTTCGGGGGGAGCATCGAGCACGGTCGAGACGGTGAGACCCATGGGGTCAGGGTAACGACCGCCCCGTCCGGTCGGGCAGGCGGGTGTGACGCGTGTCGGTCGAGTTGGTGCCGGTGTCGCGCCTCGGGCACCGTGAGGCGATGAACGCCGACGCAATGCGCCTGCCGGCCCGCTCCGAGGTGGCTCCGGGCGACATCCTGCGCGACACCGCACCGACGCCCGTGCCGGGCATCGAGGGTCGGGCCACCACGGTCATCCCCGAGGCGTGGCGGATCTTCTACGCGTTCGGCGGCACGACCATGGCGACGGCGCTGCGGGCCGCGACCGCGACGGTCGACCGGGACGACCTGCACCTGGTGTCGTGCGACGCGACGTTCTGCCAGGCGGTGCCGATCGGCCCGGTCGCCACGCAGGTCGAGGTGCTGCGCCAGGGCCGCTCCGGGGCCCAGGCGCTGGTGCGGCTGTGGGCGCTCGACCCCGACGATCCCGACCCCGCAGGTCCGGTGGGCAACGATCTGCTCGTCACCTGTGTGTTCGGTTCCCGGGCCCAGCGGGTCTTCGACTTCCGCGGCGCCGTGCCACCAGAGGTGCCGGAGCCCGACGACTGCGCACCCCGTGCGGTGCTCGATCCGGACTCGCCCTTCGCCAGGATCCCGTACCACGCCCAGACCGACTTCCGCCTGACCGCCCCCAGCCCGAGCTGGGGACAGGAGTTCCCGCCCGGTGAGCCCCGCACGTCGTCGTGGTTCCGCTTCAAGGCGCCGCCCCGTTTGCCCGACGGTCGCTGGGATCCCACCTCGTTGGCGGTGCCCGGCGACATCCTCGGCCCGGCGGTGCACGCCGGAGCCGGCAGTTCGGTCGGCCCGTTCCTCGTGATCAGCCTTCAGATCAGCTTGCAGTTCGTCGCCGACCTGCGGACCGAGTGGTTGCTGCAGCACACCGCCGCACATGCCGCCGGCGACGGCTACGCATCGGGCACCGCGGAGCTGTGGGACCAGGATCGGCAGCTGGTGGCCATCGCCACGCAATGCGCCAAGCTGCAGGCGATCCAACCCGGCTGACCGGTCCGGAGGCTCAGGGTTCGGGGCGCCGGTAGCGGCTCACCTGGCCGGCGCCCTCGGCGCTGAACGGTGTGCCCGACCAGTCGGCGTCACGGTCCTCGAGCCGCAGGCCGGCCTCGGTGGCCCACCGGTCGAGCTCGTCGGGGCCGGTGGCGCGGATCCGCCAAGGGCGGAGCCGGACCGGCTTGCCGTCGACGAGCTCGATGTGCTGGCCGGTGACGACGCCGTTCGACGGGTCGGATTCGGTGGCGATCAGCACCACCCGCTCCGCGGTGAGCTCGCGGATCGTCAGGTCGTGGGTCCGTTCGTCGACCGGTGCCGGAAGGAACGCCTCGACGAGGAACCAGCCACCCGGCCGGAGCGCCCTCGCGGCGGAACGGAACAGCAGCCGCTGGTCGGCGGCGTCGGAGAGGTTGCAGATGAAGTTGAAGGCGCCCAGCACGACGTCGAAGGGGCCGTCGGGCCAGGCGCTGCGGTCGGCCAGGTCTGCCTCCACGATCTCGACCAGCGGTGCTACGCCGGCGTCGTCCGCGAGCTTGGCCCTGAGGCGCTCGAGCATCTCGCGAGACGAATCCACCCCGACCACTCGGTGACCCGCGCCGGCGAGCGCCAGCGCGAGCCGACCCGTGCCCACCCCGAGCTCGAGGACCCGCGCTCCCGCACCGGCCAGCTCGGTGACCCGTGCGACGACGTCGCCGGTCGTCGCATCGGCCGGATACCAGTCGTCGTACACGTCGGCGAAGCTGGCGCCGTAGGTCGTCGCGGTGAAGCTGTCGCTCCCGCGGCCCGGGAAGTCCACGTCCGCACGGTACAGTCGCCCGGGTGGAGCCCGCGGGAGCCGAGCCAGCTGCGACGGGTTCCGGCGTCGCGGAGGTGCGCGGCGACGCCCGCCCCGACGGCGACGACGCCGGCACCCGCGTCCCCCATGACGCACTCGTCGCGTCGTTGCGGCCCCGCTCGGTGCCCGCCGTGCTCGACCGCGGGATCGACCTGTTGCGCATCCGCCCGGGACGGTGGTTCGGGCTCGGCGCAGCGCTGCTGCTGCCGGTGTGGTTGTTCGACCTGATCCTGCTGGTGACCGTCGGGGCCGACACGGTCGAGCGCATCCCGCTCGGTCCGTCGGTGCTCCGCCTCGAGGAGTCCTCGTGGGCACTGGCGGTCATCGCACTCCACGCGATCGCGTTGTCGCTGCTCGGCATCGCCGTGGGGACGGCGGCTCGTGCATGGCAGGACCGCAGCGACCCTTCCACCGGTGAGCTGTTGCGAGCCGCGCTGGCACGCACCTGGACCGCCGTGGTGATCGTGACCCTGGCCGGTCTGGCCGCCGCAGCCGCATCGTGCCTGTTCGGCGTCGGCTACCTGCTGGCCGCACCGCTGTTCTTCACCGCGTCCATCGTCGCCGGCGCGGAGCGCACCGGGCCGCTCGTCGCGCTGCGCCGCAGCATCGCCCTCGCCCGCGCCGCCTACGGACGTGCGCTGGGTCTCGCGTCGGGCAGCCTGGCGCTCACCCAGGTGGTGCGGTTCAGCTGCTGGCTGGGTCCGGTGGCGCTGGCGGGGCTCCTGGGCGCCGGCGACGGACTGCTCGTCCCGATGGAGCGGATCGGGGGGCTGGTCGTCGTGGTCGTCGAGCCGCTCACCGCGGCGTTCGCACTGAGCGCCTACCTCGATCTGCGGTGCCGGGTCGAGGGGCTCGACCTCGAGCTCCGCACCCGTGAGCGGTTCGCGTGAGTGCCGACGACGTCAACCGCGAGGTCGAGGAGGTGCTCTCCCGTCCCGAGTTCGACTACGGCCCCTCGTGGTGGGAGCAAGCGGTCGAGTGGCTCGCGGAGCGCCTCGAGGACCTGCTCGGGCCGTTGCTCCCGGAGGCAGGCACCTTCGGGGGCGGGGCATCGAGCCTGGTGGCCTGGCTGGTCATCGTCGCCGCCGCCGCTCTGGTCGTCTTCGCCGTTGTGCGGGCGGTGCGCAACCGTCGGGCGGGCCGCGGCAGCGACGACGCGACGCCGTTCGAGGTCGATGTGGACCACCAGCAGCCGGCGTCGCACTGGCGTGACGAAGCCGGTCGCCTCGAAGCGGCCGGCGAGTGGCGCGAGGCGCTGAGGGCGCGGGTGCGTCAGCTGGTGCGGACACTCACCGACGAGGGCCTCGTCACGGACTCGGCGGGTCGCACCACCGGTGAGCTGCGCACCGAGCTGGGGGGATCGGCGCCGGGTGCCGTCCCCGACGTCGACGTCGTGTTCGGACGTTTCGAGTCGGTCTGGTACGGCGGCGCCGGCCACGACGGCGACGACCATGCGGCGGTGGTCGCGCACGTCGAGGCGGCATTGCGCGCCACGTCCTCGCACGTCGCGACCTCGAGCGCACCGAGCGGGCCTGCGAGCTGATGGCCGGCCCCGCGCGCACCGTGGTCATCGTGGCGATCGTCGCCACAGCGGTGATCGCCGGCGTGGTGCTGGTGGGACGAGCCACGCCGACCCTGCCGTTCTCGGTGATCTCGACCGCACCTGATGGGTACGCCGCGGTGGCGGAGCTGCTCGAGACCCGTGGCGTGCAGGTCGTGTCCCGCACTCCCGACGAGCTGCTCGAGACACAGCTCGATCCGACCCCGGTGCCCGGCCGGGTCGTGGTGGTCCCGGTGCCCACGTCGTTGTCGGCCGACCTGATCGATGCGTTGCGCGGGCAGTCCCGCGATGGCGGCCGGGTCGTGTTCGGGTCGCGCCCGGAGGGGCCCGAAGTGCCCGATGAGCTCGAGGCGCTGCTCGGCGCGGAGCCGATGGTCCCGCCCGGACGCCTGCTCACCGACGAGCCCGCGTTCCCCGAGGCCGAAGGTGTCTGCGACCTCCCCGAGCTCGAGGACCTGGGTCCGGTCGATGCCGCGTTCGTCGAACCGGTCCCGGTCGGTGACAGCGACCGCAGCTGCTACGGCGATGGGCGGTCGGCGTTGTTCGTGTCGCCGACCGACTCCGGGCTGGTGACGATGGGAGGGCCACTGCTGTGGTCGAACGCCCGCCTCCAACCCAACAAGGAGGACGGCGGTCGTGCCCTGTCGAACGCCGCGACGGCGGTCGCGTTGCTCGGCGACTCCGACGAGGTGTGGTTCATCGACGTGTCGGGAGGCATCGGCGACGTGCCCGGTGGGACGCAGGACCCCATCGCGCTGTTGCCGCTGCCGGTGCAGCTGGCGCTCGCCCAGCTGGTCGGTGCGTTGCTCCTCTACCTGTGGTGGCGCGGCCGTCGCCTGGGTCGCCCGCCGACCGAACCGCTGCCGGTCGAGATCGCCGGGTCGGAGCTCGTCGTGGCCGTCGGTGACGTGTTGCGCCGCCGCTCCGCCCGCCAGCGCGCGGCCGGAGAGCTCCGCACCGAGACCCGTCGCCAGTTGTGCCGAGCGCTGGGCCTGGGGGTCGATGCGCCACCCGAGGTGCTCGTCGCCCGACTCACCGGCCCGACCGGCCGCAGCGCCGATGAACTGACCGACACGCTCTACGGTGCCCGGGAGCTCACCGGCGACGCAGCACTCGTCGAGCTGGCCCACCGCCTCGACCGCATTCGACAGGAGGTCCTCGATGTCCGATCCGTCCGGTGACCGACCACCCCCGTACGCCCGGCCGCCCGCCGTCCAGCCATCGGTCGCCCAGCCATCGGTCGCCCAGCCCACGGGAGGCGACGACGCTGCCCGATCGGCGGTGCTCGCACTGCGCGACGAGGTCGGCAAGGTGGTGGTGGGCCAGGACGCCGTGCTCTCCGGCCTGGTCGCCGCCCTGCTGGTGCGCGGGCACGTGCTGTTGGAGGGCGTGCCCGGCGTCGCGAAGACCCTGTTGGTCAAGACGCTCGCCCGCGCCCTGTCGGTCGACTTCTCCCGGGTGCAGTTCACCCCGGACCTGATGCCGTCGGACGTCACGGGTCAGCTGGTGCTGGACCCCGAGGGCGGTGGTCGGTTCCGCTTCCGGGAAGGGCCGATCTTCACGAACCTGTTCCTCGCGGACGAGATCAACCGCACGCCGCCCAAGACCCAGTCGGCGTTGCTCGAGGCGATGGAGGAGCGACAGGTGAGTGCCGAGGGTGCCGCGCGGGCGCTCCCCGACCCGTTCCTCGTGATCGCCACCCAGAACCCCGTCGAGCAGGAGGGGACCTACCCGCTGCCCGAGGCGCAGCTCGACCGGTTCATGTTCAAGCTCGTGGTGGGCTACCCGAGCTTCGAGCAGGAGACCGAGGTGCTCGCCCGACACCACCGAGGACTGGATCCCCACGACCTGGACGCCGCAGGGGTCCGGCCGGTCGCCACGCCCGCCGATCTCGCCGCTGGTCGCTCGGCGGTCGACCGGGTGGTCGTGGAGCCCGACGTGCTGGGCTACATCGTCGCCGTGTGTCGCGCGACGCGTGACGCGCCGTCGGTCGAGCTGGGCGTGTCGCCCCGTGGCGCGACGGCGCTGCTGCACGCCGCGAAGGCCTGGGCCTGGTTGTCGGGGTCGCCCTACGTGCGGCCCGACGAGGTCAAGGCGATGGCCAAGGCGGTGCTGCGGCACCGGCTGGTGGTCCGACCGGAGCTCGAGCTCGAGGGCGTCACGTCCGACGGGGTGCTCGACAACGTGCTGGCCACCGTGCCGACACCTCGCTGAGGCGCCCGGGTGCTGGTCCCCACCCCCCGTGCCGCGTTGCTGGCGGCGCTGCTCGGTGTCTCGTTCCTCGCCTATCCGGGCGCGGAGCTGCCGGTGTGGCCGACCGTCGCGGCGGTGACCGGACTGGTGGTGGTGCTCGCGCTGCTCGACGGTGCGGTGGGGACCTCGCCACGTCAGTTGGTGGTCCGCCGCGAGCATCCACCGGTGGTGGTGCTCGGCCAGTCGGCCACGGTGCGGTGGCAGCTCCGCTCGTCGGCACGTCGCGACCTGCGCGTGAGCTGCGCCGACGAACTGGCGCCCTCGTTGCGCCCGGCGGGGCGACGCTTCCGGGTGAAGGTGCCGGCGGGCGGCGCGATCTCGGTCGACACCTCGGTCCGTCCGATCCGCCGCGGTCGCTTCGAGCTGTCCGAGCTCACGTTGCGCATCGACGGCCGGCTCGGTCTCGGGTCCCGGCAGCGGGCCGTGCCGTTGTCGACGGTGCTCAGGGTGCACCCGCCGTTCCGGCGACGCGACGAGGCCGAGCTCGCGATCCGACGGGCACGGGTGATGGAGCTGGGGAGTCGAACGGCGCGTGGGCTGGGTGGGGGCACCGAGTTCGAACAGCTGCGTGAGTACGGCCCCGACGACGAGTTCCGTCGCATCGACTGGACCGCCACCGCACGTGCCGGGCGTGCGATCGTGCGGACCTACCGCGCCGAACGCAACCAGCGGGTGCTGATCCTGTTGGACAACGGCCGGACGATGGCGGGCCGTGTCGACGGGGTTCCCCGGGTCGAGCACGCGATCGACGCAGCGATGATGCTGACCGCAGTGGCGACCCGGTTGGGGGACCGCTGCGGTCTGGTGGCGTTCGACCGCGAGGTCCGTGCGGTGGTGCCGCCGTCGCAGCGGCCGAGCCAGCTCGCGACCGTCACCGAGGCCATGTTCGACCTCGAGCCCGAGCTCGCCGAGTCGGACTACGCCGGTGCGTTCGCCGAGGCGCTCGCCAGGTTCCGTCGCCGGTCGATGCTGGTGCTGCTCACCGACCTGGTGGACCACGCCGTCGAGGAGTCGCTGCTGCCGGCGCTGCCGCTCATCACCCGCACGCACCTGGTGGTCGTCGGGGCGGTGCGCGACCCGCAGGTGGCCAGGTGGGCGGGGGGCGAGGACCACGACGACGTCGACGACGAGACCGCCGTCTACCGCCAGGCATCGGCGGTGATGAGCGACAACGCACGTCGCCGCACCGTCGCTCGTCTCCGTGGGATGGGCGTGACGGTGATCGACGAACCGTCGGACCGTCTCCCGGGCGCGCTGACCGACGCCTACCTGGAGCTGAAGGGCACCGGGCGGCTCTGAGCGATCAGGGCCGGAGCGTCACCAGCGGCGCGTCCTCGGCGTCGTCGATGGCGCGCTCGAGGCGGTCGCGGCGCTCTTCGCCGAGCAGGCCGGTGGCACCGTCGGCGGCAGCCCGTTGGCCCAGCAGGACCACGTACGCGACGAACGCGACCAGCACCGCCACGCCGACGGCGACCCGCAGTGCGGTGGGCATGTCCGAGGGCGTGACGAAGCCCTCGACGAAGCCGGCAACGATGAAGCACACGACGAGCCCACCGACGATCACCACCGCCCGTTGACCCTCTTCGCGCAGCGCGTCGAGGCGCGGCCGGTCCCCGGGCGCGACGATCGCCCACGAGAGACGGAGCCCCGCTGCACCGGCGACGAGGATCGCAGCGATCTCGAGCAGGCCGTGGGGGAGGATCAGGCCCCAGAAGTTCGCTGCCTCGCCCGCACGGTGCATCACCGCGGCCATCACCCCGACGTTCATGCCGTTCAGCGCGAGGATCCAGCCCGGGCCGAGCAGTGGGATGATCCCGAGCGCGAACGCCAGGAACGCCACCTGGATGTTGTTGATCGTGACGTACCCCGCGAAGTTCGAGGCGGCGTCCGAGGAGTAGTAGGCCTCGAACTCCTCCAGGGCGATCAGCTCCTGGAGCTCCGGTGGGACCGCGGCGTCGAGCACGGCGGGGGAGTTCGCGAGCCAGACCCCCATGCCCACCGCCGGGATGAAGAAGCACAACGTCGCCACGAGCACGAAACGGCGCGAGCCCCACACGGCGGCGGGGAACGTGCGGGTGAAGAACCCGCCGAGCGCCCGCCAGGCACCCCGCCGGGGGCGGTACAACACGACCCGGGCCTCGCCGAGCACACCCGACAGTCGGGCGACCAGATCGGGGTCCCGGTAGGTCGAACGCACATGGGAGAGGTGGGCCGACACCCGCTGGTACAGCGAGACCAGCTCGTCGACCTCGGCGTCGTCCAGCTGCCGCACGCTGCGCGCCGCCCTGCGGCTCAGCTCCTCGAGCCGACGCCACGTGGGGTCGTTGCGCTGGATGTAGCGGTCGATGTCCATACGGTGGGTTCCCCCGGTCGCGACCTACCGTATTGCCATGAGCACCGGTGTGGTCACACCCGAGGCCGTCCTGTTGGAGCTGCCCACCGCAGGGACCGCCACCCGTGCCTTCGCGCGCCTGATCGACGTCGCGATCCAGGCAGTGCTGTTCCTCGGGCTCTTCCTGCTGGCGGCGGTCGCGCTGCCCCCGACGGTCAGCCCCTTGCTCGTGGGCCTGTCGATCAGCTTCACGGTGCTGCTGGCAGTGCCCATCCTGACCGAGGTGCTGTGGCGGGGCCGCAGTCCCGGCAAGGCGACGATGGGCCTGCGGGTGGTCGGGACCGACGGTGCCCCCGAGACCCCCCGTCAGGCCGTGGTGCGTGGACTCGTGGCACTCGTCGATCTCTACCTGAGTCTCGGGTTCGTGGCGATCGTCACCTCGGCGTCCACCCCGGGGAGCCAACGAGGCGGCGACCTGGCTGCGGGGACGGTCGTGATCCGTTCACGGGCGCTGACCGCCTCGGCAACGCCGGTGGCCTTCCTGCCACCAGCGGGGTATGAGGCGTACGTCGCGACGCTCGACGTCGGGGCGCTCGACGACGAGGATTTCGCGCTCGTCCGTGAGACCCTGCTGCGGTCCCGGGCGCTCGCACCGCAGCGGCGGAACGCGATCCACTCCGAGCTGGCCGAATCAGTGCGACGGCGGCTCGAGCACCAGCTGCCGGGACCCATGGATCCCGGGACCTGGCTCATCTGTGTCGCGTCGGCCCACCAGCAGCGTCAGGGTGGGCTGCTGGCCGATGCGGCGGCCGGGCTGGCCCCGGTGGCCGAATCGCGCCCCCAGCGCCGCTGAGCCGCCAAAACGAGAACAGGTTGCAGTTTCTGTGCCGTGCGGAGCACACTCGCTGTGCCCCGTCGTCGCCCGGCGCGGAGCGGAACGGCACGTAGATGGATTTCGACGACACCCCCGAGGAGCGGGCCGTGCGGGCCGAGGCGGTCGCCTGGCTCGAGGCGAACGCGAAGCGCACCGTCGCCGACGATCTGGACCGGATGCGGACCCACCGGGCGCACGACGAGGCGCACGACGCCGAGCTGCTGGCCGAGGGTCGCGCCTGGCAGCGCCGCAAGGCCGAGGCCGGATGGGCGGCGCCCAGCTGGCCGGTCGAGTACGGCGGTCGCGGGCTGCCACCTCTGCTCGCCGGCATCTTCGCGGGGGAGGAGCAACGTTTCGACGTGCCGGCCAACATGTTCTCGGTCGGGGTCGGGATGGTCGGCCCGACCGTGATCGAGTGGGGGACCGAGGACCAGCGCCGAACGCACCTGCCGCGCATCCTCACCGCCGAGGACGTGTGGTGTCAGCTCTTCAGTGAGCCCGGTGCGGGATCGGACCTGGCCGGGCTGTCCACACGGGCGGTGCGCGACGGCGACGAATGGGTCGTCACCGGTCAGAAGGTCTGGACCTCGGCCGCGCACTACGCCGATCTGGGCATCCTGCTGGCCCGCACCGACCCGGAGGTACCGAAGCACCGGGGCATCACCGCGATCGTCGTGCCGATGGACTCGCCGGGGGTCGACGTGCGGCCGCTGCGACAGATCGACGGGGCGATCCACTTCAACGAGGTGTTCCTCGACGAGGTGCGCGTGCCGGTCGACCACACGCTGGGGCCCGAGGGGCAGGGTTGGAGTGTCGCGGTGACGATGCTCGCCCACGAACGGGCATCGATCGGCGGAGGTGGCATGTACGGCTTCGACCAGGTGGCGGCGCTCGCCCGGTCGATGGGGCAGGTCGACGACCCGGTCGTGCGCCAGCGCCTCGCCGACCTCCACACCCGGTTCGAGGTGCTGCGGTTCCTCGGTTACCGGGTCCGCACCGCGGCCTCCCGGGGCGAGCTCCCGGGACCCGAGAGCTCGGTGATGAAGCTCGCGGTGTCGGCGCTGTACGAGACCGGGGGCGACCTGGTGATCGCCCTGCAGGGGCCGGCGGGGATGCTCAGCGGTGACGACGCGCCGTACCGGGGCGCGTTCGTCGACCTGTTCATGAGCCAGTGGGCGCCGCGGATCGGTGGCGGCACGGACCAGGTCCAGCGCAACATCATCGGTGAGCGGGTCCTGGGCCTGCCACGCGAGCCCCGCACCGACACCACCCTTGCGTTCAAGGACCTGCCCCGCGCCTGACCCGCGCCTGACCCGGGCCTGACCCGGGCCTGACCCGGGCCCGTGCGGGCCGTAGCCTGGGTGCGTGAACGCCGACGCGCCGATCGATCTGGATCACGCCGCCACGACGCGGCTCTGCGACGCCGCGCGAGCCGCGATGGAACCCTTCCTGGGCGACCGCTACGGCAACCCGTCCGGGTCGCACCGTCTGGCCCGTGACGCGGTGCGGGCGCTCGACGAGGCCCGCGAACGGATCGCGGTCGTCGTCGGCTGCGCGCCCGGCGAGCTCGTGTTCACCTCGGGCGGGACCGAGGCCGACAACCACGCGGTGAGCGGCGGGATGCCGCCACGGCCCGGCACACCGGTCTGCCCGGCGACCGAGCACCACGCCGTGCTCGATCCCGTGGTCGCGCTCGGCGGTGCGATCGTCGACGTGGCCCCCGACGGCCGGATCGATCTCGATCGGCTCGCCGCCACCCTCGAGGGCATCGATGGTCGGGTCGGTGTCGTGTCGGTGATGCTCGCCAACAACGAGACGGGCGTGGTGAACGACCTGGACGCGGTCGCCGAGGTGGTCGCGGCGCACGAGCCGGAGGTGCCGGCGGTGCCGCTGCACACCGACGCCGTGCAGGGCGCCGCGTGGTTGGACCTGACCGAGCGTGCCGCGGCGGCGGATCTGGTGTCGCTCTCGGCACACAAACTGGGCGGCCCGAAGGGTGTCGGCGCATTGGTGGTTCGTGGCCCGGCGGACGTCCGACCGCTGCTGCTCGGCGGCGGCCAGGAGCGTGGTCGTCGGTCGGGCACCCCGGACGTGGCCGGCATCGTCGGGTTCGCGGCAGCCATGCAGTCCGTCGCGGCAGACCGCGACGACGAATCGGCACGGGTGGCCGCACTGCGCGACCGGCTCGCCGAGGGGCTGTCCGAACGGATCGACGACCTGCACCGGACCGTACCGCCCGACGTCGAGACCCTGCCGTCGTCGCTGCACCTGTGCATCGGCGGTGTCGACGCCGAGACGTTGTTGTTCCTGCTCGAGGCCGAGGGGATCTACGCCTCGGCCGCATCGTCGTGTTCGTCGGGTGCACAGGAGTCCTCACACGTGCTCGCCGCGATGGGGGTCGACCCTCGGCTGGCGCGCGGGTCGCTGCGGCTGTCGCTCGGGCGCGACACCACGCCGGCCCATGTGGACCGGGTGATCGAGGTGCTGCCGCTGGTCGTGGAGCGGGTCCGGCGCTTCAGCGGCACCCCGGCCGGGTCGACGACATGAGGGTCCTGTGCGCGCTGTCGGGTGGGGTCGACTCGTCGGTGGCGGCGGCGCTCCTGCTCGACGAGGGCCACGAGGTCGTCGGGGTCACCATGAAGCTCTGGGGTGGCGCGTCCGACACGGGCTGTTGCTCGGTGGCCGACGTCGAGGACGCGCGCCGCGCCGCGGCACAGCTCGACGTGGAGCACCACGTGTTCAACTTCGGTGACGAGTTCAACCGTCACGTCGTCGATCCCTACGTCGCGGACCATGCAGCGGGGCGGACCCCCAACCCCTGCGTGGAGTGCAACCGGCACCTGAAGTTCGACCAGCTCCTGCGACGCGCCGAGGTGCTCGGCTTCGACGCCGTGGCGACGGGCCACCACGCCCGGGTCGTCGAGGTCGGCGACGGTGCCCGCCGCATCGCACGCGGGGCCGATGCGGCGAAGGACCAGTCCTATGTCCTGCATCCGCTCACCTCACATGACCTCGAACGGGTCCTGTTGCCGGTCGGGGAGCTGACCAAGGCCCAGGTGCGTCACCGTGCCGAGGAGCTCGGTCTGCGCACGGCGGCGAAACCCGAGAGCCAGGACGTGTGTTTCATCACGCGCGCCGAGGGTCGCCGGACCTTCCTGGGGGAGCGGGCGGAACTGCACCCTGCGACGGTCGTCGATCAGCACGGCGCGCAGGTCGGCGACGTCGACGCGGTGGAGCTGGTCACCGTGGGACAGCGACGAGGCCTGGAGCTGGCCGGTGGTGGGGTGCGGCGCTACGTGACCGACGTCGACGTGCCGGCTCGGACCGTGACCGTCGGCCGACGAGAGGACCTGTTGCGCGACGACGTCGTGCTCGACACGCTGGTCTGGGCCGGCGAACCGGTGAGCGGCCCGGTGCTCGCCCAACGGTCCGCCCACGGTGCGGTGGCACCGGCATCGGTGGGGGCGACGTCGTCGGGCACGGTCGCGCTGCGCTGGGACTCGCCCCAGCCCCGCGTGGCGCCGGGCCAGAGCGTGGTGCTGTACCGCCACATCGGCGACGACGAGGTCGTCGTCGGTGGGGGACTCGCCCGCTGAGGCCGGCCGGGCAACCGTCGGCGGTTCGGCCCCGGGCTAGGGTGACGCCCCGTGAACCAGCTCGACGCGATCTTCAAGGCCTACGACGTCCGCGGTCTGGTCCCGGAACAGTTCGACGCCACGGTCGCCGCGGCGATCGGGGTCGGATTCGCCCGTTTCGTGGCCGAGGACGGCGCCGCCACCCGGGTCCTCGTCGCCCGTGACATGCGCCCCTCCGGGGTCGAGCTCGTCGACGCCTTCTGCGACGGGGTGACCTCGCAGGGCCTCGATGTCGTCGACCTGGGACTCGGGTCGACCGACCTGTTGTACTTCGCCGCCGGTTCGCTCGACGCTCCCGGCGCGATGTTCACCGCCTCGCACAACCCGGCGCAGTACAACGGCATCAAGTTCTGCCGCTCCGGTGCCCGTCCGGTCGGCGAGGACAGCGGTCTGGCGATCATCCGCGACACCGCGGTCGCCGTGCTGTCCGGCGGTGTGGTCGATGCGCCGTCGGCCGGCTCCCGCACGTCCGAGGACCTGCTCGGAGCGTTCGCGGACCACGTGCGCGGTTTCGTGGACACCTCGGCGCTGTCGCCGCTGAAGGTGGTCGCCGACACCGCCAACGGCATGGGTGGCCTGGTGGTCCCCGCCGTGTTCGAAGGTCTCCCGTTCGATCTCGAGGTCATGTACGGCGAGCTCGACGGAACCTTCCCGAACCATCCCGCCGATCCGATCCAGCCCGAGAACCAGGCCGACCTGCGGGCACGGGTCCTCGAGGTCGGCGCCGACGTGGGCCTTGCCTTCGACGGCGACGCCGACCGGGTGTTCCTCGTCGACGAGCAGGGCATCGGCCTGTCGGGTTCGACGACCACGGCGATCATCGCGGCGGGCATCCTCGACCGGCACCCGGGTGAGACGGTGATCCACAACCTGATCTGTTCGAAGTCGGTGCCCGAGGTGGTGCGCGAGCGTGGAGGCACCCCGGTGCGCACTCGCGTCGGGCATTCCTTCATCAAGGAGGTCATGGCGTCGACCGGTGCGATCTTCGGTGGTGAGCACTCGGCGCACTACTACTTCCGCGACAACTACCGCGCCGACTCGGGCCTGATCGCCGCGCTGGTGGTGCTCGAGCAGTTGTCGATCGCCGGGGTCCCGCTGTCGGAGCTGCGGCGACCGTTCGAGCGGTACGCCGCATCGGGCGAGCTCAACACCCGGGTCGACGACCCTGCGGCGGTGATCGAGCGCGTCGCCACCCACTACGCGGGGCTGGACCAGGACCGCATGGACGGGCTGACCGTCGATGCGGGGCACTGGTGGTTCAACCTGCGGGCGTCCAACACCGAACCACTGCTCCGCCTCAACCTCGAGGCGGCTGACGAGGCCGCGTGCGCGGCGCGGGTCGACGAGGTCCGTGCCGTGATGACGGGCTGACACCGGAGGATCCATGACCGACGACCGACTCGACCCGCGACTGCTCGAGATCCTCGCCTGCCCCGAGGACAAGGGTCCGCTGCTGTACTTCGCCGACGAGGCGAAGTTGTACAACCCGCGGCTGCAGCGGGTGTACGAGGTGCGCGACGGCATCCCTGTGATGCTCATCGACGAGGCGGTCGCGGTGGACGACGCCGAACACCAGCGCCTGACCGCCAAGGCGGAGGCCGACGGCGTCGAGCCCACGTTCGCGGAGACGTGACCGACCGACACCCCGACAGCCTGGGCATGTGGGACGCGACGCGAGCGCTCGGCTCCCAACTGGTCACCGCCGCTGGTTCCGCCGGCGGTGTCGAAGGCCTCCCGCCGGCCGAGGGCGTCACCGCGGTGTGCGTGATGGGCATGGGTGGCAGTGGGATCGGCGGTGACGTCACCGCCGCGATCGCCGGGCCACGTTCGCCGGTCCCGGTGGTGGTGTCGAAGTCGTACGGATGTCCCGCCTGGGTGGGACCGGACACGCTGGTGATCGCGATCTCGTTCTCGGGTGACACCGAGGAGACCCTCGAGGCGGCGCACGCCGCCGTCGGGGTCGGCGCCCGACTCGTCGCAGTGACCTCGGGCGGTCGCCTCGCGTCGCTCGCCCGTGAGTGGGGTGCCCCCGTGGTCCCCATCGACGCGTCGATCCCGATGCCGCGGGCAGCGATCGCCGCGGTGTCGGTCCCGCCGCTGCTGGTGATGGAGCGGCTGGGCCTGCTGCAGGGAATCCCGAGTCACCTCGATGCGGCGATCGACCAGGTCGCCCGTCGGGTGGCCGAGTTCGACGCGGACGACGGCCTCGTCCGCCGCCTCGCCCGGCGGATCGGTCGCACCGTTCCCCTCGTGTACGGCGCCGGCGCGCTCGGCGAGGTCGCCGCCTGGCGGTGGAAGGGTCAGTTCAACGAGAACCCGAAGGTGCCGTCGTTCGCGAACCGGGTGCCGGAGCTGACCCACAACGAGGTCTGCGGCTGGGCCCAGCACGGCGACGTGACCCGGCAGGTGTTCACCCTGGTGCAGCTGCGCCACGACCACGAGCACCGACAGGACGCGCGGCGCATGGAGCTCGTCGCCGAGTTGTGCGACGAGGTGGTGGCCGACGTGATCACCGTGGAGGCGGCCGGTGAGGGCGACCTCGCCCAGCTGCTCGACCTGGTGCTCCTCGGTGACCTCGTGAGCCTGCAGATGGCGGCGGACGCGGGGGTCGACCCGGGGCCCGTGCCGGTGCTCGACGATCTGAAGGTCCGGCTCAGGGGCTGACCCCGCCAGTGGGTCGCGGTACGCTGTCGCGTTCAGGGCTGACGTGAACCCGGTGTCAGACGACCCCAGCCCGGAACAGCAACCCCGACGTTCCGGGAGGAACCCACATGACGTTCACCGACTTCAAGGTCGCCGATCTCGCACTCGCGCCCCTCGGCCGCAAGCAGATCGAGCTGGCCGAGCACGAGATGCCCGGCCTGATGGCCATCCGGGCCGAGTACACCGACTCGAAGCCGCTCGAGGGCGCCCGGATCACCGGCTCGCTGCACATGACCACCCAGACCGCCGTGCTGATCGAGACGCTCACTGCGCTCGGCGCCGAGGTCCGGTGGTGCAGCTGCAACATCTTCTCGACCCAGGACGAGGCGGCCGCGGCCGTGGTGGTCGGCCCGACCGGAACCCCCGACGCGCCGGCGGGCGTGCCGGTCTATGCCTGGAAGGGTGAGAC
>SKRR01000303.1 GCA_007118345.1 Microthrixaceae bacterium | reverse complement strand
CCCGTCTTCCCGGATCACCCCGTCTTCCCGGATCACCCCGTCTTCCCGGATCACCCCGTCTTCCCGGATCACCCCGTCTTCCCGGATCACATGGTCGGCGCTGGTCCCCACTCCGACAGTATCGAACAGACGTTCGACACTGGCAAGCGGGCCGCGTTCGGCTCGGCGAGATCAGTCGCCGTCAGCAGGTGCGGCGAAGTCCTCGGGGGTCGGGACGCGGACGCCCGGGCGGTAGTGGGTGTAGAGGTCCTCGATGATCCCGAGGATGCCCTCGGAGTCGGCACCACTGGCGAGGTGGACGGTCACCACGTTGGAGTTGATGTGGATGCCGTCGATGCCACCCCGCTCGAACAGGCGTCGGGCGAGCACGTCCGGTGGACGGTCGTCCTCGACCGGCTGGTCCGCCAGGTACCGCTCGTGACCGGTGCCCGTGAGGGTGCGGTTGAGCTCGAAACGGACGACACCGTCGACCGTCGATGGCTTCTCGATGACGCTGACCGGCTGTCCCATAGCACCGGGGAGCGTAGTGCGCGTCCGCCACCCGCCCACACTTCGACCATGATGCCCGTGTGCACGATCCTGCAACCCCGAACGACCCCGCAACCCCGAGCGGCGCTGCATCCTCGAACGACGCTGACGAGCAGCACCGGGTCACGGTCTACGAGGCGGTGGGTGGCCAGCGCTTCTTCGACCGGCTCGTCGATCGTTTCTACGCCCGTGTGGCCGAGGACGAGGTGCTGCTGCGCTGGTACCCCGAACGTGACGACCTCGCACCGGCGCGACAACGGCTCGCTCTGTTCCTCGGCCAGTACTGGGGTGGGCCGACCACCTACTCCGAACAGCGCGGACATCCCCGGCTGCGGATGCGGCACGCCCCCTTCGGCATCGGGGAGCTCGAACGGGACCACTGGGTGACCGCGATGCTCGACGCACTCGACGAGAGCCTTCCCGAGGCACCCCTCGACGACGAGCTGCGCGCCATCGTCGACGAGCGGATGCGTGAGTACTTCACGCTCTCGGCAGCCCACCTGGTGAACTCCCCCGAGGGGTGAGGTCACCAGACGAGAAGAGAGAGAGGGTCATCCCAGCACCAGACCCCATCACCACCAGTGATGGGAGGACCCTCGTTCCGTGCCACCCGTGGGAGAGGAAGGGTGGATGGGAGGATGACACGGGACATGGCCTGAGCCACATGGATCATGATGGCCCAAAGAACCCCCAAGTGCCAGTCATCCTCTGTGGCGTATGACCACAGAGGATGACTGGTAGTCAGCGGCGATATCGGGTGTCAGCATCCCGAGGACGCCGTGCGTTCACCCGGTGGCCACCGACACCGACGAACGGCGTCGGCGCATCGACGCGATCGCCCAGGCGGCGAGCGCGACCGAGATGACCGCGAGAGCGACGTGCACCAGCACGAACCCGATCTCGTGCCCCCCGAACGCCGCGATGTCCACCACACGGAGCGTCCACACACCGATCGTCCAGAGCGCCAGGACCCAGGTGAGCGCGCCCCGCACGCCGCCCGTGCCCCCACGACCCCGGTCGCGCAGCACCATCACGGCCAGTGCGGTGGCGAGCACGACGAAGCTGCTCGCCAGCGCGACGGTGCCGACGAGCGCGGACCCACCCGACTCGGGATCGCCGAGCGCATTGCGGATCCGCCCACCCCACACGAACCACGTCCACAGCACGAGCCCACCGGCCGCGAGGTCCGCCCCGCCCAGATGCCCCCTCACGCTGGGTCGACCACGGCGAGTCGCAGCACCGAGGTCATCTCACCCAGACCCTGGGCCTGCACCGTCCGGTCCTCGGACGCCCGGACCCAGGAGGGCAGGTCCGCAGCGACGCCGATGGCGAGCACCTCTCCCGGTGCTGCGGCCTCGCACAACCGGGCGGCGTGGTTGGCCGCAGGACCGATGTAGTCGTCGCCCTCGAAGAGCAGCACGTGCCCGCCGGCGATACCGGCGTGGATCTCGAAGGGATCCTCGTCGAATCGGAGGGCCAGCTCACAGACCGCTGCGATGACCGGGCCCGGCTCCACCCCCACGAGCATGGTCCCGTCGCCGAGCCACTTGAGCACCCGCACCCCGCGACGACCGGTCACGGTGCGCACCGCGCTCCGGAAGCGGGTGAGCACCTCGAGTGCGGCCGGAGTGCCGTGGTCCTCGGTGAACTGGGTGAACCCGCACACGTCGACGAACGCGAACCACCGCTCGAGGGTCTGGGACACGTCGACCCACTCCGGCACCGGGGGCTCGACACCCGTGCCCACGGCGACGCTCTCGGCCCGAGGGGCGCCGAACTGGATCCCACGTGTTCGGTTCTCACTCATGTCGGGCCACCTCTGGACCGCCCCGACGGAGCCGGAGTGGATCGTGGTGCCGTGCAGACGTGATGTTCCCACGCCGCGCAAACTACCGCAAGCAATCGTTCGCGACTGTTCACTCTTGAGCCACCTGACCCCCGGCCATCCCGACAAGGATGCCAGCCGTCGTCAGAACAGCGTCGGTTCGTCCGACGATCGCACCGCCCGGACGCGGTGGCCCGTCCAGGGCAGCGAGTCCATGAACGCCCACGACCTCCGGTGGATGGCCGTCGGCCCGTACCCTCGCAACGCCAGTTGGTGACGGGGGCACGGGTACCCCTTGTTGTGCTCGAAGTCGTACCCGGGGTGGTCCTCGGCCGAGGACCGCATCATCCGGTCCCGGGTGACCTTTGCGAGGACCGACGCGGTCGCGATGCTCAGGCACCGGGCGTCGCCCTTGACGATGGTCCGGGTCGTCCCCTGGCCGATGAAGTCCCACGACCCGTCAACGAGCACCACGTCGGGAGCGAGGTCCAGCGCCTCGAGTGCCCGCCGGGCGGCGAGCCGCTGGGCCGCCGACATGCCGAGCTCGTCGCACTCCGCGTGGCTCACATGACCCACCGCCCAGCTGCGGCACCACGGAGCGATGCGGTCGAAGAGCGCCTCTCGACGGAGTTCGCTCAGCTGCTTCGAGTCACGTACGCCGTAGACACGACGGTCCCGAGGGAGGACGGCGGCCCCCACGCTCAGCGGACCCGCCCACGCGCCCCGACCGACCTCGTCGATGCCGACCACGACATCGTGCCCGGCGTCCCACAGTTCCTTCTCGACCGAGAGGGTCGGACCCGCCCGACGCGACGCCATCGGGCCACGGTAGCGGCCGAGAGGTCGGCGCTCGACACGCCGAGCTTGAGTTTTCGCCCGGGCCTGCCGATGGGGAAGCAACCGCGGCGCGACGCCGGGGACGGAGAAGGACCCATGCACGTCAGCTCGATCGACCACCCCGGCACCACGACCACCCCCGAGCGCCCGGCGACCCGGAGGCCATCACTGCGCGCCGGGGAGCCGGTCCAGGTGCGCAACCGGTTCGAGGACCGCTGGATCCCCGGCTTCTCGGTCGCCGCGTGCAGCGGACAGGGCTACCAGCTGCGGCGCGCGTCCGATGGTGCGATCCTGCCGGCCTGGTTCCCGCCGGCGATGGTCCGACGGGTGACGGGCTGACGCTGACGACCTGCGCGTCGGGTCACGGGCGCTCCCGTCCGACCTCTTCGCACACCCAGTCGAGGTAGGGCACGTGACCACCCTCGACGGCGCCGACGAGCACCTCCGGGACGTCGTAGGGGTGCGCAGCGACGATCGCCTCGACCACGCGGCCCGCCGTCGCCGCGTCGGTCTTGACCGTCAGGGTCCACTCCTCGTCACGCTCGACGGCGCCCTGCCACCGGTACACCGAGGTGATGGGACCGCCCACCTGGGCGCAGGCGACGAGGCCCGATCGGACCAGTTCCTCGGCGAGCCGCGCGGCGGTTGCCTCGTCCGGGCAGGTCGCCGTCACCACCCGGACCGTGCTGACTGCGTGGTCGGTGCCGGCCATGTGCCCATGATGGCGCACGCGTGCATCGCGTGGCGCCCCGTACGATCGTTCGATGCGCCACGTCCACGCCCCGGTCGCCAGCCCCGCCTCCGGCGGCCCGGTTCTGGAAGACTCCGCGCCATGACCGACACCACGACGACGGATGTCGACGCGGCGGATCGGCTCCTGCGATCGATCGTGACCACCGACGAGGGCCGTCAGGACCCGTACCCCGCGTACGCACGTCTGCGGGCGGACGCCCCCCGCTGGCGCACGGCCGCAGGATCGATCGTGCTGACCCGCTACGACGACTGCATGGAGGTGTTGCGCCACCCCCGGCTCGGACGGGCGGAACCCGACATGGAGATCCCCTCGACGTTCGGCCAGCGAGCGGAACGCCGGCGCGAGAACACCTCCACCATGCTCCTGTTGAACCCACCGGACCACACCCGGCTGCGGGGACTGGTGAGCCGAGCGTTCACGCCTCGCAGGGTCGAGGAGGGTCGACCCGGGTTCGAGGCCCTGCTCGAACCCGTGCTCGAGCGCTTCGCCGCGACCGGCGGTGGCGACATCATGGCCGAACTGGCCGTGCCGTTCCCCGTGGCGGTCATCAGCGAGCTGCTCGGGGTCCCTCGGGACGGCAACGACCACATCCTGCCGCACGTCCGTGCGGCGACCGCGCTGATCGACGCCGCTGCTGACGAGGCGGGGATCACTGCGGGCGAGCTGGGCGTCATCGAGCTGGCCGGCTACTTCGTCGAGCTCGTCGAGGAGAAGCGCTCCCATCCCGACGGGCGGCTCCTGAGCGCGCTGATCGAGGTCGAGGAGGACGGCGACCGGCTCTCACCCGAGGAGCTGATCGCGAACACCATCCTTTTGTACGCCGCAGGCTTCGAGACCACCTCGAACCTGATCGGCAACGGGCTGCGACTGCTGCTCGAACACCCCGAGCAGATGTCGGCCCTGCGAGCGGACCCCGGACTGCTCGGCCCCGCCATCCTCGAGATGCTCCGCCACGACTCCCCCGTGCAGCTCAACATGCGCATGGTGCTCGAACCGGTCGAGCTCTTCGGCGAGACCCACCCGCGCGGTCAGGCCTTCGTGGTGCTCCAGGGTTGCGGCAACCACGACGAGCTCGTCTACGAGCAGCCGGAGCGCTTCGACGTCACCCGGTTCGCCGGCTCGGACGCCGCCCAGCCGTTGAGTTTCGGCTGGGGCGCGCACCACTGCCTGGGGGCACATCTCGCACGGGCCGAGGGCGAGATCGTGTTCCGCTCGTTGCTGGAACGCTTCGACGACCTGCAGCTCGACACCCGGGCCCTGGGCGGTGCACGGCCGCACTACCGACCCAGCTTCACCCTCCGCGGGCTGGACGCCCTGCCGGTGCAGGTCGACTGAGTCGTGACCGGGGGGACACACGGGGTGGGTGGGACCGGACCGCCGGATTCCGTCGTCGCGACGACGGACCGCATCGCGTTCATCGACGTCATGCGCACCATCGCGGTGCTGCGGGTCGTCCTGTACCACGCACTGCTCTGGCAGTGGCTCACGTGGTTCGAGGCGATGCCCGTCATGTTCTTCGTGTCGGGCACCCTCGTCGGGCGCAGCCTCGCCGGCCGCCCGTGGCGATCGGTGGTGTCGGGCCGGGTCCGACGCCTGGCCCTGCCACTGCTGGTCTACCTGGGCTTCGCCCTGACCGCACAGCTCTCCGGGTTGATGGGTTCGACGACGATCCACCTCTGGTACGTGTGGTCGTTCCTGGGCTTCACGGTGATCAGTCCGCCGCTGGTGTGGCTCGTGCGACGCGCGCCGGTGCCGACGGTGGTCGTGATCGTCGCGGCGATCACCGCGCTCACCCTGATCGGGCCTGGTGACAGTGGGGTCGGCGCCGCGTACCTGCTGGCATGGGTGGCAGGCCTCTGGTGGGCCGACCGGGGGTGCCCGTTCCCGCCGCTCGGTGCGTTGGTGGCCGTGATCGTCGTCGGGGTCACCGTGTCGGTGCTCGCCGTGGCGAACCTGGTGGGGCTGTCACTGCAGCAGTCCCCGAGCGGCGTCGGCCTCTCGATGGCGGGTCTCGGCGCCGCGTGGCTGTCGCTGGGTCTGATCTTCCGGCACCAACTGGGCGTGCTCGCCGGGCTCCCCCGCGTGGGGCCTGCGGTCCGCTTCATGAGCCGACGGCTGCTGACGATCTACCTGTGGCACATCCCGGCGACGATCGTGGCCCGGCGGGTGGTGGAGACCCTCGACGTCACCGGCGGAGCGCTGTGGGTGGTGCTCGTGCTGGCGCTGACCGGGGCGCTCACCGCGCTGGCGACGGTCGTCCTCGGTCCGCTCGAGGACCGGGCGGCAGCGTCGTCCCGGCGTGCCCGCCAGCGGGCCACCGACGGCTGACCCCGGCTCGGTCGATCAGCCGAAGGATTCGCCCTCGCCGGGGGCGCGCACGTCGTCCGACGTCGTGGGTCGTGGTCCAGGGGCGGGCAGGGACGCCCCTCCGACCGCGCCACGCAACGACACGACACTCTCGGGCGGGGGCACTTCGCCGAGCAGGGCCTCACCCTGCCAGCCCTCGGCCGACCACGAGGGGTCGATCGCAGGAGCCCGGAGCACGGGGGGCCGGTCCAGATCGGCACCTTCGGCAGCCAGCACCTCCCACAGCACCGCCGGCCGGGTTCCGTGCCATCGCAGCGCGAACGACACCTCACCGTGTGCGGTCCGCACCCGGTGGGCCTCTGCAGGGGCGCCGTACCAGGCGGTGGTCCACCCCGCGAGCAGGTCGACCCCCGTGCGGGTGTCGACCACCGCGGTGTCCAGCGCGGCGGCCATGCGGGTGGCGATCGCCGGGGCGTCCACGCCGCGGTCGCCACAGCTGCGGCCCTCGCCGTCGACCCGGTCGCCGATCACGCCCGGCGACCCGAGTCGCAGCAGCGGGGTCAGCACCCGTGTCGCGTCGGCGGTGGATCCGGCCAGCAGCGCCGAGCGTGCGGCCAACCCCATCGCGGTGGTGGACCCGGTGGTGGGCCACGACACGGGACGCACCGGGATCGCGGGCATCAGCTCGTCGGCGAGCTGATGGGCGGCATCCGCGAGTGTCGTCTGACCCGCCGCCCGCAGCGCCGGCACGACGCGGGCAGCGGCGATGCCGGCCGATCGTCGGATCGCAGCATCCGCTCGGGTGTCATCACGACGCTCGATGCGACGCAGCGCCGCGTCGAGGAGCGCAAGCAGCTCGTCGGCGACGCCGGCCGACGTCGACCGACCGATGAGCGCCCCTGCCACGTGCACGAGCGCGACCGATGCATCGCTGCGGTCCCCCAGCCGGATCGCTCCGCCCAGGCTCCGAGCGGCGACGAGCGCCGCGAGCAGGGGCTCGAGCGGCTCCGCAGCGCCGATGCGCACCAGCAGCTCGGTGAGCTGCGCCGCACGCGCGGCCACCCGCACCTCACCATCGCCGTCGTGGAGTCCGGCCCCGGCCGCCAGGGTGAGCACACGTCCACCGGACGCGACGACGGCGCCGTGCAGCGGTTCGGTGAGCTCGACGGTCGCCAACGACCGCGAGTGCGCCTGCCAGCCGGCGACCACCGCGTCCGCCTCGGGAGCCTGCCACCCCGACAGGGGCGCCGGGCGTGGTGGTCGCCGACGACGTCGGCTCCGGTCGCCGTCGAGCGCGGGCAACAGCACGCGCACGGTCGCCGTGTGGGGCAACGGCACCACACAGGCGACCTCGAGGTCGCGCCCACGGGTGACGACGCCGTCGGAACCCGGCTCGATGTCATCGTTCGACGAGAGCCGGACCGCAGCGTCGCCAGCCCCGTGACCGATCGCAACGCGTGTGACGGGGCGCGACAGCACGGCGACGACGGTGCCGTCGACCAGCACCCGCGCGCCGTCGACCTGCACCTCGGACACGGCACCGGGCCCGTCGAGGGTCACCGGCCGCAGCACCACTGCGAGGGCGACCGGCACCGACGTCTCGTTCGTCAGGTCGACGACCACGGCGTCGTCGTCCCACCGGTCGCCGTCGGCACCGGGAGCACCGGCCCGCACCCCGTAGACGCGCTGGACGACATCACCGCCGGGAACACGCAACGCGGTCTGCACCACCGGACACTCCTCGACCAGCTCCTGTCGGACCGCCGCCTCGACCGAGGGGTGGTGCCAGCGGTCCTCGGCACCGACCCACCAGTCCAGCGACCAGCTGGCACCACGAGGCTGCACCAACCCGGCCTGGTCGACCTCGGCCACCGTGGTCGCGTCGATCGTGCCGACCGGGGTCGAGTGACGCACCGGCACCGATGCCCCCAACTGGCGGGCACGCATCACGGCCCGTGGTGGCAGGTCCGCCTCGGTCGGCACGGCGGACGACTCCGTCGGGGGCGAAGGTTCCATCGGCACGGCAGACGTCATCGGCACGACAGGCTACGGCGTGCGGGCCGGACCGTCAGAACCGGCCGGGCACACACGTGCTGGTGCACCACCATCGCGGCGGGACGCCGGTAGCGGCGGGACGCCGGTAGCGTGGTCGGTCGTGGAGCGTGCGACGGCCGACGGCGACCCTGTGGGCCAGGACGGCGCCACACCCACCGTCACCGCCGCCGTGCCACGCCGAGCGTCGGTGCGCCGGATCGCCGCCGTGGAACGACTTCGCAACTCGCTCACCGCCGTCCCGCTGATCGGCATGCTCGTCGGGTGGCTGCTCGCCCGCCTGCTGGCCGGACGCGAGCTCCACGACTCGATCCGTGAACAGGTCGACGAGTGGTACTCGACGGTGACGGGTTCACAGGACACCTGGATCTGGTTCTCCGCCGACACCTTCCAGACCGTGACCGGCACCGTGGCGACCGCGATGCTGACCTTCATCGGTGTGGTGTTCTCGCTCACGATCCTCGGCCTGCAGGTCGCGAGCAGCCAACTCTCACCGAGGATCATGCGCACCTTCGTCCGCAGCAACGTGGTGACCGCGACCCTCGCGGTGTTCATGGCCACGTTCGTCTACGCGATCACGACGCTGTCGGCGATCCAGCCGGGCAACGAGGCCGTGGACCCCTTCGAGCCGTTCATCGCCTACTACGTGCTGCTCGTGCTCGTCGGTGCGACGCTGGTGATGTTCATCGGCTACGTCAGCCACGTGGTGCGACTGATCCGCATCCACCACGTGCTCGATCAGGTGGTCCAGGAGACGAGCCAGGCGATCAGCCGTGCCGACCACCAGGTGCAGGAGCGTCGTGACGTCGCCGCACCTGCGACGTCACCGGTCACCGCGCTGGTGACCGCCGGGCGTCACGGCGTGGTCAACCTGGTCGACCTCCACGCCCTGGCGGCGATCGGCGACCGCACCGACACTCGCATCCACCTGCGGGCGCGCGTCGGTGAGCACCTGGCCGCGCCCCAGGTGCTCGCGGAGGTGGTCGGTGGCAGCGGGTCGGCGCTCGACGAGGTGCGACGACACGTCCACCTCGCGCCGGACCGCACCGTGCGTCAGGATCCTGCGTTCGGGCTCCGCCAGATCGTCGACGTGGCGACGCGTGCCCTGTCGCCGGCGGTGAACGACCCCACCACCGCGGTGCAGGCGATCGATCGGATCACCGAGCTGCTCTTCGATCTCGCAGGGCGGCCGGATCCGCCGACACACTGGCTCGGCAGCTCCGGCGTGGTCAGGGTGGTGCAGCCGGTCCACTCCTGGGAGGAGCTCGTGGACCTCGCCTTCGACGAGATCCGTCAGTTCGGTGCCGGATCCATCCAGGTCAGCCGGCGGCTCGCGGCGGCGCTCGACGACCTGGCCGCAGCCACCGAGCCGCGTCGCCGAGCGCCGCTGGAGCGCCAGCGGGCGCAGCTGGACGACACCGTGCGGGCGCTGCATCCGGGCAACCTGCACCACCGGCTCACCCCGGACCGCAGCGGTGTCGGTTGACGAGCACGCGCGACAGGTTCAGTACTGCAGGAGCGGGTGCTCGACGCCGCCGTCCTGGCGTCGGATGAGGCCGCGGTAGGCGGCCTCGGCCGTGCTGCCCTCGTGACACACCCCGAAGACCTCGGCGGCGATCGGCATGTCCACCCCGTACTCCTCAGCGAGCTCCATCACCACCCGGCTGGTCTTGACCCCCTCTGCCACCATGTTCATCTCGTCGATGACCTCGTCGATCGTTCGGCCCTTGCCGAGCTGCTCCCCCACGTAGCGGTTCCGACTGTGGGGTGAGATGCACGTCGCGAGCAGGTCACCCATGCCCGCCAGGCCGGAGAACGTGGCGTACTGCCCACCCATGCGCTCGCCGAGCCGGGAGAGCTCGTCGAGGCCACGGGTGATCACCATCGCCTTGGTGTTGTCGCCGGTCGCCAGTCCGTCGGCCATCCCCGCCGCGATGGCCACGACGTTCTTGAGTGCACCGGCGACCTCGCAGCCGGCCACGTCGGGGTTCGTGTACACGCGGAACAGGTTCATGTGGAAGATCTTCTGCAGATGGTCCGCGACGACCGGGTCGGGGGTCGCGACCACCGCAGCCGCCGCATTGCCCGCGAGGATCTCGCGCGCCAGGTTCGGGCCGGTGAGCACCGCGGCGGGGTGTCCGGGCACCACCTCGTTCACGACCTGGGTCATCCGCAGCCGCGAGCCCTGTTCGAGCCCCTTCGTCAACGACAGGATCGGCACCCACGCCCGGACATGTTCGGCCACCTGCTCAAGGGCACCGCGAAAGCCCTGTGACGGCACCCCCATGACGACCACGTCGGCCTGGTCCACGGCCTCGGCCAGATCGGACGTGGCGCGCAGCTCCGGATGCAGCGGCAGGCCCGGCAGGTACCGGTCGTTGGTGTGGCGCTGGTTGATCTCCTCGGCGAGCTCCGGCCGTCTCGCCCACAGCAGCGTGGGGACCTGGTGCGCCGCCAGGTGCCCGACCGTCGTCCCCCAGGACCCACCTCCGATGACCGCCACCTTGATCCGCATGCGGTCACCTTATTCGAGACATGGACAGGCAGTGACCGAGGTCACGTGGGGAGCGAGCGGAGCCCGCGGCCCTCCTTACGCGCCCATCGATCCGTACACTCACCACGTGACACGACCACCGGCGTGCGTCCTCATCCCGGTCAAGGCGTTCAGTCGGGCCAAGGTCCGACTGTCGGGTGTGCTCTCCACCGACGAACGCGCCGCACTGGCCCGGTTCATGGCCGAACGGGTCGTCGCCGCCTCGTTGCCGCTGCCGGTGAGGGTCGTGTGCGACGACGACGAGGTCGCCGACTGGGCGGACTCGGTGGGCGCGTCGGTGTCGTGGACCCCCGGGCTGGGACTCAACGGAGCGGTCCAGGAGGCGCTACGACTCGCAGCGTGCGACGGGTTCGACCGCGTCGTGGTCGCGCACGCCGACCTGCCGTTCGCCTCGGAGCTCGCGGAGCTGACCGGGGCGGCGCCCGACGAGGTCCTCCTGGTGCCCGACCGTCACACCGACGGCACCAACGTCGTGTCGGTCCCCACCAACGCCGGGTTCCGCTTCCACTACGGCCCGGGCTCGTACCGGGCGCACGTCGCCGAGGCCGGCCGTCGCGGCCTCGGGGCCACCACGGTCGCTGCACCGTTGCTGGAGTGGGACGTCGACGTGCCCGACGATCTGCAGACGCCGAGCGGCTTCGGCGCCATTCCCTCCGCCCCGGCCGGATCGCCGTGAGTCAGCCCGGATCGCCGTGACCGAGGGACGCACCGTGAGCAGTCCGACCACCGACCTCCCGCCACCCGACGTCGCCCTGGTCATCGCGGCGCACCCCGACGACGCCGAGTTCGGGGTCGGGGCCACCTTCGCCAAGTGGGCCGAATCCGCGACGGTGCTGCACCACCTCGTGCTCACCGACGGCTCCAAGGGCACCTGGGATCCTGCGGTCGACCAGGTGGCGCTGATCGCCACCCGCCGCGAGGAGCAACGTGCCGCCGCCCGCGCCCTGGGGTCGACCGGAGCGTGCCACTTCCTCGACCGGGTCGACGGGGAACTGGTCGCCTCGACGACGAACCGGGGCAGGGTCGCAGAGGTCATCCGGCGCCTGCGTCCCGACGTCGTGATCGGCCACGACCCGTGGAAGCGGTACCGGCTCCACCCGGATCATCGTGCCGCCGGGCGGCTCTGCGTCGAGGGCGTCGTCGCCGCACGCGACCCGTTCTTCCACCCCGAGCAGCTCGTCGACGGCCTCGAGCCCCACCGGCCCGACGCCCTCTTGTTGTTCGAGGCCGATGAGGTGAACCACGTCGAGACCCTCGAGCAGCGCCATCTGGCGGCCCGGATCGAAGCGCTCGAGGCGCACCGGAGCCAGATGGCCACCACGCACTTCTACCGAGCGGGCGAGGGCGACCCGCTCGAGGAGTTCCGCCGGCGAGAGGCGCGACGACTCCGCGACATGGGCGACCTCGTC
The DNA here is from genome assembly GCA_007118345.1 of Microthrixaceae bacterium. Classification (GTDB taxonomy): domain Bacteria; phylum Actinomycetota; class Acidimicrobiia; order Acidimicrobiales; family Microtrichaceae; genus SKRR01. The sequence goes on along the minus strand of SKRR01000303.1, from coordinate 5,491 downwards.
GGCGCCCGACTGGGTGAGGCGTTCCACATCGTCGTCGATCAGCTCTGAGCGGACACCCGGCCCTCAGGCCTCGAGCGCCGTGCCGTCCGCCGCGCCGCGCCGAGCGCACCGACGTCCTCGACTCCGATCCGCCCCGCACGCGCAGCGTGTCGGAACCCGCCGATACCTGCCGGACGGCCGATCAGTCCAGGGGCTCTTCTGGTGGCCCGTCCTCAGGCGGCGGCGCATCAGGAGCGGGGCCCTCCTCGGGTGCACCCGGCTCCGGTGCCTCGGTCTCGTCGGCCGCGCCGTCGAGTGGGTCGGGGGCCATGGGGTCGATCAGGTCGTCGATCGTGGTGGGCACCCCGCCCGGCGCGAAGTCCCTCGGATCGACCCGGATCAGGATCCGGTCCTCGAGGTCGCGCAGGAGCCCCTCCTGCGGGCGAGCAGGGCCCGCATGGAGCAGCGAGACGATCACGTCGCCGACGGCCATCATCGACCAGGTCTGCACCGACGAGCCGTCCTCGGCGACGAAGGTGCGCGACACGTGGTCGGTGATCGGAGGGTCGTCAGCCGCCTCGCGGATGCCGACCGGGACACGGCTGCCGTCGAGGTCGGTCCGGAAGAACTGCTCGCAGCTGCTCACCGCCTCCTCGACGTCCTCGATGTAACCGGTCGCCGACTGCCAACGATCGACCCGCACCGCTTGCGAGAGCAGGAAGCTGTCGTCGTTGTCGTTCTGGTACACCGAGAGCGCGATCGCCGACAGTGTCGTCGGCAGCGGAACGGACTCACCGCAGAAGCCGGCGCCCAGCAGGGTGAACCCCGCCAGCACCTCGTCACCGGGCTCCCATCCGATGGGCAGGTCCTGGGCCACCAGGACGGCCACCTCCGGGTCGATCTCTCCGGCGAGCCGGGCCTGGTCGAGCCGGACCGAGTCGGATTCCTCGAACTGGATGAGGCTCACCGGATAGCCGGCGGCGAACCCGAGCCCGACCCCGGCCGCTGCGATCACGGCCACGAGCAGCACGAGTCGGAGCCCCTGTTGCGCGACGTGCCGCGAGAAACGTCTCATTGCGGACTCCCCTCTGGCCCGCCGAAGCGCTGCTCCCACTCGGTGAGCTGCTCCGGTGCCAGCTTCTGGAAGAGCAGCCCGGGTGGCGCGATCGGATCGCCAGCGCGGACCAGTTCGACGCGGGCCAGGTCGCGGTCGAGCACCAGTTGTTGCCAATCGACGGCAGGGAACACGCCGCGCAGCGCACGTGCAGTGGCGGGCAGGAAGGGCTCCGACGCACCGGTGATCCCCGCCACCAGGCCGAGGGCGGTTCGCAGGGTGCACGCGGTGCGATCCCGGTCGACCTTGACCGTTCGCCAGGGTTCCCGCTCCTCGAGGTAGCCGTTGCCCTCCGCCCACAGCGCCCGCAGCGCGGCGGTGGCCTTTCGGAACTCGAGCCCGTCCAGGTGATCGAGGTACTCGGTGACCCGTTCGTCGACCCGTTGGGCGAGCTCGTACTCCGGTTCCCCCGGCTCGCCGCCCTCCGGGACCTGCTCGCCGAAGTGCCGGGTGACCTGGGTGACGGTGCGGTTGACGAGGTTGCCGAGCGTGCCGACGAGGTCCTTGTTGACCGCCGAGCCGAACAGCTCCCAGGTGAAGCTGGCGTCGTCGGACTCGGGGGCGTTGGCCATGAGGTACCACCGCCAGTAGTCCGCCGGCAGCAGGTCCAGGGCATCGGACATGAACACACCGCGGTGGTCCGAGGTCGAGAACTTGCCCCCGTAGTAGGTGAGCCAGTTGAACGACTTGAGCCGGTCCACCAACTTCCAGTCCTCACCTGAACCGAGGATCGTGGCGGGGAAGCTCAGCGTGTGGAACGGCACGTTGTCCTTGCCCATGAACTGCGTGTAGGTCACGTCGTGCGCGCCCCGGTCGACGCGCCACCAGCGGTCGAACGCTGCCTGCGGGTCGTCGGCGGTGGCGTCGGCCCACTCCCTGGTCGACGCCAGGTAGCCGATCGGCGCGTCGAACCAGACGTACCAGACCTTTCCCTCGACCTCGGGGAAGTCGGCGGGATCCACCGGGATGCCCCAGTCCAGGTCACGGGTGATGCCCCGATCGGCGAGGCCCTCGTCGAGCCACTTGTAGGCGATCGAACGGGTCTGCTGGGGCCAGGTGTCCTTGGTGTCCACCCAGGCCCGGATCCGATCGGCGAGCAGCGACTGCTGGAGGAAGACGTGGTTCGAGGTGCGGATCTCCAGCTCGGTGGAGCCCGACACCGCGGAGCGGGGGTCGACGAGCTCGGTGGGGTCCAGCTGCTTGCCGCACTGCTCGCACTGGTCGCCACGTGCGCGCTCGTAGCCGCAGTTCGGGCAGGTCCCGACCACGTAACGGTCCGGCAGGAATCGGCCGTCGAGCACGGAGTACACCTGATCGGTGGATCGGATCTCACAGAAGCCCTCGGCTCGCAGCCTGCGGGCGAAGTGGTTGGTCAGCACGTGGTTCTGGGGCCGTGAGGTCCGACCGAACCAGTCCCAGGAGAGGCCGAACCGTTCGCCGAGATCACGCTGCACCTCGTACTGCTCGGTGCAGAACGTCGCGACGTCCTGACCCGACTCGAGTGCAGCCAGCTCTGCAGGGGTCCCGTGCTCGTCGGTCGCACAGATCAACAGCACCTCGTGGCCCGCAGCTCGCAGGTAGCGCGCGTGGACGTCGGAGGGCAGCATCGACCCGACGAGGTTGCCGAGGTGCTTCACCCCGTTGATGTAGGGCAACGCGCTGGTGATGAGATGTCGGGCCACGGAACTCCAGATCGTCGGTGACCACGTTAGGGCCTCGACACCGGGCACCGGGGACCCCGGCCCGGTCTCGGCAGGCGACAACGGTCACCTCATCCAACGATGCTGGTGGTTCATCGGACCACTGCCCCGACCACTGCCCCGACCACTGCGCGGAACGGTCCTCCCCGGAAACACACCGGTCGCCACCAGGCCGCACCACACGGAGGACCGATGCCCGCCCGCTCCCGACCTGATCTCGACGAGCTGACCACGCCCGACCGGCTCGTGCCCCTGCTCGAGGGCCTCCCGGTACCCGCGGTGGTCGGATTCGAGCCCACCCCCGACCATCTGGCGATCCACTTCGCCGAGCTGCCGCCCGACGACCGAGCCGCAGCGGCCGGGTTGTTCGGGTTGCGGGCCGAGGCATGGTGGACGGCGGCCGGTGTGGTGGTCGAAGGTCGCGCTCGCAGCACCGTGGACGGTGGCGGCGACCTGGGCCGGGTCCGCCTCGGGGTCGTCGTGAGCCGGGACGGCACCCACGCGCACTCCCTCGAGCCGCTCGGACCGGGCGACCACCTGGCGTGCGGGACGCTCGACGCACCCCCGCCGGAAGGCCTCCTCATCGACGCCCTGCTCCGGGTGCTCGGCCGTCCGAGCGCCTCGCCGACGCCACCACCGCACGTCGTCGCGCTCACCATGTGGTCCCACGAGATCGTCAGCGCCGCACTCGACGGCGCGAGGCCGGACTGGGCCGAGCTCGTGGCCCTGCACCCCGGTGCCGTCCCGTCGACGCGAGTGACGCCGCCCTCGGTCGAGTCGATGGCCGAGGCCACGCGGCGCACAGGTGGTCGGGTCGACTGGGCGTCGATCCACCGGCGGGCGGTCCACGGCGACGGTCCGCTCCCCCCGGATCTCGACCGCTCCGAGGCGGCGTGGATGGACGCGCCGATGTACGCCAGGTGGGCCCTCGGCACGCTGGCGTCACCGGGCACCGCCGCTGTGGTGCTGCGTGCACACGGGTGCACCGCCGCCGCCGACCGATTCGACGCCGTCCGGGCTGCGCTCGGCACCGGCGGGGCTCCGTCCAGCACGGTGACCGACGGGTGATCGGGGTGCAGCGGCAGATGAACCCGGCGTGAGCGTTGGGTGAAGTCGACGCTGCCGAATTGCACGGGTCCGGGATCCGAGGATCAGATGTCGCTGCCGTCGACGACGACACCGCATCACCGGAGACGACCGCCTGCGCGGACCACTCCTCGGGCAGTGCGACGTCGTACGCTGACGTTCACCACCGGGCTGACCGGGTGGATGCCGCCGCAGGATCGGGAGCACATGAGCGCAGTCACCTTCGACGAGGTCACCAAGCAGTTCGGTGACGTCACTGCAGTGGACCGGCTGTCGTTGCAGATCTCCGACGGGGAGTTCATGGTGCTGCTCGGCCCGTCCGGTTGCGGCAAGTCCACCGCGCTGCGGATGATCGCCGGCCTCGAGGAGATCTCGAGCGGCATCCTGACGATCGGCGAACGGGTGGTGAACAACATCCCCCCCAAGGAGCGGGACATCGCGATGGTGTTCCAGAGCTACGCGCTCTACCCGCACATGAGTGTGGCGAGGAACATCGAGTCACCTCTGGTCGCGAACCGCGCCGCGCGCGTGGCGCCGGCGGAGCGCACCCGTCGCGTCGAGGAGGCGGCAGACATCCTCGGACTGCGCGACTACCTCGGGCGCAAGCCCGGTGCGCTGTCCGGTGGCCAGCGTCAGCGGGTTGCGCTCGCCCGGGCGATCGTGCGGGACCCCGAGGTCTTCCTGATGGACGAGCCGCTGTCGAACCTCGACGCGAAGCTGCGCACGCAGACCCGACTGGAGCTCGTCGAGCTCCACCGTCGACTCGGCACCACCTTCGTCTACGTGACCCACGACCAGGTCGAGGCCATGACCATGGCGGATCGCATCGCGGTGATCAACAACGGCGAGCTCCAGCAGGTCGGCGCACCCCAGGCCGTCTACGAACGCCCGGCCAACCTGTTCGTCGCCAGCTTCATCGGCAGTCCGCCGATGAACACCGTCGCCGGCACGCTGGTCGCCGACGGCGACACCCCCTTCGTGCGGACGTCCGCCGGGCCGATCCTGGTCGCCGAGTCCGCGAGAGTGGCCACGACCGGGACCGCGGCCCACGGCAACTCGGTGATCGCGGGCGTCCGGCCGGAACACCTGGTGGTCGGAACCCCCGCTGACGGACTCACGGCGATCGTCGAGAACGTCGAGCTGCTCGGTCACGAGCGACATCTCATCTGCATGGTGGGCGAGGAGCGCATGACGGTGCGCCAGCCCAACGACTCACCACCTCCCGCGATCGGCGAGAAGGTGGGCCTGCGCAGCGTGCCGGGCGAGGTGCACCTCTTCGACGGTGTCTCACTGGAGCGGATCGGTGAGTGAGCTCTCCTCCCCGCTGATCGGATCCCCGACGAAGACCACCGGCCAGCGCGTCCGGGAGGGGGTGCTGGGTTGGGCGTTCCTCGTGCCGGCCCTGCTCGTGTTCGGGTTCTTCATGTACTACCCGCTGGCCACGTTGGTGCAGATGGCCCTGCACCGCGAGAGCCGGTTCGGAGAGAGCATCTGGGTCGGCCCGAGCCAGATCCAGGAGGTCCTCACCGGCGCCGACTTCCGCGAGGGGCTGATCCACTCAGGCTTGTTCATGGTGTACACGGTGCCACTCGGCGTCGCCCTGGGGGTGCTG
>SKRR01000087.1 GCA_007118345.1 Microthrixaceae bacterium | reverse complement strand
TGGACGAGGTGGGGACCCTGCTCGGCGTCGATGTCGACAGCGCGGCACCCGATCCATGACCACCGTGACTGCCCCGGCGGCAACGGCAGGCGTCCAGCGGCCGGCGCGGCTCTCGTCGCGGAGTCGCAGCCTCATCATCACCGCGGTCGCCTACGTCCTGGTGCTGATCGGCTGGGAGGCCCTCGCACGCACCGTCTTCGAAGGGCAGTACCTGATCGGATCCCCCACCGGCATCGTCGCCGCGCTCGGCGACAACACCGGCCTGTACTGGCGAGCCCTACGCGTCACTCTCGGGCAGGCCGCGTGGGGATTCCTGTGGGGCAACCTCGCCGCCGTGGCCCTGGCGGCGTTCGTTGCGGTGGCGCCACCGGTCGAGCGGGTGGTGCTGCGCCTCGGTCTGGTCGTGTACTGCCTGCCGCTGGTGGCGATCGGACCGCTGCTGCGCGTCGTGTTCGGGACGGGTACCGGCCCGCAGATCACGTTGGCAGCGTTCGCCGTGTTCTACACGACCCTGATCCCACTGCTGGTCGGCCTCCGAGCGGTGCCGGCCAACTGGCTCGAGATGGTGAGCACCTACGGGCGAGGCCGCTTCACCAAGCTGTTGGTCGTGCGGGCACGAGCCTCGGTGCCGTACCTCGCCGGCGGCCTCCAGATCGCCGTCCCGGCCGCGTTCCTCGGCTCGCTGGTGGGTGAGTTCACCGGTGCCGAGCGCGGCATGGGCATCCTCACCATCCAGGCACTGCGCAGCCTCAACACCGAGGGGCTGTGGGCGCTGGCGACCATCAGTGCGGTCGTGTCGGTCACCGGCTACTGGTTCGCCGGCTGGCTCGGTCGGAAGCTCACCGTCGAGCAGCCCCCGGTGCTCCTCACCCCGCCACCGGTGGTCACCGGTCGCCGATCGCTGCCGGTGCGTGCCGCGCTGACGGTGTTCGAGGTGGCCGTCACCCTCGCGATCGTGCTCGGCTCGTGGGTGGGTCTCATCCGACTGTTCGACCTGAACCCGTTCTTCGCCAAGACACCGGCCGACGTCTGGACCTGGCTGTTCACCGCTCCCACGGCCGAGGCGAACCGTCAGGTGATCATCGATGCCCTGTCGGGCACCGCATGGGTGGCGATCCCGGGGTACGTGGCCGGTCTGCTCCTCGGCGCCGTGCTCGCAGCGCTGTTCGAGCTCAAGCCGGCGGTCAGGCGCACGGTCACCCCGCTCACCGTCGCACTGAGATGCGTGCCCATCGTGGCGATCGCACCGCTGCTGGTCCGGTCGCTCGGGCGCGGTGCGATCGGCACCATCATCACCGTGGCACTCATGTCGTTCTTCACCACGCTGATCGCCTGCTCGCAAGGCCTGCGACAGACACCGGGCCAAGTGATGGACTTCTTCCGCGTCTACCGCACCTCGCCGACGCGCACACTCGCGTTGGCGCAGGTGCCGGCGATGATGCCCGCGTTCTTCGCTGCTGCCCGACTCGCAGTACCGGCGTCGATCCTGGCCGCCACCGTGGCGGAGTGGCTGGCCACCGGCACGGGGATGGGCAACCTCATGGCGGTGGCGGCCACGAACAACGAGTACGCCCTGCTGTGGTCGGCCACCGTGGTGCTCACCACGATCGCCGCCATCGCGTACGCGGCCATCGCGGCCGTCGAGCGGGTCGTGATGCGACGGGTCGCCCCCGAACAGGTGTCGTGGTGAACCACGACGATGCGGTCAGCCGACCGGCCACGGCTGGTACTCGTTGACACCGGGCTCGCCCCGCAGATGGAATGCGCTCGGGTACGGCGGGCGGTCGGTCAGGATGCGGGTCGAGGTGGGGATGTACCGGATTGTGAGACCGCAGCGCCGGTGCGCCGACCTGTTCGCACCGCTCGAGTGCAGGAGCGCCGGGTGATGGATCTCGACGTCGCCGGGCTCGAGCTCGAGGTCGATCACGCTGTCCTCGTCGATCGAGACGTCGCTCTCGTCGCCGAACACGCTCTCGGTGTCGGTGCGCGTGCGCCGCGGGTGCACACCGTGACGGTGCGATCCCGGTACCACGCGCAGACAGCCGTTCTCGCGGGTCGAGGGGTCGACGGCGAGCCACAGCGTGACGACCTCCATCGGCTCGAGCGGCCAGTAGCCGGCGTCCTGGTGCCAGAGCACTGGTCGACCGGAGCCCGCCGGTTTGCAGATGTAGTGCGACGCGAACAACGCCAGGTCGGACCCCACGAACTCCGATGCCAGGTCGAGCAAGCGCGCATCGGCCACCAGGTCGACCCAGAACTGGTCCCCGGCCACGAGATCGTGGCCGAGGTCCTCTCCGCGCCGATCCGGGTGTCGGGCGAGGAGCCCGTCGACGTGGTCGTTCACACTCGACATTGTCCCGGCGTCGAGCACCCCGCGCACCACCAGATACCCGTCACGGTCGTACTGGGCTCGCCGTTCGAGCACCGGGGCGTCGGGATCCATCACGCCGCGAGTGTGACATGACCGCGACCGGCGCGCCCGTCTCGATCACGACGATCCCCCGGTTCGTGGTCGACCCGTCGACCGCCCGGGGCGGCACCGGCCAGCTCCAGGTCGTGGAGATCGTGTTGGACCTCGACGCACCGGAGTTCACCGGTGCCACCGAGGCAACCGTGTACCTGGTCGGGCAGGGGATCTGGGCGGATCCGTACGTGGTGCGCTTCGGAGCGTCGTCCCGCAGGTCCGTCACGACCGAGATGGCGGTTCGTGTCGATGCACCCCCGGGCAGCTCCGTCGACATCACCGCGACGGTGCACGTCGGTCGTCCCGACACCACCCCCGACAGCACCGGATCTCCGGCGTGCCGACTCGCGGCCATGACGCGTCTGCGGGTGGCGGAGACCGACACGGTGATCCACCTCGTGCCGCACTTCCACATGGACCCGGTGTGGTGGAACACCCAGGCGGCCTCGGTGAGCGAACTCGACCGGTCGGACTGGTCGGCTTCACCCCGACTCGGATTCCAGCGTTCCGCGTTCACCACGCTGGCCGCCCACCTCGCTCGCGCCGAGCGTGACGACCACTACCGGTTCTGCGTGGCCGAGGTCGATTACCTCCGACCCTTCGTGGAGCGCTTCCCCGGTGAGCGCCGCCGGCTCCAGCGCCTCGTGAACGAGGGCCGGATCGAGGTGGTGGGCGCCACCCACAACGAACCGAACAGCAATCTCACGAACCTCGAGCTGACCCGGAGGAACCTCGTCGAGGGGCTCTCGTTCCAGCGGGGCGTACTCGGTGCCCCGGTGTCGACGGCGTGGCAACTCGACGTGTTCGGTCACCATCCGATGTTCCCGTCGGCGCTCCACGAAGCGGGGGTGAACGCAGTGGCCCTCGCACGCGGGCCGTATCGAGCGTGGGGTCCGATGCTCACGGGCGGATTCTGCCCCCCGCACCACCCCGCCGACATGCAGATGCACTCGGAGGTCGAGTGGCTCTCACCGGACGGGCGCAGCGCGACCCTCACCTATCTCGCCGCCCACTACTCAACCGGCTGGATGATCGATGGCGCAGCGTCGCTCTCGGATGCCGCCGATCGCATCGTGGCGCTCGCCGGGATGCTCCGCGCCGTGGCGGCCACGAGACATGTGATGGTCCTCGTGGGCACCGACCTCAGCCCCCCGGCGCGGTATCTGGACGAGCTCGGTGAGTACGTTGCCCGACGGTGGTCATCACCCAGCGTCCGGTGCTCCACGCCCGCCGAGTTCCTTGCCGGGGTCGAGCTCGAGCTCGCCGACGGCGAGTGCACGCTCACACCGCAGTCACGCGACCTGAACCCGGTGTACACCGGCAAGGACGTGTCGTACATCGACACCAAACAGGCGCACCGACACGTCGAACAGCTGGTCCTGCAGGCCGAGACGTGGTCGACCCTGACCCGGGGGCACGAACCCGACGATCACGATGCGCAACGGGACGTCGAGGCGCTCGATCGAGCCTGGCGGTCGCTGATCTACGCCGCGCACCACGACGCACTCACCGGCACCGAGTCCGACCAGGTGTACATCGACCTCCTGGCCGGCTGGCGGGAGGCGCACGACCTCGCACTCGACGTGCGGACACACTCACTCACGTCGATCGCCGCCGATTCCTCCCACCACGGTGCGGGAACCCACGGGGTGGCGGTCACGATCTTCAACGACCACGGTGCCGACCGCACGGACGTGGTTCGGATCGATCTCGACCACGACCAGCTCGGGCCGCTCTCGGCACACGGACTCTGTGTGGTCGACCACGTCGGCCGGCAGGTCCCCCACGTGGTCGACCACGCATCGTTCAGCGGCGACGGCACGTTGCGCTCCGTCACGATGACCGTGGGGCCGCTCGAGGTTCCCGGGGTGGGCCACCGCGCGGTGGTGGTGAGATCGGCGGGCGAGCTCTCGGTCTGGCACACCGTCGACCTGCACGGCGGCCAACCGACCATCTCGAACACCGCGTACCGGATCGACATCGACCCCGCACGCGGGGGCTGCGTGACCTCGTGGACCGATCGCCGGAGGGGTACCGAGCTGATCACCGCCGGCCGCCTCGGCAACGAGCTGCTCCGCTGGCCCGAGTACCCGGCGCACCCGGAAATGGGCGAGGGGCCATGGCACATCGCACCGTGTGGCGCCCCGGTCGCGAGCGGCGATCACCCGGCCGACGTGAGCGTGGAGCGCAGCCAGGTGGGCGAACGACTCACGACACGGGGACAGTTGGGCACCATGCCGTTCAGGAGCGCCCTGACGCTGTGGCACGGTCTCGACCGGGTCGACGGCGTGATCGATCTGCCCGACGTGAACGGGCACGACAGCATCGTCAGGGTGCGGTGGCCCTGCGACGTGGCCGGCGCTTTCCCGATCGTGGAGTGCGACGGCCCGGTGATCGGCCGAGGGTTCGCCCACGTGGACGTGGACGCCGCCGACACACCCTGGACCCTCGACAGCCCGGCATACGGGTGGTTCGGCATCGGTTCGGTGGCGAGGATCGACCTGGTGGATCCCGATGGACGCCCGTGTGGGGCTCGCGCCATCGGCATCGCCGAACTCGTGGTGGACGACCCCGCCCGCACGTCGACCGGCGAGCGCGAGCTGGTGGTGGAACTGGCGCGCTGCGGGGTCACCGCCACCGTCACGGGCTCGCCGAGCCCACGGTACGGCACGCTCTCGGCCGACTCGAACCTGCCCGATGTGCGTGTGGTGCTGTCCCTGGCGAACACACCCGGGTTCGCCGCCACCGTGCTCGCCTCGGCACCGACCGCCGCAGCCGAGATCCGGCGCCAACTCGACCGCCGTGGCGCGGCGCGCGTACTCGTCCCCGCCGCAAGGTCGATCCGAACCGTCTGGACCCCTACCGCCGACCTCCGCGATCACACATCGCTGCCCGTGGTGATGGTGGTCGGCAACGACGCCGATGCCCTCCACCGCGAGATCACCGCCATGATCCTCGAGCTGGGCGACGGTCGACTCAGGGCCACCGTGGCCGACCCCTATCCGCACGACGACGAACTGCTCGACGACCGCACCGTCGCCTGGGTGAACCTCGGGACCCCGGGGTGTG
>SKRR01000216.1 GCA_007118345.1 Microthrixaceae bacterium | reverse complement strand
TGGTCGTCGCGGTGGTGCTCGCCGCGCTGAACCGCTTCCGGTACGCACCCCGGCTCGACACCGATGGTGACGAGGTCGGGCGGGTGGGTGCGATGGCCTCGCTGCGACGGTCGGTCCGCGTCGAGGTGGTCGTCGTGGCGCTCGCGCTGGTCGCCGGTTCCGCGGTGGCGCAGATCGCCCCGCCGGTGGCCTCCGTCCCGGACCTGGTGATCGAACGGAGCACGTTCGGTGACGGCGAGGTCGAGTTGAGCGTCGAGCCGTTGCGGCGCGGCACGAACGAGGTGCACGTGATCGCGCTCGGTGACGACGGTCGGTTGATGGCCGATCTGGAGGACCTCCGGATCGAGATGTACCTGCCCGAGCGTGAGCTCGGCCCCATCGAGCCCGAGGTCCAGCCGGTCACGAACGGCCACATCGTGAGCTACGCCGACGTCCCGTTGAACGGCGACTGGGAGTTCGTGGTGCTGGCACGGATCGGCCGGTTCGAGGAGCTGCGGGCCGTGTTCGAGGTGCCGGTGGAGAACTGACGCGGCACCGAGCGGGCTACTGCTCCTCCAACACCGGTAGTTCGCCGGATCTGACGGCTCCGGCGAATCGTTCGAAGTCGCGTTCGGTCTGGTCGGCGTAGGCGACCGCGAACCGGGACAGTTCGGTGTCGAAGCGGTCCGACCCGCCGAGATACGCGTGGATCGCAACCGGATCACCCGCACGTGCGTGTGCGCGTGCCAACACCCTGCCGCACAGCTCGCCGTAGGCCACGAGTCCAGCTGGCGGAAGTCCGTCGACGTCGACCGTGCCCTTCATGTCGCGCAGCTGGCGCACGTAGTAGTGGCGGCCGAACGGGCCGGCCGTCCAACCCAGGAACGGATCGCTCGCCGCCTGCATCAGACGCTGCCCCTCGACGACCCGCTGGCCGTGGTGGGTGAACCCACTCGCCCCGGCGTGGGGGGCGAGCACCGAGGCCTCGGCCTCCTTGACCTGCAGGAAGAGGACGTCGTCGGCGTCGCGACCGGTGAGCAGGGCGATCAGGCATCGGGTCGCGACGCTGCCCACCCCGACGACCTTCAGCGCGAACTCGACCAAGTGGTAGCGGGGCAGGAGCACCTGGCGGGAGCCGTCGAGGGTGGTGGTGTAGTCGTCGAGCACCCGCTGGCCCATCTCGAACCAGGAGGGATCGTCGAACGGAACGAGCAGCGGGGGGTCGTGACGGATGCGGCGTTGCCCATCCACCACCTCGGTCAGCTTGCCCAGCACCTGGGTCGACGTGCGGTGGCGGGTCTTCTCGATGTTCCGAGCGAGCTGCTCGGGCGGCACGATGCCGGCGTAGTCCGTCATCGCGTCGGTCAGTTCGATCTGCTCGTACCAGACCTCGAGCTCGGTGCGCTCGGCCAGCCGGCCGATGTGGTCGCGGTAGGAGCGCGCGGCTGCGGTCGCGGCGTCCCGGCCGGCGTCCTCGCCCTGGCCGGAGGTGCGGGCCGCGACCAGCAGCGACACGCACAGGCGCTGCACGTCCCACTCGAACGGTCCGGGGAGCGTCTCATCGAAGTCGTTCAGGTCGAAGACCAGACGACGCTCGGCGGTGCCGAACGCCCCGAAGTTCGACAGGTGGGCGTCGCCGCACAGCTGGGTCCGCAGCCCGGAGTCGCCGGTTGCAGCGAGGTCGTTCGCCATCACCACCGGCGAGCCGCGCAGGTAGGTGAACGGCGAGACCGACATGCGCCCGTACCGCACGGGGAGCAGTTCGGGCAGGCGGCTGCGGCCCTGAGCGACCAGCAGGTCGACCGCGTCGGGGCGGTCGGCGGGTGGTGACCAGTGGCCGAGTGTGCTGCGCGCCCTGGCCTGCCGCGCGGCTCGCCCCAGTGCCGCTCGCTCCTCCACGGTGCCGCGTCCGACGGACGCGTCGGTCAGTTCTGGTGGACCAGCCATGACAGCACGTACCCCAATCCGTTCGTGGTGCAGTGCACCAGCACCGGTGCGGCGAGGCTGCCGGAGCGGTTCCGCAGCCAGGACAACCCGAGCCCAGCGACCGCGGTGCCGAGCACCGCACCGGTGACCGTGACCGCCCGACCGGTCCCACCGCCGAGCGCGTCGCGGAACACCGGGTTGGCCTCGTTGACGTTCCACGACGGCAGCACGTGCCACAACCCGAAGCAGAGTGCCGCGACCACGTCGGCGCGCAGCGCGCCGTTCCATCGGCTGGTGCCCTCTGACGCCGGGGCGAAGCGGCGCCGCAGCATGGCCGGCAGGACGCCGCGGAAGGCGATCTCTTCGAGCAGCACGGTGCCCAGGGGCACCATCACCAGTGCCTGCCAGAGCATCGGGCCGAGGTCGATGCGCACCCGGTCGTCGCGGAACAGCTCGCGGGTCGCCGGGATCGCGAGTCCGAGCAGGTAGACCGCGACGATGCCGCCCGAGACGACCGCGCCCCAGCGGATCCCCCGGGGCAGCTGGCGCGTCGACAGGCCCAGCTCGTCGGCGGTCAGATGGTCGAACCGCACGGCGATGACCACGAGCACGGCAGCGACCCCGCAGTTCCACGGGACGTAGGCCCACGACGGGAGCACCTGGTTGGCCATGACGTTCGACACGACCAGCGTGCCGAGCGTTGCCACGAGGGGCCCCGGGCGTGGGGCGGTCCCCAGCGGGTGTGGTGCGAGATGATCCACGCAGGGACGCTATCGCCGTCGCGGCTGGCAGCGGCCCGGTCCCCGTGGCACCGTGAGGACACACGAACGCCAGGGGGACCGATGGCCGATCTCATCATCCGCAACGGGACGATCGTCGACGGCACCGGTGCGCCGGGGGCACCCGGTGACGTCGAGGTGACCGATGGGGTCATCACCGCGGTCGGCGACGTCACCGGCACCGCGACCCGGGAGCTGGACGCCGACGGCGCGCTCGTCACCCCCGGGTTCATCGACATCCACACCCACTTCGACGGTCAGGTCACCTGGGACCCGGTCGTCGCGCCGTCGTCGCTGCACGGCGTGACGACGATCGCGATGGGGAACTGCGGCGTGGGGTTCGCGCCCGCCGCGCCCGACCGGCACGACTGGTTGATCAGCCTGCTCGAGGGGGTCGAGGACATCCCCGGCACGGCGCTCGCCGAGGGGCTGACCTGGGACTGGGAGACCTTCCCCGAGTACCTCGACGCGCTCGAGGCCAAGCCCCACACCGTCGACCTCTCGGCGCACCTGCCCCACGCGGCGTTGCGCACCTACGTGATGGGGGAACGAGGTGCCGACCACACCGAGGCACCCACCGAGGGTGAGCTCGCCGAGATGGCCCGCCAGGTGCGCGAGGCGCTCGACGCCGGTGCGATGGGGTTCGCCACGTCGCGCACCGAGATCCACCGCACCTCCGCCGGACAGAACATCGGCACGCTCACCGCGTCGGAGGCCGAGCTGCTCGCCATCGCCCGAGCCATGCGCGAGGCAGACGCGGGGGTGGTGCAGCTCATCAGCGACCTCTACCAGACGCCCGACGACGACGTGGCGCAGCGGGAGTTGGATCTGCTCGAGGCCTTCACCAGGACCAGCGGTCGGCCGCTGTCGTTCACGATGCAGCAGGCGTACCACTCACCCGAGCGGTGGCGTTTCCAGATGGACTGGGTGGACCGGATGGTGGGCGCCGGGTTGGACGTGAAGGCCCAGGTGGCCTCCCGGCCGATCGGTGTGCTGTTGGGGCTCGAGGCGACGGCCAACCCGTTCGCGTTCTGCGCGTCGATGGGCGAGCTCGCGATCTTCGACCGTGCCGACCGTGTGGCGGCGTTGCGGGACCCGGAGCGCAAGCGTCGGATCCTCGCCGAGCACGCCGAGCTGGCGGCCGGTCTCGAACCGGGGATCGTGCAGCAGATCGTCTGCGGGTTCGATGTGGTCTTCCGACTCACCGACCCGGTCGACTATGAGCTCGACGAGGGGTGGTCGATCGCAGCAGAGGCGCGAGCTGCGGGCGTCGAACCTGCCGAGATGGTCTACGACCTGCTGCTCGAACGCGGCGGCACCCAGTTGCTGTACCTCCCGCTGTTCAACTTCGCCCACGGGAACTTCGACGACATCTTCGAGATGATCACCGCGCCCAACACGTTGTTCGGCCTGTCCGACGCGGGTGCGCACTGCGGCGCCATCTGCGACGCGTCGATGACCACGTCGTCGCTCACCGTGTGGGCACGCGACCGCCGCGGGGGTGACCGGCTCCCGGTGGAGACGATCGTCCACGGCCACACGCTGCGCAACGCGCGCCACATGGGCTGGCAGGACCGTGGTGTGGTCGCGCCCGGCTACCTGGCGGACCTCAACGTGGTCGACCTCGACGAGCTCGCCTGCCACCCTCCGTCCATCGTGCACGACCTGCCCGCCGGTGGTCGACGGTTGATGCAGACGGCGAGTGGCTACCGCTCCACAGTCAAGTCGGGTGTGGTGACGTTCGAGCACGGGGAGCACACCGGGGAGTTGCCCGGGTCGTTGCTGCGGGGGACCAGGCCGCCGATCGGGTGACGACACCCGGCTGAGAACTCTCTCGGCGACGGCGCGCACGAGGCGTGGACGGCATCGCGAGCGGGTACCGGTCGCTCGAACCCTCAGCTGGAGGCACCCCGATGACCCCGAACGACGCCCACGACGACACCCACCGTCCCCAGCTCGATCTCGGGCATCTCGAGAAGTGGCAGTTCGCGGGCAAGGAGCTGATCGGTCGTGAGGTCGTCGACACCGAGGGCGGCATCATCGGCACCGTGCGCGAGGTCTTCCTCGACGCCGACACCGACGTGCTGGAGTGGATCGACGTCGCCGTTCCCGCCGACGACGTACCGGGCCGCTTCACCGTGGGTGAGGAGTCGGGCCGCTTCGTCCCCGCCGTCGGGGTGGAGCTGCGCGAGGACGGACGGGTGGTCTCGCGATGGTCGATCCAGCACGTCCTGGACTCGCCCGTCCGAGCCGCCGACCTCGCGATCACACGGGACGAGGAGGACGAGCTCTACGCCCACTACGGACTCGAATACCCGCGCCAGTGGATCAACAACGGCCTGCCGGGCGGCGCCACGATGGTGGGGGAGGCGAGCGTCGTGAGCGGCGCCGAGCCCGATTGAGTCGGGCCCGGTCCTACTGTCGTTCCCATGACGGCGATCACCCCGACCCCCTTCGACACGCACCGGGTGCACAACCAACCGCCGTCGTTGTCGGACCACGACGTGTTCGGCAGCGACGCAGCGCTGCGAGAGGCGCTTGTCCGAGAGGGGGCGCAGTGGGCGACGGGCGAACTCCACGACCTGGGCTCGCTCGCCGGCCGCCACGAATGCCAGGGGTGGGGTGAGCAGGCGAACCAGCACCCACCGGTGCTGCGAACCCATGACCGCTACGGCAACCGCATCGACGTGGTCGACTACCACCCCGCGTACCACGAGCTCATGGCGGTGTCGGTGGCCCACGGCCTGCACGCCGCTCCGTGGGCGGAGGAACGCGACGGAGCGCACGTCGCCCGCGCCGCGAAGGTCATCACCTGGTACCAGGTCGACGGCGGCCACATGTGCCCGATCTCGATGACGTACTCGGTCGT
>SKRR01000138.1 GCA_007118345.1 Microthrixaceae bacterium | reverse complement strand
CGCCGCCAGGAACTGCCGTCGACTCAGCCCCCATCCGAACGGCCGCGCCGTCCGTGCCCCCGTCGCTCGTGGTGCCCTCATGCTCGCCCCCAGTGCTCGCGCCGGCGCAGCGTACCGAACGCCGTTCAGTCGGCGCCATGGGTCGTTTCCGCCTGGTCGAGGCGGACGATGTCGCCGCTCGACGCGGAGTCCATCGCGGCGAATGCGATGCGATGGCTCTCGAAGCTCTCTGCAGCGCTGACCGGTGGTGGCGTCCCGGTCCGGATCGACCGCAGGAAGTCGCGGAACAAGGGGTGCTCGCCGCCACCGTGGCCGTCGAACGCCGTCGGGATCCGGATGCTGCGGACCTTCCCGCTGCGGTGGTCCGCGACCTTCAACCACCCGTCGAGCGCCCGGAGCTCCCCCCATGCCGAGCCCTTGGTGCCGTCGACCCGGACGCTGCGCATGGTCCGGTGGGAGTTGGACTGCAACGTGAAGTTGGCGAGCACACCGTTGGTGAACCGGATGGACACGGTCTGCGCCGACGGCTGGTCGTTGTCACCGACCCGATAGGCGCACCGTCCCCACCGCGTGGTGCGCAACGCCCGGTCGAGCCCCTCGGGCGTGTGGTCGTCGGTGACCGCTGCGACCGGCCAACGCCACCACTGCAGCCGGTGCGCGCTGCCGGCGACGTCACGTTCCATCAGCGTGGGACGCACCGCCCGGAGCACCTTGGCCGCGGGCCCGAGGCCCACGGGTCGTTCCGCCATGGCGAGGTCGCCGAGCACCGGGGTCAGCTCGCGGTAGGTCGCGACGGCGTCGTACGGGCAGGTCGACGAGTGCGGGCACCCCTCGATGCAGTACTCGGGCGCACCGTCGGGGACGTTCGCGTCGGTCAGCTCCGTCGGTCGGATGAACGACGACACCTCCGCCGCCGGAGCCCCGGCCATCCAGGTCAGCAGGTCGAGATCGTGACAGGACTTCTGCAGCAACCACGGCACCGTGCTGCGCCGTGTGTGACCCCGGACGTAGGAGTGGGCGTAGTGCCAGAACGCCACGTTCTCGGACTGCTGGATGCTCACGACGTCGCCGAGTGCGCCGGAGCTGATCAGTTCGTGGAGCCTGGCGAACACGTGGGAGTAGCGGTAGACGTGGCACACCGCGACGACGCGGTCGGCCCGCGCTGCGGCGTCGACGATGCGGCGGCAGTCCTTCTCGTCGAGCGCCATGGGTTTCTCGAGCAGCACGTGGTAGCCGGCGGCCAGCGCCGCGAGCGTCGGTTCGACGTGGTGGGTGTCGCCCGTCGCGACGATCGCGTAGTCGGCCATCCGGGGGCGTTCGAACAGCTCCTCCCAGCCGGGGAAGCAGTCCTCGGCACCCAACGAGTACCGCCGGGCGAACCGCTCACGACGCCCGGCGTCGGGGTCGGCGGCCGCGATGATGCGGCCCAGGTCGGGCTCGTCGAGCAGCAGTCGGGCGTACGCGTCGTAGCCACGGTCGCCCGCCCCCACCACCACACCGGTCGTCGTCATCGACCCATCATGGTCGACGGGCGTGCCACGATGAGCCGCTGATGGCCCGTTCGTTTCCACAGATCCGCCGACTCGACGGCCCCGGTGCGCTCCGCGCGCGGCTCGCCGAACTCGACTGCGACCTCCCGGTCGACGACCGCGTGCTGCCCGCCGGCCCGCTCGCCGAACCGCTCGACCACGGTGGCTGGCAGCTGGCGAACCGGCTCGCGGTGCTGCCGATGGAGGGGTGGGACGCCACGACGGACGGCCGGCCCACCGAGCTGCTGCGCCGCCGGTGGACGCGGTTCGGCGCGTCGGGCGCGGGGCTCGTGTGGGGCGGGGAGGCGGTTGCGGTGGACCCAGCGGGTCGGGCCAATCCCCACCAGTTGTGCATCGGCGCGACGTCGGAGGCTGACCTCGCGGGGCTCCGTGCCCTGCTGGGGGACGACCAGGTCGTGGGATTGCAGCTGACCGACTCGGGGAGGTGGTCACGACCCGAAGGGGTCCCCACGCCGCGCACCGCCGGACGTCACCCGCTGCTCGACGGGAGGGTCGGCGCCGGAGCGGACGACGTGCTCAGCGACACGCAGCTCGACGACCTGGTCGGCGCGTTCGTCGGCGCCGCCACGGTGGCCCGACAGAGCGGCTTCGACTTCGTCGACGTGAAGCACTGCCACGGCTACCTGCTGCATGAGCTGCTGGCCATGCCCGACCGCCCCGGCCCCTACGGCGGGTCCTTCGAGGGACGCACACGTTTCCTGCGCCGGGTCGTCGAGGGGATCCGCCGCGATGCCCCCGGGCTCGGCATCGGGGTGCGGCTGTCGGTGTTCGACCTCGCCCCACCCGACCAGCTCGACCGCGGGGAGGCCTATCCGTACGCGTTCGGCGGTGACGGCACCGGGGCCGGGATCGACCTGACCGAACCCCACCGGTTCTGCGAGCTGCTGATCGACCTGGGTGTCCAGCTGTTGTGCGTCACCGCCGGCAGCCCCTACTACGTCCCCCATGCCCAGCGGCCCGCGTACTTCCCGCCGTCGGACGGCTACCCACCCCCACACGACCCGTTGCTGGACGTCACCCGGCTCCAGCAGGTCGCGCGGGACCTGACGCGGGCACATCCTCAGTTGCTCGTCGTCGGTTCGGGCCTCACCTACCTCCAGGAGTACTTCGGCCACGTCGCCCAGGCGCTCGTCGACCGAGGGTGGATGCACGTCGCCGGTTACGGTCGCATGGCGCTCAGCCTCCCGTCACTCGCCGCCGATCTGCTCGCCGGCGAGGAACCTGCACGTGGTTCGATCTGCCGCACCTTCAGCGACTGCACGACCGCACCCCGCCACGGGCTCGTGTCGGGGTGCTTCCCTCTCGACGCGCACTACCGGGCGATGCCGGAGCGTCTCGAGCTGGGCCGCATCAAGCGCGCCGCCAAGGAGCCCCGGTGAGCACCCCACCGCCGGTCGTCGAACGGCGCACCATCTTCGGCGCGTCGGCCGTGCTCCTGCCGTGGCGCGACGCGACGACCCCGGACCTCGACGCCTTCGCCGCCCATCTCGACCGGACGATCGCCGCCGGACTGGTCCCGGCGGTCAACATGGACACCGGGTTCGGCCCGGTGCTCGACAGCGGGCAACGGCAGAAGATCCGCGACCTGACCGCTGCACGCGGCGTGGCGTTCATCGAGGGCGTCCACACCGACGATGCACCGGGTGACCCGTTCGATCCCGACGCGGTCCGCAGGGCCGCCTCGTCGGTCGCCGCGGGGGGTGGCCGACCGATCCTCTTCCCCTGCCACGGGATGGCGGGGTGCGACGCCGGCGCGATCGTCGAGTTGCACCGCCGGGTCGCCGACGACGTCGGCGAACTGCTCGCCTTCGAACTCGGCCCGATGTTCCATCCCGCGGGCCGGATCTTCTCGACGGAGGTGTTCACCGAGCTGCTCGCCATCCCGGGTGTCGTCGGCGCCAAGCACAGCTCGCTGCGACGCGACCTCGAATGGGACCGACTCGAGCTACGGGACCGCCTCCGACCGGAGTTCCTGCTGATGACCGGCAACGACCTCGCGATCGATCTGGTCGTGCACGGCTCGGACTACCTGCTCGGACTGTCGACCTTCGCACCCGATGCGTTCGCCCTGCGTGACCGCACCTGGGCCGAGGGCGACGCAGCACGGTTCTGGGAGCTCAACGACCTGCTGCAGTACCTCGGGCAGTTCGCGTTCCGGGCTCCGGTGCCGGGGTACCGCCACGACGCCGCGATGTTCCTCGCGCTGCGCGGCTGGGTCGACAGCGACCGCAGCCACCCGTCGTCGCCGTCACGACCTGATGCAGATCGGGACGTGCTCGCCGAGATCGTCAGCCGGCTCACCGACCTGCTCGACCGCTAGCGGCGCACGTCACCGCACCCATCCCGCTCAGTAGCTCGATGAGAAAGAGTGCCGGCAGTCGTCCGGGTACCGTCGGGCCGTGCCAACCTCGGGTGTTGTGGTCGCTCAGCGACAACAGGAACCGGGAAAGCCCTGGGTGCCGGCACACGTCGACCGGGGGCACCCCGGACGTCGTCCTTCGCCCTGGCTCAGAACGAGACCTGCGGCGGCGCCGTGTTGGTGTCGGGGGCGTCGTAGAACGCCGCCTTCTCGACTCCCGACATGCCGACGAAGAACGACCAAGGGATGGTCACCATCGTGCGGTTCAGCGTGGACGCAGCGTCGTTGTAGTACTGGCGGGCGAAGGCCAGTTGGTCCTCGGTGCGCGACAGCTCGGTCTGGAGCTGGGAGAAGTTGGTCGACGCCTTCAGGTCGGGGTACGCCTCGGCGACCGCGAACAGGTTGGCGAGTGCCTGACGCATCTCACCATCTGCACGTGCCTTCTCGGCGACCGAACCCGCCTCGTCGGCGTGAGCCCGCGCGACGGTGACCGCTTCGAGGGTCGCTCGTTCGTGTCCCATGTAGCCGCGCACCGTCTCGACCAGGTTGGGGATCAACTCGGCTCGGCGGGTCAACTGCACGTCGATGCCGGCCTCGGCCTCGTCGACGAGCACCCGTTGGGTCCGCAGACGGTTCAGTGCGACGACAACGAGGAACGCCAGCGCCACGACCACGACGATCGCGATGAACAACAGCGTCCAGTTCATGGCTGCATGATGTCACGCCACGTGTCCGGCGATCTCGATGCGCCGGCGACGCAGCTCACCACGAGCCGCCCCCACCACCACCGCCGCCCGAACCGCCGGAGAACCCACCACCGCTGCTCGCCGCCTTGGCGGCCTGCGAGGCCGCATACGCCGCCGATGCGCTCGCGATGGTGCTGTTGAACGAGCTACTCATCCTCGTCGGCGACAACCGCATCGGTCCGGTCCCGACCCACAACAGCCACGGGACCTGGGGCACCTCGACACCCTGGGCCTCGTACTTCTCGGCCCAGCGATCGGCCGAGCCGAGCGCAACCGCCCACGCCAGGTAGCGCGGGTACCAGTCCATGTGGGCCGCCGCGTCGAAGCGGGACTCCGACGAGTCGGTGGTGAGGAAGCGAGCGAACCCGCCGACGCGTGACCACAGGTCGCGACCCTTTTCGTTGCGGACGGTGCGGACCCCGTTGTCGAGCGCCATCCCCGCCGACACCACCGCGAAACCGGCGGCCGCGGCGAACAGCGGCCAGATGATCGTGCCGCTGCCGCCGAAGAAATAGACGCCGGCCATGACCACCACACCGGCCAGGCTCAGCCAGCCGAGCCCGGTGGCGATGAGGCCGGCGGTCGACGGGTCGAGGTACTGCCGGGAGCTCGCGGCGACCTGCGCGCGCAGGGCCTTGCGCGCCTCGGCGACGACCTCGCCCGACGCAGTGGACTTCGACACGGTGAAGGTGTCGCCCGGGTGCACGAGCCCCAACCGGTTCAGCAGGGTTCGTTCGACGGGGTGCAGGTCCCGCTCGGTCGTGTCCGCGACGACGTGGAGATGCCAGCGATCGCGGTCGTCGCCCTCCAGACGCAGCAACCCGCGCTCGGCGAGGTCGAACAGCGTGGCCTGGAGGTCATCACCCGAGTGGTCCTCGTCGAGCACCTTGACCCCCAGTGCCGGCGGGATCATGAACGGCGGCTCGAACAGCACGGGCAGTCCCGGAGTCCGCTCGCGGGTGGCTCGGAGCAACGCCGCGGCGAGCGCCGCCGCGGCCAGCGCGGCGACGATCGAGCCGACGATCGTCGCCACGGCGGCCCCTCCCTCGATCGGCGTCGCCACGTCGGCGTCGTCGAAGGCGACCCGGACGGTGACGGGGGTGAACGGCTCCAGCGGACCGGTGCGCACCCGCAGGCTGGTGCCCTCGACCGCGGCGGTGCACGGCGTGTCGTCGCCCTGCACGCACTCGGTCCGCAACGGCGTCGCCGGCAGCGCGACCGAGATGTCGACGGTCGCCATCGGCATCTGCCACCCGGAGCCGACCACGTCCCACCACCACAAGGTCTCACCGTCGTCACCGGGCTCCAGCACGTCGGTCGTGCTCGAACGGATCCGGTAGTCGTGCTCACCCGCCGGGAGGAACACCGACTCCTCGCCGATGCGGATCGACGTGGTCCCCGGCGCGCTCGGCACCACCGTCCATGGCTCGGGTGACCCGTCGCGCTCCACCGCGATCACGTCGACAGGGTGGGTCACGTTGTCGCGTCGGGGTGCGGCGGTGTCCAAGATGCGGAAGATCCCACGTTTCGCCGGGGGCATCAGGACGGTGATCCGCTCCTCGATGAACAGGTCGCCGTCACCATCGAGGTCCATCACCGCGGCGTACGAGGTGATCGCCGCGGTGTCGCGTCCGGCCGACCCGGTCGGCGCCGGCGGGAGCAGCAGCACCCCGGCCACCGCGCCGACGACCACCAGGCGGGCGAACCACGCCAGCGCATGACGCGCGGTTCCCGGTCGCTTGAGCGCCATGCGCGTCGTCCTCCTTGATCGTGAGGACCATGGTGCCAGCTCCCCGAGCGGACCATGGGGTTCCCCCGCGTCGATGACCCCCGGAGCGGCGACAGCAGAAGGAGCGACCGGCTCACCGACGGACGACCGGAGTCGACACGCGACACCTCCGGGGGTCGGGCTCACGCCCGGCCCCCGGAGGTGGGAACCAGCGCCGGGAACCGTCAGGGGGTGCGGCTCACTCGTCGCGCCGGTGGATCAGTATCCGCCGGACTCAGCGGGGAGGTGCCGCTCCGGCGTCGCCGGTGGTGCGGGCGGCCCCACCGGCACCGCTCGTGGCCCCGGGCCGCTCGCCGGCGGCTGCGTGCCGGCGGTCCGTCGATCCCCTGTCGAGGACCAGCTCGTCCACACGCGGCCAGAGCTTCGCGCCCAGCAGACCACCGACGGCGGCAGCGATGAGCGCCACCGTCAGCGCCAGCAGGGCCTGACCCGCCACCTCCTGGGCATCGTCAGCGAGGACCTCCTCGACATCGGCCTGGGTGACGCCGTCGAACACCTCGGTCGTGTCGACCGCTCCGAGGGCGATGCCCGAGCCGAGCGACGACAGGGCGACGAGCACCACCAGCGCCACGGCCCACAACACGATGCCGTGCAGCAGGCCGTCGTCGACACCTCGCCACAACGCCGTCGCACCCGTGGTCACCCCGCCGAGCAGGAAGGCCAGCCCCCCGGCGGCCGCCGACCAGACGGCGTCGGCCGTCTGGGGGTTCTCCACGTCGAACAGGCCCAACGCCACCAGTGCGAGCTGCAACAGGATGAACGTGCCGAGCGCGACCACGATGCCGGACCAGATCGGTCCCCACCGGATCCGGTCCCGGTGGGCTGCGTCGGGTTCCTCGTGGAGGACCTGGATCGAGTCAGGCTCGCGATCGGACCCGTCGCCGTGGGACCGGGGCCGATCCCGAGTCTTCGTGTCGCCGGCCGTCGTAACTCTGTTCTCAGATGACATGGCATCTCCTCGTCCGAGTGACGTCGTGTCATCGACCTACCCCCCTGCGGGAACATCATTCACCGCCGGGGGCGGCACGGCGAGCGACCAGACGGGCCGCGACACCGAGCGCCAGCACTGCGATGCCACCGGCGACGCTGACCGCTGGCAGCGACAGGGCGAGGCCGAGACAGCTCACGACTCCCGCACCGGCCAGCCAACGGGGCCATCGGTGCCCACCGACCCCCAAGGTCCACGCCGACGCGTTGGCCACCGCGTAGTGGACGAGCGCGGCGAACCAGGAGAATCCGATCGCGTCCCGCAGGTCGGCCACCGGCACCACCGCCACTCGCGGGCTCGGAACCCGAGTCCGTCGAGCTGGCGGGCACCGGTCAGCCGACGAGGACCGGGGCGAGTCGCCGCCACTCGTCGAGTGGCGGCGCCATGAGGTCGTCGGTGATCACCTGGATGCACACGTGGTCCGCGCCGGCGTCGCGGTGCTCCTGCACGCGCGCCAGCAGTACGTCGTCGTCACCCCACGCGACGAGCGCGTCGACCAGGCGGTCGCTGCCGCCGTTCGCGACGTCGTCGTCGGTGTAGCCGATGCGTTTCCAGTTGTTCGCGTAGTTCGGCAGGGCGAGATATCCGGCGAGGTGGCCGCGGGCGAGCTCGCGCGCGCGGGTCGGGTCGGTCTCGAGCACGACTGCCTGCTCGGGTGCCACGAGGGGTCCGACCCCGAGTGCGCCGCGCACGCGGCGGGTGTGGTCGGGGGTCACCAGGTACGGGTGCGAACCCGCGGCGCGGGTCCGGGCGAGCTCGAGCATCCTGGGTCCGAGCGCCGCCAGCACACGATCGGCCACCGGCAGCGGCTCGGGTGCGGCGTCGAGTGCGTCGAGGTACTCGCGCATGCGGGTGAGCGGCTTGTCGTAGCGGCCGGGTTCCTTCATGTCGATGAGCGCTGCGTGGCTGACGCCGATGCCGACCAGGAGCCGGCGCCCGTGTCGTTGGACGAAGTCGTGCACCCGTGCGGCGGTCTCGTCCGCGTCGTGGAGCCAGAGGTTGAGGATGCCGGTCGCCACGGTCGTGTCGCTCGTCGCTCCGAGCAGCGTGTCGATCGCGGCGAAGAGGTCCCCGCCGACGTCGGGGATCCACATCGCCGAGTAGCCCAGCGTCTCGAGCTCGGCCGCCGCGTCGGCGGCGGCGGCGGGGTCGCCGTAGCGGAGCGCGCTGCTCCAGACCCCGGTGCCGGTCAGGTCGGACGATGCGGTCATGCCGGCGAGTCTGCACGATCGACCGGAGCGACCGCGGCGCGGAGCTCGTCGAGCCGTTCGGGCACGAGCCGCCACCAGACCCACCGACCCCGCTTCTCGCCGACGATCAGACCCGCCTCGGCCAGCAGCTTGGTGTGGTGACTCACCGTCGGCTGTGAACGTGCGAGTGGACCGACCAGGTCACAGGAGCAGACCTCGCCGGCCTCGGCGATCAGGCTCAGGAGCCGCAGGCGCACCGGGTCGGCCAGTGCGCTGAAGCCTGCGGCGAGGGCCTCGGCCTCGGTCTCGTCGAGCGGCGCGCCACGCAGCGACCCGCAGCACCCGGTGTCGCCCCTCGCCAGACTGCGCTTCATATTGACACCTATCGATGCATCGTCCAGACTCACCATATCGACCTTCTTCAATCTACCGGAGGCCTCGTCGCCATGTCATCCACGACCGCACCGCCCACGACCGCACCGCCCGCCACCGCACCGCCCGCCACCGCACCGCCGGCGTCGAGGGTCCAGCTGGCGCTCAACGTGTCGGACCTCAATGCCGCCATCGAGTTCTACTCCTCGCTTTTCGACACCCGACCCGACAAGGTGCGTGACGGGTACGCCAACTTCGCGATCTCCGAACCACCCCTGAAGCTCGTCTTGATGGAGGGTGGCGAGCCGGGAACCCTGAACCACCTCGGTGTCGAGGTCCCCTCGACCGACGAGGTCGCCGCTGCAACCAGCCGGCTGTCGGGATCGGGGCTCGACACCGCCGTCGAGGACGAGGTCACCTGCTGCTTCGCCGTGCAGGACAAGGTCTGGGTCCACGGACCCGACGACGAGGCCTGGGAGGTCTACACGGTGCTGGCCGACAGCGAGGTCCGCGACGACACCGGGCAGGCGGGCCCCACCGCTTGCTGCTCGTGACCACCCCCGGCGATCTCCCCACGGTGCTGTTCCTCTGCGTCCACAACGCCGGGCGGTCCCAGATGGCCCTCGGCTGGTTCGAGCACCTGGCGGACGGACGTGCGGTGGCGTACTCCGCCGGCAGCGATCCGGCCGACCTCGTCGACCCGGCCGCCGTCGCGGCGATGGCCGAGGTCGGGATCGACCTGGGCGGCGCGACCCCGCGTCACTGGACCGCCGCCGATCTCGACCGGGCCGACATCGTGGTGACCATGGGCTGCGGCGACGAGTGCCCGCTGGTACCGGGGACCCACTACCAGGACTGGCCGCTCCCCGACCCTGCCGGGAAGGGTCTCGACGCCGTACGACCCATCCGTGACGACATCGGGCGCCGGGTCCGGCTCCTCCTCGACGAGTTCACCGACTGAGGCCACCGTCGCCCTGCCGAGCGACGCGAGGTTCGGGGCGGTCAGTCCGCCCGTCGGCGGGCGACCTCGTAGCAGGCGATCGCGCCCGCCGACGCCACGTTGAGCGACGCGAGCCGGCCGTGAAGGGGGATCGAGGCGATCACGTCGCAGCGCTGCCGCACGAGCCGGGAGAGCCCACGGCCCTCGGCACCCAGGACGAGGCACACCGGCTCGTCCGCGACCGTGAGGTCGTGGACGGCCGTCTCGCCTCCGGCGTCGAGCCCGACCACCCACACGCCGGCCGACTTCATCGTCTCGATCGCCGCAGGGAGTCCGCCGACCAACGCCATCGGCAGGTACTCGACCGCTCCCGCCGCCGCCTTGGTCACCGTGGGAGTGACGTGCACCGCCCGGTGCTGTGGCAGCACCACGCCCGTCACCCCGGCGCACTCCCCGATCCGCAGCAGCGCGCCGAGGTTGCCGGGATCCGTGACGCCGTCGACCGCGAGCAGGAACGGGCGATCGGATCCCTCGGGAGCGCACAGCTCGTCGAGTGTCGTCGCCGGGAGTTCCGCCGCCTCCGCGATGACCCCCTGAGGCGCGTCGGTGCGGCTCAGCGCGTCCAGCTTCCCGCGACCGACCTCCTCGACCGGGACCCGCAGCTCCGCAGCCAGGTCGACGATGTCGCCCACGACGTCGCTGCGGTCCATGTCGGCCGACAACACGACCCGGTGCACGCGGCGGCGTCCGGCCAGCAGGAGCTCGCGCACCGCCTGACGGCCCTCGACCTGCAACCCTCCCAGACCCCGCTCGGAATTCCTGGCCCGCGCGCCGCTCGGGCGACCGGACACTGCGCGCTGCGGTCCGTCACCCTGCTTCGCGCCACCACCCTGCTTCGCGCCACCACCCTGCTTCGCGCCACCACCCTGCTTCGCGCCACCACCCGGTCGCGAGGGGGCCCGCTTCGACCCACCACCCGACGGAGTCGGGGTACCCGGACCGCCACGTCGCGGTGAGGTGGCCTTGCGGCGGGAGGGCCCGCGAGCACCACGGCTCATGCCGACGCCTCGTCACCGGTCAACAGGGCGCTGCTCGTGCAGGCGATGCCCTCCGCCCGGCCGACGGCACCCAGCCCCTCGGCCCTGCGCCCCTTGACGGTCACCGGCGCGCCGACGACCGCACCCAGGCGCTGCTGCATCTGTTGCACGTGCGGCGCCAGCCTGGGTCGCTCGGCGATCACCGAACAGTCGACGTTGGCCACGGACCAGCCCTCGGCGCGTACCCGGGCCACGACCTCGGCGAGCAGCTCGAGGCTGTCGGCACCTGCCCACCGGTCGTCGGTGTCGGGAAACAGCTGCCCCAGGTCACCCAGACCCGCTGCGCCCAGCAGCGCCTCGGCCACCGCGTGCGCGACCACGTCCGCGTCCGAGTGGCCGTGCAACCCCACCGTGTCGGGCACGACCACCCCGCCGAGGACCATGGGGCGCGCGGGGTCCTCGGAGAACCGGTGGACGTCGAATCCGTTCCCGACCCGCAACCTCACGAGCTCGAGTCTCCCCCATCGCCGCCACGGGCTGCGAGCAGCGCGCCGGCCACGACCAGGTCGAGCGGCTCGGTGACCTTCAGGTTCGCCCGGTCGCCCGCGACGAGCACCACCGTGCCACCGGCCGCCTCGACGAGTGCGGCATCGTCGGTCGCCTCGCCGCCCGCAGCGTGCGCCGTCCGCAGGACGCGGGCGTCGAACCCCTGTGGCGTCTGCACCACCCGCAGGCGGGACCGGTCGACGACCGCTCCGTCGACCTCGCGCACGGTGTCGACCACCTCCACCACGGGCACGGCCGCTGCCGCACCGTCGCGCACCGCGGTGAGCACCCGCTCGAACACCGCGGGGTCGGCCAGCGGCCGGGCGGCATCGTGCACGAGCACGATGCCGACGTCGTCGGGCACCGCTGCGAGCCCGGCACGCACCGAATCCGAGCGGGTGGCACCTCCTGCGACGACCTCGACCGCGCCTGCGGTTCGCACTCCGACGTCCGCGACGTCGTCGACCGGCAGCACGACGACCACGCCGTCGCTGAGCGCGGCGGCTGCCGACACCGAGCGGTCCACGACCCGCTGCCCCGACAGTTCCTCGTACTGCTTCGCCCCGCCGAACCGGGACCCGGTGCCCGCCCCGACGACGATCGACCAGACGCCCGTCACGGGTCGGACGCTACCGCGCGCAGCTCCAGCACCGGCCCGGGGCCGAGTTGTCGGTACGATGCGTGACGTGAGTGACATGGATCTCCTGTCGGGCATCGACCTGTTCGAGCAGTTCGGCGCGGATGACTTCCGCAAACTGGCCGATGCATCCGAGACCCTCGAACTGATCCGCGGCGATGTGGTGTTCGGCGAGGGCGCCGAGGCGGACGCCTGCTACATCGTCGCCGACGGCCGGATCGCCATCTCGAACAGGTCCTTCGACGGACGCGAGTCGATGGTGGCGATCATGGAGCACGGAGACCTCTTCGGCGAGATGGGCCTGTTCGACGGACTCGGTCGCTCGGCCGAGGCGCGGGCACTCGAACCGTCGTCAGTGCTCCGTGTCCCCTACGACGTCCTGCGCTCGGTGTGGGAGAGCTCACCCGAGCTGTTGTGGTCGGTCGTGCGACTGCTCAGTCAACGCATCCGCGCCACCGATGAGGCACTCGCCGACGCCTTCTTCCTCGATGTCACCGGCCGCACCGCGAAGCACCTGCTCGAGCTCGCCGGTGAACGCGACGAGTTCGAGATCCCGATCACCCAGGAGGAGCTCGCCGGGCTGGTCGGCGCCTCACGCGAACGTGTCAACAAGGCCATCGCGAGCTTCCTGCGGCTCGGCTGGATCGAGCAGAACGAACGGGCCTACCGCATCGTCAAGCGTCGCGAGCTCGAGATCCGCTCGCAGTGACGCGACGGTGGCCCGCTCCCTCGAGGACGGGCCACCGTGAAGCGACAGTGTCGATCAGTGCAGCGGACTCACCTCGGGCCCCTGACGGAGACCTGCGGACCCGTGCCGGTGCCGGCAACGACGAAGCCACCGCCCCCAGTGTGGTGGGTGCATCTCGGAGGGCAACGATGTTCGTTCGCGAACACCAGAGCAAACTGCCCAGCTGCGGCCGACCGGCCACGTCGCGCGGTCAGGCGTCGAGGAACCCCAGGACCCGCTCCCATGCGTCGGCGGCGTCGTCGGGCCGGTGCGCCGGACGCGACGGGTCGTGGACGAAGCCGTGGTCGGCGCCCGCGTAGGTGACCACCCGGGCACCTGCGCCGCGCAGCGCCTCGACGTCCTCGGGTGGGGTCCAGCCATCGACCTCGCCGATGATCGCCAGGACCTCGGTGTCGCCGCGGCCGACCACGGCATCGAGCGGTTGCCCCTGGCCCGGCCCCGACCACGCGTCGGGGACCCGGATCATCCCGTAGAACGCAGCGACGCGGTCGAAGCGGTCCTCGGCGGCGGCCTTGAGTGCGTACATGCCCCCCATGCAGAACCCGATGATCGCCACCCGGTCACACCCGGTGAGCCCGGCAGCGGCCACCGCGTCACCCAGCAGCCGGTCGTCCTGGATCTCCCGCAGCGCCACCGACCGGGCCTCGAAGCCACCGTCGTCGGCGCCCGGGAGGTCCTGTCCCGGAAACGGCTCGATCGCCACGACCGACCACCCGGTCCGGTCGGCCAGGTCGGAGCACATCTGTGCGTACAGGTCCCGCAGGCCCCAGATGTCGGGCACGATGACGAGCCCGCGTGCGGCGCCCTCGACCCGCTCGACCATGACCGGCGTCCCGCTGGGCAGCGTCTCGTGCATCGTTCAGCTGTACCTGTCGAGGATGCTCGACTCGGCGATCCGCGACAACGCGTCCTTGATGGCCACCGCCCAGTGCTCCCCGACGCCCGGCACGGCGGCGAGCTCATCGACCGACGCACGCGTCATTCGGTCCAGCGAGGCGAAGTGGGCCACGAGCTCATCGGCCAGCTCGTCGGGCAGACGCGGGATGCGTGACAGCATGCGGAAGCCGCGCGGCTCGATCGACGCGTCGAGGTCGTCGGAGTTGCCGCCCAGGTGCAGCGTGTGCACGATCTCCTCGGCGGCGAGCAGCTCGTCGATCGAGAGGTCCGACAGGGTGGAGATGGCCTCTTCGAGATCCCACGAGTGGTCCTCCTGGAGGTAGTCGCGGACCACCAGCCGGCGTTCGTCCTCGACGCCGGCCATGAGCTCCCGGAGCTGCAACCGGACGAGTCGGCCGTCGGCGCCGAGCTCGGTGAGGTACTGCTCGATCTCCTCGGAGATGCGGGCGACCAGCTCGGCGCGCTGGAGCAGCGTGACCACGTCGCGCAGGGTGACCATGTCCTCGACCTCGAGCGATGTGAGGTTCGACGAGACCTCGTCCAGTCGGTTCTTGTAGCGCTCGAGGGTCTGCAGTGCCTGGTTGCAGCGACTCAGGATCGAGGGGATCGGCTCGAGCTGGTACCGCTCGTTCTTGGTGTAGACGGTCACCACCGCCATGTCCTCGGACACCGAGATGACGGGAACGCCGATGGACCGGGCGACCCGCTCGGCGGTGCGGTGCCGGGTGCCGGTCTCCTCGGTGGGCACGTTGGGGTTGGGCACCAGGTGGACGTTCGCGCGTGCGATGTAGCCCGCATCGGAGGTGAGCACGATCGCACCGTCGGTCTTGGCGAGTTCGGAGAGTCGCTGCGGGGAGAACGAGGCATTGACGAGGAACCCGCCCGAACTGATGTTGAGCACCTCCGGACCGTCGCCGATGACGATCAATGCGCCCATCCCGGCCTGCAGGATGCGGTCGAGGCCCTCGCGCAACGGGCGACCCGGCGCAACCGCCGCGAGTGCGCTCAGCAGCTCCTTGCTGTGGCGTTCGGTCACCGGTCACTCCGGTAGGGGCGCACCATCGGCACAGTCTAGGTGCCGGCCGGCTCGTACGTGCCGGGACCACGACCCGTCACCCGCACCCGTGGTCGGACTCCGAGCCACCGGCGGCGCCCCGCCTCACTGCACCCGCAACCCGACCAGACCGAGTGCGTCGAACAGGGTCTCGGCGCGCAGGAGCGTGATCGGCGCGTCGACCGCGTGGGTCGAGGCGGGCACGACCGCCGACGTGAAGCCGAGCCTGGCGGCTTCGCTCAGTCGGTGGTCGATCCGACTGACCCGTCGCAGTTCTCCACCCAGACCGACCTCGCCGCAGGCCACCATCGTCGGCGGGAGTGGCCGACCCACGAACGCGGAGGCGAGCGCGATGCAGATCGCCAGGTCGGCACCGGGCTCGATCACCTTCACGCCGCCGACGGTCATGGCATAGACGTCGAGCGCCCCTACCGGCACCTCGGCGCGTCGGTCGAGCACGGCGAGCAGCAACGAGAGACGGCCCGAGTCGATGCCCTGTGCCGAACGGCGGGGATTCGCCAGCGCCGATGAAGCCACGAGCGACTGCACCTCGACCAGCAGGGGCCGGTGCCCCTCGAGCGCAGGGACGACGACCGAGCCGGCCACACCGGGGCGGCGGTCGCCGAGGAACATGTCGGACGGGTCGGGCACTGCGTGGAGGCCCGTGGGATCCATCGAGAACAACCCGAGCTCGTCGGTGCCGCCGAAACGATGCTTGTTGGCGCGCAACAGGCGCAGGGCATGGTGTCGGTCGCCCTCGAAGGCGAGCACCGTGTCGACGACGTGCTCCAGCACGCGCGGGCCGGCGAGGTGGCCCTCCTTGGTGACGTGACCCACGAGGACCACGGTGGTGCCGGTGGACTTCGCCGTCTGGACCAGCTGGTGTGCGCACTCGCGCACCTGGGTGACCGACCCCGGCGCCGAGGTGTAGCCGGGGTCGTGGAGCGTCTGGACCGAATCGACGACGCAC
This sequence comes from Microthrixaceae bacterium, assembly GCA_007118345.1. Lineage (GTDB taxonomy): Bacteria > Actinomycetota > Acidimicrobiia > Acidimicrobiales > Microtrichaceae > SKRR01. The sequence goes on along the minus strand of SKRR01000138.1, from coordinate 2,079 downwards.
AGCTCGGGACGGACCGAGGTGATGTGGTGCAGCACGTCGGGCAGTGAGGTCGCCGCCGACAACAGCACCCCGTCGTGCAACACGCCCAGCCGATCGGCGCGCAGGCGGACCTGGTCGGTCGACTCCTCTCCAGTGACGTACAGGGTGGTGGCGCCGGCACGGGCACGCGCGCCCAGCAGCTGGAGCACGAGCGTGGATTTTCCGACGCCCGGCTCACCCCCGAGCAGACTCACGCTGCCCGGCACGAGGCCACCGCCGAGCACCCGGTCGACCTCGCTCAGTCCGGTGGGGACCGGCCGCCCGTCGGAGGCCCGCACCGCCGTGATCGGTACCGGTGGTGGAGGCGGCGCGTGTGTCTCGGCGAGGCTCGGCGCGTCGAGCTCCTCGGCGAGGGTGTTCCACTCGCTGCACGTCCCGCACTGACCGGACCACTTCGGCGCGTCGGCACCACAGCTCATGCATCTGAAGACCGTTCGGGAGCGGGGCATGCTCGGCACCCTACGCAGGCGCGGTGACACTCACGCTCCCGCCCCGACTCACCGGCGTCGGAACGCGACCACCGCGACCACGGCCGCCGCGATGAGCAGCAGCACGCCGACGGCGACCAGCACGGCGAGCGACGACTCGACCACCGACCCGGACGCGATGCGTTCGTCGGTCGGCTCGCCGCCGGTCACCGGGAAGTCCCACGAGGCCGCACCGTCGGCGAACCGACCATCGGTGTCGGGCAGTCCACCCGGCAGGTCCACCACGACGCGCAGGGTGACCGCTGCCGGGTCCAGGGCGCCGCCGAGGAACAGTTCTTCGGGCGTCCGGCCGAGCGGCAAGCCGTCGAGCTGCGCGGCGAGCTCGTCGTCGCTGAACTGCTCCGGCGACCCGCTGAGCACGACCCTGGCGCCGAAGCGGTACTCGGTCTCGCCGAAGCGGTCCTCGATCGTGAGCTGGACCTCGCGGAACACCCCGTCGGTGCCGCCGACCTCGTCGAGCACCGCTGCCAGCTGATCCGGCGTCGCGAAGCTCCGGACGGCGTGGAACCGGAGCCCGTCGCCATCGAGTGACTCGGGATCACCGACCGACCATCCCGCGGCTCGCAGGTCATCTGCCCCGACCGCTGCCGGGTCGCCCAGCTGACGCGCTGCCTCCGCGTCGAGTTCGACGGTGACCGCGACCTCGCCGCCGCCCTCGGCGTCGACGGTGATCGCCACCTCGGCATCGACCCGGCACCCGGTGAGCAGCACCAGGACCCCGACGAAGGCCACCACGCCGAAGGTCCACGGTCGGACGGACTCACGGACCTCACGGCGATGACGCGGCACGGCGGCGAGGATATCGCCGCCGTGCCGTCACTCGGATCGGTCGCCCCGACGGGGTGGTGGCCCCACGGTGCGACTCACTCGGTTCAATCGGTGGTGCTGACCACCAATTCCTCGATCGGCGGGGGCTCGAAGCCCTCGACCGCGTGGAACGTGAGCATCTGCTCGCCGTCGTTCTCGGGATCGGGCGCCACGTCGACCATGATCGTCTGGCCGGCGTGGAACTCCTTGTGGAGCATGCGTTCCGAGACCGGGTCCTCGACCAGCCGCTGGATCGCACGCCGCAACGGACGAGCGCCGAGGGTCGGGTCGTAGCCGCGATCGGCCAGGAAGTACTTGGCCTCCTGGGAGACCTCGAGCCCGATGCCGAGGCCGACCAGCTGCTCGGCCACCCGAGCGATCATCAGGTCGACGATCGTGGTCACCTCGTCCTTCGACAGCTCGTGGAAGACGATCACGTCGTCGATGCGGTTCAGGAACTCGGGGCGGAAGTGGGCCTTCAGCGCCTCGTTGACCTTCTCCTTCATCTTCTCGTACGTGACCGCCTCGTCGCGACGCGAGAAGCCGACGTTGGCCTTGCGCAGGTCGGCGGTGCCGAGGTTCGAGGTCATGATCAACACCGTGTTGCGGAAGTCGACCGAGCGACCCTGCGAGTCGGTCAGGCGACCTTCTTCGAGGATCTGCAGCAGCGTGTTGAACACATCCGGGTGGGCCTTTTCGATCTCGTCGAACAGCACCACCGAGAACGGCTTGCGCCGCACGGCCT
>SKRR01000043.1 GCA_007118345.1 Microthrixaceae bacterium | reverse complement strand
TCGGTGACGCGCACCCTTGTGGCGGTGCCTCGGCTGCACCGCTGGGCCGTGGTCGAGGGCCTGTGCGAAGCCGATCCCTCGTCGGCGCTGGAATCGCCGGGACTGCCGATGCCGTTGCCCAAGGCGCTCTCCGAGGCACAGGTCGGGGCGCTCTACGACGAGGTCGAACGAGCACTCGCCACCGATCCGTCGCCGTCGAACCTGCGGGACCTCGCACTCCTGGAACTGCTCTACGGCACCGGAGCCCGCGTCTCGGAGGTCTGTGGCCTGGACCTCGGCGACGTCGACCTCGACGGATCACTGGTCCGGCTCCTCGGGAAGCGTTCGAAGGAACGGATCGTCCCCGTCGGACGGCCGGCGCGACGAGCGCTCGAGCACTGGTTCGACCGCGGTCGACCCGCGCTGGTGCCAGCAGCGTGGCGGCGTCGCGACGACGCCCGTGCGGTCTTCCTGGGTCGTCGCGGTGGGCGCCTGACGCGACAGGGCGTCTGGTTGGTCCTGCAACGATGGGCCACCCCTGCTGGTCTGTCCGAGGTGGTCAGCCCGCACGTGCTGCGGCACTCCTGTGCCACGCACCTGCTCGACCACGGTGCCGACATCCGCACGGTGCAGGAGCTGCTCGGCCACGTCTCGATCTCGACGACACAGGTGTACACCCGCGTGGCTGACGACCGGCTGGTCAAGGCCTTCCATGCGGCCCACCCGAGGGCGGTGCGCTGATGCGACTCCGACCGGCTCATCGTGCGCGTCGGTTCGCGCGCTCACTGCTCCCGCGGCGGGTCGACCCGGCCGAGATCGAATGGGTGGCGGAGCAGCTCTCGCCTGCGGAGCTCCGGATCTTCGAGCGGATGACGCTGCACGACCGCCGCCACTCGATCGCCGTCGCCCGCGAGGTCGTCGGCCACCTCGGAGAGACGGCGGACGACGTCGGCTGGGTGGTTCCCGCAGCGCTGCTGCACGACGCAGGCAAGCAGATCGCCGGACTCGGTACGTACGGACGAGTCATCGCCACCCTCTCGGGGTGGATGGGGGGCGCGGCGATGGGGCCGATCTGGGCCCAGCGCAGCGGGATGACCCGACGGGTCGGGCTGTACCTGCAGTACCCGACGCTCGGCGCCGACCTGCTCGCCGTCGCCGGTGCAGATCCGAGGGTCGTGGCCTGGGCCCGGGAGCACCATCTCGACGAGGTCCAGTGGACGGTGCCGCTCGAGGCGGGTCGGCTGCTCGTCGCCGCCGACGACAGCGCATGAAGCCGTGGCGTGCCGGCGCGCTGGTCTTCGGTTCCTCCGCTGCCGTGCTGATGCTCGAGATCCTCGCAGGTCGGCTGATGGCGCCCTATGTGGGAGTGTCGCTCGAGACCTTCACCGGCATCATCGGCACCGTGCTGGCGGGCATCGCCATCGGTGCGGCGGTCGGCGGGTCGCTCGCCGACCGGCGAGACCCGCGCCGGCTCATCGGACCGTCCCTGGTCCTCGGTGGTGCGCTCAGCTGGGCGTCGCTGCCGGTGCTCCGGCTCCTCGGACCGGAGGTGGGCACCGGGCCGCTCGCGATCGTCGTGTTGACCGCCGCGGCCTTCCTCGCCCCCGCCACCGTACTCAGCGCCGTCGCGCCGATGGTGGCCAAGGTGAAGCTCAGCTCGCTGGACGAGACCGGTTCGGTCGTCGGTGGGCTGTCCGCCGCGGGGACCTGGGGAGCGCTCGTCGGGACGTTCGTGACCGGCTTCGTGCTGGTCAGCGCACTTCCGTCCCGGGTGGTGGTGCTGATCATCGGCGGTGTGCTCGTGGCGGTCGGTGCGGTGGTGAGTTGGCGCGCCGGGGTCCGCCGGACCGGTCCGGCGCTCGGGGTGTTCCTGGTGGCGACGGGGCTCGGCGCTGCCGCGCTGCCCACGCCGTGCGACACCGAGACGCCCTACGTCTGCGTTCGCATCGAGTCCGACCCCGAGCGGGAAAATGCCCGCTACCTCGTGCTGGACCGCACGATCCACGCCCACGTGGATCTCGACGACCCGACCGAACTCGAGCTGCGCTACGTGCGGCTCTTCGGTGCACTGACCGACGCCCGTCCCGACGGACCGCTCGATGTGCTGCACGTCGGGGGTGGGGGGTTCCAGTTCCCGGGCTACGTGGCCAGGACTCGGCCGGGCAGCGAGCAGGTGGTGCTCGAGATCGATCCCGACCTGCCCGGCATCGCCGAGAAGCACCTCGGGTTCGTCGAACGTGACGACATCGACGTGCGGATCGGCGACGCCCGGCTGGGCTTGCCCGAGCTCGACGACTCCTCGTTCGACCTCGTGCTCGGTGATGCCTTCTCGAGCACGTCGGTGCCGTGGCACCTGACGACCGTCGAGGTGCTCGACGAGATCGCCCGTGTGCTGCGCCCCGGCGGCCAGTACGTGATGAACGTGATCGACGGCGGCGGCAACGGTTTCGCTCGAGCACAGCTCGCGACCCTCAGCGCCCGCTTCGCCCACGTGGCCGCGATCGTGCCGGCCGAAGGGATCCCCGACGACGAATCGGTCAACCAGATTCTCATCGCCGCGGGGTCGCCGCTCTCGCTGCCCGACATCGATCCGGACGACGGTGTGGTGCTCACCGGCGCCGAGCTCCACGCGTTCATCGCCGACGCGATGGTGCTGACCGACGATCACGCACCGGTCGACCAGCTGCTGTTCAGGTGAGTGGCAGCAGCCCGATGTTCGCGCGGGCCCGCGCCATGACGTCCACTGCGACCGAGCGGGCCTTCTCGGCGCCGACGCGCAGCAGGCGCGCGGTCTCGGCGGGGTCCGCCCGCAGCTCCCCGAAGCGCTCCTGGACCGGTTCGAGCAGTGCCACCACGGCGTCGGCCGTGTCGGACTTGAGTGGCCCGTACTGCGAGTACTCCTCGGCCAGCTCCGCCGGCTCCCCCCCGGTGCTGGCTGCGAGGATCGACAGCAGGTTCGACACGCCCGGCTTGGCCGCTGGGTCGTAGCGGACCTCGCCGTCGGAATCGGTGACCGCGCGTTTGAACTTCTTCGCCACGGACGCGAGGTCCTCCGTCAGGCCGACCGTCCCGGTGTCGCTCCCAGCCGACTTGGACATCTTGTTCGTCGGCTCCTGCAGGTCCATGACCCGCGCACCGGCAGCGGGAACGGTCGCTGTCGGGAGGACGAAAGTGTCGCCATAGCGATGGTTGAAACGCTCTGCCACGTCGCGGGTCAGTTCGATGTGCTGACGCTGGTCCTCACCCACGGGCACCGAGTCGGTGTCGTAGAGCAGGATGTCGGCGGCCTGCAGCGCCGGGTAGGTGAACAGGCCGGCCGAGACGAAGTCCTTCCCCTCGGACTTGTCCTTGAACTGGGTCATCCGGCGCAGCTCGCCCATGGCGGTGACGCACTGCAGCAACCAGGCCAGTTCGCCGTGTTGATGGACGTGACTCTGCACGAAGAGGGTGCACACTTCGGGATCGAGCCCGCACGCCAGCAGCACTTGCGCGAGCTCGAGCGTGGCGTCGCCGACCTCCCCCGGTCGCTTCGGCACGGTCAGTGCGTGCAGGTCGACGATGCAGAAGAAGCTGTCGGCCCGGTGCTGGCCCTCGGTCCAGTTGCGCACCGCGCCCAGGAGGTTGCCGAGATGGAGGCTGCCGGTGGGCTGGATACCTGAGAAGACACGGGGCATGGCTGACAATGGTAGTGACGGGAGGGGTGGACTCCGGAACTCGTTCCGATGAGCAGGGACGCCACAACGAATGACAGGGGTGTGATTCGCCCGACGGGACGGACTACGCTCGTTGCGTGGCCTACGCCGTGCAGACTCCCGTCTACGAAGGTCCGTTCGACCTCCTGCTGCACCTGATCCTGCGCGAACAGGTCGAGCTCTACGAGATCTCACTGGCGACCATCGTCGACGCCTACCTCCGTGAGCTGTCGAGGATGGAACAGCTCGACCTCGAGGTCGCCACCGAGTTCCTGCTCATCGCGGCAACGCTCGTCGAGCTGAAGACCAAGCGGCTGCTGCCGGGCGACGACGACGTCGACCTCGACGACGAGTTCTCCCTGTGGGAAGAACGCGATCTGCTCCTCGCACGGCTGCTCGAGTGCAAGACCTTCAAGGACGCTGCGGGTGTCCTCGAGGTGCTCCACAGCTCGGCGGCCCGCACCGTGGCCCGCACGGTCGGGCCCGATGAGCGCTACATCGACCTCGCTCCCGACCTTCTCGAGGGCGTGACGCCCGATCAGCTGCACGCGGCGGTCATCTCAGCGCTCACCCCCCGGCCCGAACCGACGATCGACCTGTTCCACATCGCGCCCATCCGAGCGAGCGTGATCGACGCCGTTGCCGACCTCTGCGTCGAGCTGCCCGGTCGTGGGCGGGTCGGGTTCCGTGAACTCACCGCGTCCTTCGGCGAACGTCTCGAGGTCGTCGTGCACTTCCTCGCGATCCTCGAGCTGTTCAAGCAGGGCCTGGTCGAGCTGCACCAGCCGGTCACCTTCGGCGACATCGAGATCGTGTGGCAGGGTGGCGACGCCGTCGGCGAGGATGCACTCACCGCGGTCGACGTCTACGACGGCTGAGACCAGGAGCGACGACATGCAGGACGAGTCACGACGAGCGCTCGAGGCGATCCTCATGGTCGCCGACCAGCCCGCCGATCCGGCGCTGCTCTCGCAGCTCGTGGAACTGTCGCCCGAGGCAGTGGAGGACCTCCTCGGCTCGCTCGCCGAGGAGTACCGCGAGCAGGGACGCGGGTTCGAGCTGGTCAAGGTGGCCGGCGGGTGGCGCTTCCAGAGCCACGAGGACTGTGCTCCCTACGTCGAACGTTTCGTCCTCAGCGGGCAGAGCGCCCGCTTGTCGGCCGCGGCCCTCGAGACGCTGGCGATCGTCGCGTACAAACAACCGATCTCCCGGGCGCAGGTGGCGGCGATCAGAGGCGTCGGTGTCGACGGCGTGATGCGCACCCTGCAGCAGCGGGGATACATCGCCGAGGTGGGGCGAGACCCGGGTCCCGGGCTGGCGACGATGTTCGGGACGACCTCGTTGTTCCTCGAACGGCTCGGGTTGAACGCCATCGACGAGCTGCCGTCGCTGGGTGACTTCGTGCCGGGCGCCGACGTGGTCGAGCTGCTCGAGGACGGACTGCGGATCGATGCCGAGGAGTTCGCGGGCGACACCGAGGACCGCCGGGAGCCGACACCGGTGCAGGGCATCGATCTGGGCGACGCTCCCGTGATCGACCTCGACGCGGACGAGTGAACGACGAGGGTGAGCGGCTGCAGAAGGTCCTGGCGCGCGCCGGCATCGGCAGTCGTCGGGTCTGTGAGGACCTGATCGCCGACGAACGCGTGACCATCAACGGTCGCACCGCACAGCTCGGTGACAGGGTGGCGGTCGAGCAGGATCTCGTGGAGATCGACGGGACGGCGATCGGCGTTCGACCCGGCCTGGTCCACTACCTGCTCAACAAACCGCCGGGAGTGGTCACGACCGCATCCGACACCCACGGTCGCCCGACGGTGCTCGATCTGGTGCCCGCCGAACCCAGGGTCCACCCGGTCGGGCGGCTCGACATGGAGACCGAGGGCCTGTTGCTGCTCACCAACGACGGCGAGC
>SKRR01000064.1 GCA_007118345.1 Microthrixaceae bacterium | reverse complement strand
CGAGCTTGATCGACCGGGCATATGCGACGGCTCCGCGCTCTCCGAACAGCACCTCGGTCGACCCGCCGCCGACGTCGACGAGCAGGAGCTTCTTGTCGAAGACCGGTAGCGCCTGCAGTACGCCGAGCTGGATGAGGCGCGCCTCCTCGTAACCCGAGATCACCTCGATGTCGACACCTGCCTCGCTCACGGCACGACCGATGAACTCCTCGGCGTTGAGCGCCTCTCTCACCGCCGAGGTCGCCACGGCGAACACCGGCGCACCCAACGAGTCGGCCAGCGAACGACACCGGGCCAAGGCGGCGACGCCGCGGTCGATGGCGTCTGCTTCCAGCCGCTTCATCTCGTTGCGCCCGGACCCGAGGCGGACCATCTCCTTCTGGCGGGTCAGCACCTCGAATCGACCGCCGGACGCCACCCGAGCCACGAGCATGTGGATCGAGTTCGTACCGATGTCGATCGCAGCGATCGCGTCAGGTCCGGGCGCACCGCCTCGGTGTTGCGGGAGCACCGGCATCCTCCGAGTGTACGCAGCAAGCGAATGCGACCCTCCAGCCGGCGCGTGCGGTCACGGATGAGCACCGGACCCGTCGACCTGCGCGACGATGGATCCCGTGTCCGACCCCGCTCCGCCGCCGACCCGCCCGTCACCGTGAGTCCGCGTCCATGACCCTGCCGTCGTGACACCGGGCGGCCGCGGCACCACACCTCCGGGGCTCCCGCCTGGTTGGAACGAGCACTGGGATGAGGCCTTCTCGTCGGCGGACGTGGACGGGCTCGTGCCGTGCCGTGTGATCCGCATCGACAAGGGCGGCATCACGGTCGCCCGGCAACCGGGTGACGAGCTGCTGGTCGTCGCCGCGAAGTCGGCCCGACGGGTGGTCGTGGGCGACGTGTGCGCCCTCGACCCCGAAGCGGGCCGGATCGAGCAGATCCTCCCCCGCCGGACGGTCTTCGAGCGTCGTTCGCCCGGGGTGTCACGCGACCAGCTGCAGCTCAGCGCACGTGCAGTCGCCGCGAACATGGACCTGGTCTACGTCCTGCAGCCGCTCGACCCCGGGCTCAACACGATGCGCCTCGCGCGTGAGCTCGTTCTCGCCTGGGAGAGCGGCGCAACTCCCGTGGTGGTGCTCACGAAGGCCGACCTCGTCGACGATGACGTCGCCGCTGCGCAGCGGGCCGAGGCCGAACGGTTCGCCCCCGGCGTCGAGGTGCACTGCGTGTCGACCCGCTCCGATGGCGGGCTCGACACGCTGGGTGATGGACGAAGCCCCAACAGCGTCGTGGCGTTGCTCGGCGCCTCGGGGGCCGGCAAGTCGACCCTGGTGAACGCGCTGGCGGGTCGACCGGTGCAACTGGTCGCCGAGGTGCGCGACTCGGATCGGCGCGGGCGTCACACGACCACCGCCGGCCAGATGGTCCAACTCAGCGACGGATCGTTGCTCATCGACACGCCGGGCATCCGCAGCGTCGGGCTGTGGTCTGCCGACGACGGGCTCGAGCGCGCCTTCGCCGACCTCGTTCCGTTCGCTCAACAGTGCCGCTTCGACGACTGCACCCACACGAACGAACCGGGGTGCGGGCTGCTCGGCGCCATCGAGCGCGGCGACCTCGCTGCTGACCGCGTCGAGGCGTGGCGGCTGCTGGCCATCGAGCTCGAGACCCTCGAAGAAGGCCTCGAGGAGCGTGACCGCGAACATCGCCGTCAGCGCAACCAGCGTGCGCGGCGTCGGTCGAAGCGGCGCGACCTGGTGGCGCTCGGTGACGAGGACCTCGATGAAGCCCAATGGGCCGACGACGACGAGCTCAGTTGACGGCGTCGCCGCCGCGCATCGCTGTCCCGATCGCCCGGCCGGCCGCGGCAACTGCGGCGCCATGGCGGCGCCCGGGACTGCGGCCCATCCGGTCGACCGGACCCGACACGCTCACCGCAGCGACGATCTCGTCGCCGTCGAGCACGGGTGCCGACACCGACGCCACACCCGGCTCACGTTCGCCGACCGTCTGCACGAAGCCGTTCCGAGCGACGCCGCCCGACAGGACCCTCCCCGCCGAGCCGACCTCCATGGGCAGCGCGGCGCCGACGGGAACGATCGTGCGCAGCCCGTGGGGTGACTCCATGGCCGCCACACAGACGCGGTGCTCGCCGTCGCGCACGTAGAGCTGCACCGACTCGCCGGTGGTGTCGCGCAGTTCAGCGAGGGTGGGCCGAGCGGCGGTCGCGAGGGGGAACTGCTCGGCCGCGCTGCGACCGAGCGCCACCAGGTGCAACCCGAGCGCGTACCGACCGTCGTCGGTTCGCCGCAGCAGTCCGTGAGTCACCAGCGCGCCGGCGATCCGATGGACCGTCGCCCTGCTCTGACCGGTGCGTTCGACCAGTTCGGCCAGCGAGCAGGGGCGATCGGCGACGGCGTCGAGCACCGAGAACGACTTGTCGAGCACGCCGACGCCACTTACGATGCTATCCATCAGTCGAGAACACTATCCCATATAGTGAGATCGGATCAACGGATGAGCCCCACTCCCACCCCCCGCACGCTGGCCGAGAAGGTCTGGGACCGCCACGTCGTGCGGTCCACTCCCGGTGAGCCAGACCTGCTCTACATCGACCTCCACCTGGTGCACGAGGTCACCTCACCGCAGGCCTTCGACGGCCTGCGCCTCGCCGGACGCACGGTGCGGCGCCCCGACCTCACGGTCGCCACCGAGGACCACAACGTGCCCACCATCGGCATCGACCAGCCGATCGCAGATCCGGTCTCACGCAAGCAGGTCGAGACGCTGCGCCGCAACACCGAGGAGTTCGGTGTCATCGAGTACCCCATGGGCTCACCGGGGCAGGGCATCGTGCACATCATCGGCCCCGAGCAGGGGCTGACCTTGCCCGGCATGACCATCGTGTGCGGCGATTCCCACACATCGACCCACGGAGCGTTCGGAGCGCTGGCGTTCGGCATCGGCACCTCCGAGGTCGAACACGTGCTGGCCACCCAGACCCTGCCGCAGGTTCGACCGAGGACGTTGGCGGTGAACGTCGACGGCGAGCTGCGCCCCGGTGTGACGGCGAAGGACGTCATCCTCGCGATCCTCGGCGTGCTCGGCACCTCGGGTGGGTTCGGCCACATCGCCGAGTACCGCGGGTCGGCCATCCGGTCACTGTCGATGGAGGGCCGCATGACGGTGTGCAACATGTCCATCGAGGCGGGCGCCAAGGCCGGCCTGATCGCCCCGGACGAGGTCACCTTCGAGTACCTGAGGGGTCGCGCGCACGCGCCGTCCGGCGAACTGTGGGACGCAGCGATCGAGGACTGGCGGACCCTCACCACCGATGAGGGCGCCGCGTACGACACCGAGGTCTTCCTCGATGCTGCCGAGATCGAGCCGCACGTCTCCTGGGGCACCAACCCCGGGCAGGTCATTCCCCTGTCGGGCCGTGTGCCCGCCCCCGCGGACTTCGACGAGCCAGGACTTCAGAACGCGGCGAACCGCGCGCTTGAGTACATGGACCTCGAGGCCGGGACGCCGTTCAAGGACGTCACCGTCGACACGGTGTTCATCGGCTCGTGCACCAACGGCCGCATCGAGGACCTGCGTGCCGTGGCGGAGGTCGCCAGGGGGCGCAGGGTGGCTGACGGTGTCCGCACCCTGGTGGTCCCTGGCTCGCATGCCGTGAAGACCCAGGCCGAGGACGAAGGCCTCGACCGCATCCTGACCGAGGCCGGATTCGACTGGCGCGAGCCCGGGTGCTCGATGTGCCTGGCGATGAACCCCGACAAGCTCAGCCCCGGCGAACGCTGCGCCTCCACCTCGAACCGCAACTTCGAGGGCCGCCAGGGCCGCGGTGGCCGCACGCACCTGGTCTCCCCCGCGGTCGCCGCGGCGACCGCGGTGGCCGGGCACTTCGCCACTCCCGACGACCTCTGAACCGACCCCACCTCCCGCCGAACGCGAACAGGAACGACCCATGGAACCCGTCAACGTGATCACCGGCACCGCGGTGCCGCTCGACCGCTCCGATGTCGACACCGACCAGATCATCCCGAGCGACTGGCTCAAGCAGGTGGAGCGCACCGGTTTCGACAAGGGCCTCTTCTCGGAATGGCGGGACGACCGCGACTTCGTGTTGAACCAGGAGCAGTTCGCCGGCGCCAACGTGCTCGTCGCCGGTCCGAACTTCGGCACCGGCTCCAGCCGGGAGCATGCCGTGTGGGCCATCCAGCAGTACGGCTTCGCCGCTGTGGTGGCGCCCAGCTTCGGCGACATCTTCCGCAACAACTCGACCAAGAACGGACTGGTCCCGGTCCAGCTGCCCGAGACGGTCGTACGCCGGCTGTTGCAGGTGGTCGCGGAAGCACCCGACACCCAGATCGTCGTCGACGTGGACCGTCGGGTGATCGAGGTCCCCTCGATCGGTGTCCTCGAGTCCTTCCCACTCGATGATGCAACACGCCATCGGTTCCTCGAGGGCCTCGACGACATCGGGCTGACCCTCGCGCACGAGGCTGACATCACGGCCTACGAGGCCACTCGCCCGGCCTGGTTGCCGACGGCTGGTTGACCTCTCGCCGAGGAGTTCGCATGACGAAGGAACCGGGATCCGGCGAGGGGTCCGGGTCGCATGTGGTCCGGACCCGGCTGTTGACCGCCGACGACGTGGACGAGGCGGGCCAGCTCCTGGCCGCGGCCTTCGACGAGGAGCCGCAGTCCATGGTCTTCCTCCCCGACCCCACCCATCGTCGCGAGCTCTCGCTCGTCACCGCGCGCCGGGAGGTCCGCTCGCGCCTGCGGTACGCGACGGCCTTCGGAGCGGACCTCGACGGCCGCCTCGCAGGCGTGGCGCTGTGGAACCCGCCGAACGTTCACCCCTCGCCGCTGTCCGGTCGCCTGCGCTGGGCCCTCGAACTCCTCGCGGTGCGAGCTGCCGTCATGCCCGCGTTGCCCCCGGCCGCCCGCGCGCTCTGGCGCGAACGGCGCCCCCTGTCGCGCACCCTGTGGGTCCGTCAGCGCCATGTTCGCACCGTCGGCGCCCAGCCGTGCTGGTACCTGGCAGTGCTCGGCACCGCCCCAGACGCCAGGGGACGCGGCGTGGCCCGAGCGCTGCTCGATCACGTCCTCGAACGCTGCGACGTCGACGGGTTGCCTGCGTGGCTGGAGACCACCGAAGCCGCCAACACCCACATCTACGAGCGCTTCGGGTTCCACTCCACGGTGAGGATCCCCGGCGGCGGCGGTCTACCGGACTTCTGGATGATGCGGAGGAACCCGACGAGCACCACCAGCGTGCCGGCCCCCGAGCCCTTCGGACCATCCCCGGACTGACATCTGTCGCTCCGGCGCGGCACGTGCACCCCTTCAGGCGCTGGCACGGGTCCGGGTCCGCCCGGGCATCCAGTCCTCGCGGTGGTCGCTGCGACCGGGCCGAGGGCGGAACGTCACGCTGATGCGGGGGCCGCCCCGACGGGACCGCGGCACCGAGTGCTCCCAGCGGTGCTGGCACGCGCCGCCCATGACCAACAGGTCCCCGCCCGCGGGTGAGAACGAGCGACTGGCGCCACCGCCCTTCGGGCGCAGCAGGAAGCGGCGCTCGGACCCCAACGACACGATCGCAACCGGTGGATCCTTGCGGTTCCGACCGATGCGGTCAGCGTGCCACGCCACGGCGTCCTCGCCGTCGCGGTACCAGTTGAGCCACACCGCACCCATGTCGACCCCGTAGCAGCGCGCCAGGTGGCGGCCCATGCGGCTCACGATCGACGGCGACCGCGGATCACCCAACCGGAGGCCTGCCGAGAGGCGCGGCTCCGCGACCATCTCGCCGTACATGGGGCGTTCGGCGCGGTGCCAGATGTCGGCCCGGGCCAAGCGGTCGTACAGCTCCTGCTGGCCGCCGAGGAACCCGTGGACCTCGTCGACCCAGCAGTCGTCGTCCAGCCACGTGCGCTGCACCGGCGCCTCGCCACGCAGCTCGAGCTCGCCCGCTCCGAACAGCGACCCCTGCAGTGCCTCCATGGATCGGCACGCTAGTCGAACGCACGTTCGAATGCGACGGGTCCGGGAACCGGATCCGACACCGCGCCGTCGGAGTGGGAGCACGCCACGAGGAGGTCCCCATGTCGACCCGCACCGCCACCCACCGAACGAGGCGACCCGCTCTGATGGTCGCGGTCGTCGCCGCCGTACTCGCTGGCGCCTGCACCGATGACTCGGGCTGGCATCAGGCCGACCGGCCACCGACCACAACGCCGGCCGGGTCGGCACCGCTCGGCACGCCGGTCTCCCTCGAGCGGGTCGACGGCTGTGACGAGCTGGCGGACCGGGCACGGGCGACCTGGCGTGGTGCGGCGGCGAGCGTCAGCGGGAACGGCTTCGACGAGCTCGCCCGGGTGTCCGGCGGCCTCGATGGTGGCGTGATCGCCGCCGAGGAGTCGATGGCGCCGGCCGCTGCGGCCGACGATGCCCTCGCGGAGCTGGTCGGGACCAACAACCAGGAGCTCGGCGTCGAGGAGGCCGACCTGGTCGATCTCGACTCGGAGCGCATCGTCTGGGTCGACGACGGCTCGCTGCGGGTGACGCAGTTCGACGACGACGTCGTGGTCGACGCCACACTCGACCTGTCCGACCGAGGACCGAGCGAGCTCTTCCTCCGAGGTGACCGGGTCCTGGTGCTGGGCACGACCCACGGGGCTGCACCCGGCGACGTCGCCACGCCCCTCCCCGCCCGGCCGGCGCCCGACATCTCCCGGATCGGTCCCACCACGACCACCCTGACGATCGTGTCGGTCGAGGATCCCACCGCGCCGACGGTCGTGGCGGCGACGGAGGTCGAGGGGTCGCTCGTCACCGCTCGCGAGATCGACGGCGTGGCGCGGGTGGTGCTCCGCGGCATGCCCCGCCCCTTCGCCGACGTCCCAGCGCCGACCAGCGACGCCGAGGCCGAGGAGCTCCTCGACGGACTCCGGGGCGAGCAGCTGCTCCCCCGGCGCTGGGACGGTGGCGAGTCCAGGGTGCTCGGCCGCTGCAACGACGTGATGGTCGTGCCCGTCGGGTGGGACGGTGGGCCGGTCGGCCCGATGAGCGAACCGACGAACGTGACGGTGCTGCGAGTCGGCGACGACCTCGCCGACCTGGCACCCGTCACCGTGCAGGGCGCCGCCGAGATCGTCTACGCCTCGACCGGTGCGTTGTACGTCGCGGCCAGCAACTGGGACGAGCAGGGATCCACCACCGTGTTGCACCGCTTGGACCTCACCAGTGACGGCCCTGCGACACACACCGGGTCGGGCGAGGTGCCCGGTCGCCTGCTCAACCAGTTCGCGCTGTCCGAACGCGACGGCCACCTCCGAGTGGTCACGACACTCGACGCACGATTGGAGTTGTTCGACGTTCCCGTCCAGGACGACACGGTCGACCAGGTCCTGCCCGCCCACGTGAGCGAGGGCCGACTCACGGTGCTCGACATCGACGGCGACCTCGACGAGGTCGGCCACGTCGACGGACTCGGCCCGGACGAAGAGGTGCACTCGGTACGCTTCGTCGACGACCTCGCCTACGTGGTGACCTTCCGTCGCACCGATCCGCTGTACGCGATCGACCTGTCGGATCCTGCGAGCCCGACCGTGCTCGGCGAACTGAAGATCACGGGGTTCTCGGAGTACCTGCACCCCGTCGGCGACGGCCTCCTGCTGGGTGTCGGACGTGAGGTCGACGAGGCGACCGGCAGGGACGAGGGGATGAAGGTGTCCTTGTTCGACGTGAGCGACCCGAACGAGCTGGGCGAGGTCGACCGGTTCGTGCTGGCGGACACCTGGTCGCAGGTCGGCTCCGGGGACCACCGAGCCTTCACGTGGGACCCGGCCAGGAGGCGCGCGATCATCCCGACCGAGACCGCGGCGCTCGTCGTACAGGTCGACGGTCCCACGTTGGCCACGATCGCCGAGCTGTCGCACCCGGGCCAGTGGGGCCGGGTGGGTCCGCACCGCTCACGGATCCACGACGGCACGATCTGGACCATCTCACCCCACGGCCTCGGCGCCACACCCGCCGATGCGCCGTCGAGTGTCGAGATGGTCAGCCGCTGACGGCGGCCACCGACACGACACCGTCGGTCTCACGGAGCGCCTGCTGCACCACCTCGGGCACGGCCCGGTCGGTGGCGAGCACCATCAGCGCCTTGGCCCCCTCGGGCGACGAGCCGACCGCCATGTCGTCGATGTTCACCCCCGCCTCCCCGACCAACATCCCGACCTTGCCGATCATGCCGGGCTGATCGGCGTTGCGCACCACCAGCAGGTGGTCCGACGGTGGCACGTCGATCGCGTGACCGTCGATCTTCACCACCGTCGGCACCGCCCGCAGACCCACCAGCGTTCCGGCGATGTCGTGCCCACCACCAGCGATGGTGATGAGGTTCACGTAGTCACGCGCGTGCGTGGTGGACGTCGGGCGGATCTCGAGACCCTGCTCCTCGGCCAGTTGCGGTGCGTTCACGTACGACACCGGCTCCCCCGAGGTGACCGAGAAGAACCCCTTGAGCACCGACAGGGTCAGGATCCGGGTGTCGTAGTCGGCGATCTGACCCTGGTACTCGATCTCGAGCCCGCCGGAGCAGTTGCCGCACAACCCGGCGAAGATCCGCCCCAGCCGCTCGGCCAGCCCCAGGTAGGGCCGAACCGTCTCGGACGCCTCTGCGGCACTGACGTTCACTGCGTACGGCACGAAGTCGCCGGCGAGCGCGAGCTGCACCATGTCGGCGATCGTGTCGCCCGCTTTGTCCTGCGCCTCGGCGGTCGACGCACCCAGGTGCGGGGTCACCACGATCTCGTCCAGACCGAACAGCGGCGACTCCGTGCACGGCTCGGTGTCGAACACGTCGATCGCAGCCCCGGCGATGATGCCGCTCGCGACGGCGTCGGCCAGGTCGGGCTCGACGATGATGCCGCCACGGGCGACGTTCACGATCCGCAACGACGGCTTCGCGCGGGCGAGCATCGCGGCGTCGATCAGGCCCGCGGTCTCAGGGGTCTTCGCCAGGTGCAGAGTGACGAAGTCCGAACGTGCCATCAGGTCCTCGAGGCTGACCAGTTCCACGCTGAGCTGACGCGCACGCTCCTCCGAGACGAACGGGTCGTAGGCGATCAGCCGCATGCCGAACGCCAGCGCACGCTGGGCGACGAGCTTGCCGATGCGGCCGAGTCCGATGATGCCCAGGGTCTTGTCGGACAGTTCGACGCCGGTCCACTTCGAGCGTTCCCAGCGACCGTCCTTCAGCGCCGCGTTCGCCTGTGGAACGTTGCGCGCCTGGGCGAGCAGCAGCGCCATGGTGTGCTCGGCGGCCGACAACGTGTTCGACTGCGGTGCGTTCACGACCATCACGCCCCGTTCGGTGGCAGCGGCGACGTCGACGTTGTCGAGTCCGATGCCGGCCCGGCCGACGGCGATGAGGTCGGTCGCAGCTGCGAGCACCTCGGCGTTCACCTGGGTCGCTGAGCGGATGATGAGGGCGTGGGCACCTGGGATCGTGGCCACGAGCTCGTCGTGGGTGAGGCCCTCCTGCACGTCGACGTCGTGGCCGACGTCGCGCAGCCGCTGCAGGCCGCCCTCGGCGATCTTCTCGGTGACAAGCACTCGCATCGGCCCATCCTGCCCGTCCGGTGCGAGCCGCGGCCAGCCCGAGCACCGGATCGCCCGTCACCACCCCCGTCAACCGGCGCCGTAGCCTCCTTCGTGTGCCCTCCGTCCCCGCTCGTCGAGAACCGCCTCCCTTCCGTCGTTGCGCCGTCAGCGCCACCGAGGCGCGCGGACCCCGGCTGACCCGCGTCGTGCTCGCGGGCGACGAGCTGGTCGGACTCGATCCGGGCCTGCCGGCCGCGAGCGTCCGCCTGCTCCTGCCCCGGTCCGACGGCACGCTCGAGGTGCCCACCTGGAACGGCAACGAGTTCCTGCGTGCCGACGGCAGCCGACCTGCGATCCGCACCCTCACCCCGCTGAGGGCCGACACCGAACGTGGCGAGCTCACCCTGGAGATCGTCCGCCACGACGAAGGGCCCCTGTCGGACTGGGTCACCGACGCCCGCGCGGGAGACCCCGTCGCGGTGTCGGGAACCGGGCGGGGCTTCGAGATCGATCCCACGGTCACCGACTACGTGCTCGCTGGCGACGAATCGGCCATCCCCGCCATCTCGACCCTGCTCGAGGCACTGCCGTCGACCGCCACGATCCGGGTCGTGGTGGAGGTCGCAGCGCCGGACGGCCGGGTGGAGCTGCCGACGCACCCCGGCGCCAGCGTGCAGTGGGTCGACCTGCCGGCCGGCGCCGCGCCCGGCGATGCGATGTCCACCGCCGTGCGCTCTGTCGACCTGGGTGCGGACACCGTCATCTGGGCCGCCGGCGAGGCTGCGGGTGTGCAGCGGATCCGCACTCATCTGTTCGAGGAGCGGGACGTGCCCCGAGGCCGCGCACACGTGCGGGGCTACTGGAAACACGGCCGGGCCGGGGCCGGTGGCGCCTGACCGCGGTCGTCCAGGTCTCGGGTGTCGTGGTCGCCCACCGGCAACGGCACCCCGGAGGCACGGCACCCACAGATGAGGCCGCGTCGGGCTCAGTCCAGGTCGATGGGCGCGTCGATGCCGTGGGGGTCGAACCCGAGCACCCGGCCGTAGAAGCTGAGTTCGGCATGGAGCGCGGCGACGACGGTCTCGGCCCGGTGGAACCCGTGCCCCTCGCCCGGGAAGCGGACGTAGGCGTGCGGGACCCCGTTGCGAGTGAGCGCGTCCACGAGCACCTCCGCCTGTGACGGTGGGACGACCTTGTCCTCGGTCCCCTGCAGCAGCAGCACCGGGCGGTCGATCCGCTCCGCGTGGTGCAGCGGCGACCGGGCCCGGTAGACCTCGGCCCCCTCGGGCAACGGGGCGACGAGGCTGTCGAGGTACCGGGACTCGAACTTGTGGGTGTCGGCGGCCATCGCCGCCAGGTCGGTCACTCCGTAGAGGCTGCACGCCGCCGCCAGCGTGTCCCGGTAGCCCCAGGCGGCCTGGAAGCACAGCGCGGCGAGTGCGGTGAACCCGCCGGCCGAGCCGCCGCGGATCACGCAGCGCTCGCCGTCGACGCGCCCCTGTTCGGCCAGGTACCGGGCCGCGGCGAGGCAGTCCTCGACGTCGGCCACCCCCCAGGTCCCTCGCAGCAGGTCGCGGTAGGTGCGCCCGTACCCCACCGATCCGCGGTAGTTCACGTCGACCACGGTGAAGCCCCGGGTGGTCCAGAACTGCACGCTGGCGGACAGCTCGGCACGCGCCGATGCGGTCGGCCCGCCGTGGATGCGGATCACCAGCGGAGGGAGCTCACCCTGGGGGCCGACATGGTCGCCGCTGGCCGGCGGATAGACCAGGGCATGGGCCTCGGCGTCGCCGTCGGGCGCAGCGACCCGACCGGTCGGGAAGGTCAGGGGGTACGGCCGTGAGATCCACTCGGGATCCAGCGGCGCCCGGGTGTCGCGTAGATCGACAGCCTCACCGGCGACCAGGTCGACCCGCCACACCGAGGTCGGCGTCTCGACCGATCCGGCGACGAGGGCCACCGTGGTGCCGTCGACGACCAGTCGTTCCACGTGGGTGAACTCGGGCGCCGGCAGGCGCGATCGTTCACCGGTCGATCGGTCCAGCACCCAGACCGAGTCGCGTCCGTCGGCCGCGGCGGCGTACACGACCCGACCGTCGTCGGTGAACCCGTACCGACTGCCGCCGGCGACCCAACGAGGCTCGCCGACCTCCTCGCGTGCCGTCGGTACGAGCCGAGGGGCGGTGTCACCCGAACCCTCGACGGGCACACCCGGCTCCTGTGCGTGGACCAGATGCCACCACCCGGTGGCGTCGTCGCACCACCACAACCGGCCGTCACCGTCCCAGCTGGGGAGGCAGACCGAGACCGGGCGACCGATCCCCTTCGCCCGCACGTCGGCGGTTCCGCCGGCGATCCGGCGCGCGTCGACGAGTACCACCGGTGCGGGCAGCTCCGGACCGCCCTCGCGGATGTCGGCCACCCACAGTTCCGCCGCATCCCAGGGCATGTCCGGGTGGTCCCACCGCAACCACGCCATGGCGGAACCATCCGGCGACAACGTCGGTGCGACGGCGAAGTCACCGCCGCCGGGTGAGCCCGGCCCGACCATCACGGTCGCCTCACCGGTTCCGCGGTCGACGACCACGAGCTCGTTGGCGGGCTCGTCCAACGGTGTGCCGTCGTGGGCGACGTGCCGTTCGCGTTCCACCACCCACCAGCCGCGGCCGTCGGCAACGGCGCCTGCGGCGTGCCGCCACGCCGCAGGTGCCGGCGGTTCCGCAGTGGCCCAGCGTGGCGACCACGCCGATGCAGCGGGCGGACGGCCCTCGACCAGAGGATGTTCGATCACACGCTGGGCACGGTCGTCCACGGCCCAGAGCGAACCGTCGCCGAGCCACACCGCGCCCCCGCCGTACTCACTGACACGGCTGCGGATGCGAAGCGAGGGCGGGCCGACGTCAGCGGCGCCGCCGTCGTCGACGACCGCGACGACCGCGATCCGGCCGCCCTCGGCAGGACGTGTCTCTGCCCACCACACCACTGCGGCGCCGGCTCGGTCACGCTGGATCGCGAGCGCGGAGTACCGATGGCCGGCCCGGGCGGCGGCGTCGGCGCTCAGCGGTGAGCGCCACGCTCCGTACGGCGCCACGGCCGGGCTCGCAGCACTCACGCGTCGCCGGCGACGAAGCGGGCGAGCCGCTCCATGCCCTCGACCAGGTCGTCGTCCGCGAGGGCGAACGAGAACCGACCGTACCCGGGCGAGCCGAAGGCTTCTCCTGGCACGAACGCGATCTTGGCCTCGGTGAGCACCAGATCGGCAAGCGCGACGGTGGTCGTGGCGGTCGACCCTCCCAGATCGACGCCGAGCAGCGCCGTCAGGTTCGGATAGGCGTAGAACGCCCCCTCGGGTTCGAGGCAGCTGACGCCGGGGACGTCGTTGAGCATGGCGTGCATCGTGCGTCGACGACGGTCGAACACCTCGCGCATCTCCTCGACCGCGGTCAGATCACCCGACACTGCTGCCAGGGCCGCTCGTTGCGCGACGTTGCAGACGTTCGATGTCAGGTGCGTCTGCAGGTTCGTCGCGCCCTTGACCACATCGGGCGGGCCGATCAACCAGCCGACACGCCACCCGGTCATCGCGTAGGTCTTCGCCACGCCGTTGAGGATCACGCACTGCTCGGCGATCTCGGGGACCACGGCCTGGATCGAGTGGTGCGCGACGCCGCCGTAGACGAGGTGCTCGTAGATCTCGTCGGTGATGACGACGATGCCGTGCTCGACCGCCCACCGGCCGATCGCCTCGATCTCGTCGCGCGGGTACACCGCGCCGGTCGGGTTCGACGGTGAGACGAAGACCAGCGCCTTGGTGCGCGGAGTTCGCACTGCCTCGAGCTGTTCGACCGTGACCCGGAACCCGGTCGACTCATCGGTGGGCACCACGACCGGTACCCCTCCGGCGAGCGCGATCGGCTCGGGATAGGTGGTCCAGAACGGTGCCGGCAGGATCACCTCGTCGCCCTGGTCGACCAGCACCGTGAACGCCGAGTACACCGCGTGCTTGCCGCCGTTGGTGACCACGACCTGTTCTGGAGCGATCTCGACCCCGGAGTCACGCAGCGTCTTCTCGGCGATCGCCGAGCGGAGCTCCGGCAGACCCGCAGCCGGGGTGTAGCGATGGTTCTTCGGATCTGTGCACGCGGCTGCCGCAGCTTCGGCGATGTAGCCGGGGGTGGCGAAGTCAGGTTCGCCGGCCCCGAAGCCGATGACGGGCTCGCCCGCGGCCTTCAGCGCCTTGGCCTTGGAATCCACTGCCAGGGTCGCCGACGGCGTGATCGCGGCGACGCGACGAGAGATCCGGGAATGGCCCGGGTGGTGGGTTCCGGTGCTGGTCATGGCCCCGACGCTACCGGTCCGGCGCGAGGCACTCGAACGGGTTCGCCGACCATGCGTGGGGCCGCGAGACTCGTGACCGTGAGCCTCCCTGACATCGCCATTCCCGACGACCTCCTCCCCCACGACGGCCGGTTCGGCTGCGGGCCGTCCCGAGTACGACCCGAAGCGGTCGAGATGCTCGCCGGCTCGGCGGGGCACTTCCTCGGCACCAGCCACCGCCAGCCAGCCGTGCGGTTCAAGGTCGGCGAGCTGCGGAACGCGCTCGCCGAGATGTTCGCCCTTCCGGACGGGTACGAGGTCCTGCTGGGCAATGGCGGCACCACGGCCTTCTGGGATGCGGCGACCTTCGGGCTGATCGAGGAGCGCAGCCAGCACCTCAGCTTCGGCGAGTTCTCCTCGAAGTTCGCCACGGCGGCCGCTGCCGCACCGCACCTGGGTGACCCCACGGTGATCGCCGCCGATCCGGGTGACCACCCTGACGCCAGCGCCGAGACGGGGGTCGACGCCTACTGCCTGACCCACAACGAGACCTCCACCGGCGTGGCGATGACGCTGCAGCGACCCGTCGGTGGTGACGACGGATCGTTGGTGCTCGTCGACGCAACCTCCGCCGCAGGTGGGCTCCGTTTCGATCCGAGCCAGGTCGACGTCTATTACTTCGCCCCCCAGAAGTGCCTCGCGTCGGACGGCGGCCTGTGGATCGCCGCCTGCTCCCCCGCCGCCATCGAGCGGATCGAACGGATCGCGGCGAGCGACCGCTGGGTCCCTGCGTTCCTCGATCTCGGCATCGCGTTGGAGAACTCCCGCAAGGACCAGACCTACAACACACCGGCGCTCGCCACGCTGTTCCTCGCAGTCGAGCAGGTCAACTGGGTCAATGAGAACGGCGGCCTGCAGTTCGCTGCGGGGCGGTGCGACCGGTCGGCCGAGACGATCTACGGGTGGGCGGATGCGCACGGCCATGCCCGTCCGTTCGTGGCTGATCCAGCGAAGCGGTCCCACGTCGTCGCGACGATCGATTTCGACGAGACGATCGACGCTGCGATCGTGGCAGCAGTGCTGCGCGACAACGGCATCCTCGATGTCGAGCCGTACCGGAAGTTGGGCCGCAACCAACTCCGCGTCGCGATGTTCCCGGCGATCGATCCGGCCGACATCGCTGCCTTGACCGCCAGCGTCGATCACGTGGTCGCCGCACTGGCGTGAGCGTGCCCCGGGGCGGCGAGCGGCGACACGATCGCGCTCGCTGTGCGCTGGTGACCTGCCAGACTCCTGCCTGACGTCGCCGGGGGGGCGAGCCGTCACGACCACACCGGCCGACCGGCCCGATGAGGGGGATGATCCGATGTCCGTCGACTCCAACGGCACCACCGGCGACCCGACCCGGGCGATCCGGGACCAGCTCACCGGACCCGGTGGACCCTTCGAGGTGGTGCGCGAGGAGATCGGCGGCCACGAGCTGAAGGTCTTCAAGGACCGGTTCCCGAACCTCCGTGTGGTCGCCCAGTTCGCCGCGGCCCATGACGACAAGGAGTTCATCGTCCAAGGTGACCGGCGCATCACGTTCGCCGAGTTCCTCGCCGCGTCGAACTCGGTCAGCAACGGACTCGCCGCCGCGGGCGTGGTCCACGGCGATCGGGTCGCGGTCCTCGCCCAGAACTCCCCCGAGTGGTGCATGACCTTCTGGGGCACCGTCGACCTGGGCGCGGTGCTCGTCGGGCTGAACGGGTGGTGGAACACCGACGAGATCATCTACGGGCTCGAGGACTCCGGGGCGAAGGTGCTCGTGGTCGACGACAAGCGCTACCAGCGCATCGCGGACGCGCTCGACGACATCGAGACGCTCGAGCACGTCTACCTGATCGACAGCGACCCCGGCCA
This sequence comes from Microthrixaceae bacterium, assembly GCA_007118345.1. Taxonomy (GTDB): domain Bacteria; phylum Actinomycetota; class Acidimicrobiia; order Acidimicrobiales; family Microtrichaceae; genus SKRR01. The sequence goes on along the minus strand of SKRR01000064.1, from coordinate 2,130 downwards.
CGGCGCTGCCAGCTCGAAGGTCCGCTCCTTCGCCGAGCTCGTCGCTGCGCCGACCGACGCCTTCCCCGAGGTCCCGATCGACGAGGGCGACCACGCGGTGATCTTCTACACCTCGGGCACCACCGGTCGCCCGAAAGGCGCGATCAGCACCCACCGCAACATGGTGGCCAACCTCCAGAACACCGTGTTACTGCTGACCGCCGGCTCGATGGCGCAAGCGGCGATCGCGCAGGCCGCCGGTGAGGACCCCGACGGTGCGGCGCTCGCCCCTGCAGGCGGCCAGCCGGTCGCGCTGTTCAGCGCCCCGCTCTTCCACGTCGCCGGCTGCCACTCGACCCTGGTCGTGGGGATGATGGGCGGCATCCGACTGGTGATGCTCGAGGGCAAGTTCGACCCGGTCACGGCACTCGAACTCATCGACAAGGAACACGTCACCCTGTGGACCGCAGTCCCGACGATGGTCTGGCGGGTCTGTGAGGCGCCGGAGCGTCACGACTACGACACGTCGACGGTCACCTCGGTCAGCTTCGGCGGGTCGCCGTCCGCCGACGAAATGCAGCGCCGGATCCGCGAGACGTTCCCGAACCTCAAGGCCACGACCAATGCCTACGGGCTCACCGAGTCCTCCTCGGCGGCGACCACCCTCTCGGGCGCTGACGCCCTGCGGAAGGCCGATTCGGTCGGTCTACCCATGCCGACCGTGGACGTGGCGATCGCCGGACCCGACGGATCGCACCTGGGGCCGAACCAGACCGGCGAGGTGTTGCTACGGGGCCCGATCATCATGCCGGGGTACTGGAACAAGCCCGAGGCCACCGCCTCGACGGTGATCGACGGGTGGTTGCACACCGGCGACGTCGGCCACCTCGACGACGAGGGATACCTCTACATCACCGACCGAGCCAAGGACATGCTGATCCGTGGCGGGGAGAACGTGTACTGCGTCGAGATCGAGAACCGGCTCGTCGAGCACCCCGGCATCGCCGACGCGGCAGTGGTGGGGGTTCCGCACGCCTCGCTCGGCGAGGAGGTCAAGGCCGTGGTCGAGATCGCCCCGGGCGCGGACGTCACCGACGACGACATCCGCCGGTGGGTCGCGGAGACGCTCGCGCCGTTCAAGGTCCCGACCCACATCGATCGCTGGGACGGCAAGCTGCCGCGCAACGCTTCGGGCAAGCTGCTGAAGAACGTGCTGCGCGGCGAGGGGCACGTCAGCTTTGCCGAGACGATGTGAACCCTCCTCCCCGGCGGCCGCCTACGATCTTGCGGTGAGCGCTGCTTCCGACCAGCCCGCAACGTTGCCCGATGGCGCGCACGACGCCTTCCTGATGGACGTGCGCACCGACACCGACGACCTCGGTCGGCCGGTGCAGCGGCTGGACCTCACGGTGGTGGCGGGCGAGTTCAAGGGGCTCGTCGTCACGATCGTCACCGGCGAGCCGCTCGGCGACGAGATCGAGCTGATCGGCATGCCGGCGACGATCACCGTTTCCGACGGCGAACCGTCGGTCACGATCGACGACTGAAACCTGGTGGTCCACGGCGTGTGACGTCGTCGAGACTTCCGCCATGGCGCACGTCTGGCCGCTGGCCGATCTGTTCCTGCGCACACCGCGTGCGACACCCGGACTCCTAGAGCTGTTCGGACTTCCCTGATCCGTCCGCGGCAGCCAGGGACCGAGTCGGTCACCTGGCCGCCCCCGAGGCGCGTGGGCACCCTCAGCCGGCAGCAGCGGCGGCGAAGCCGGTGTCGAGGTCGGCGAGGATGTCCTCGATCGACTCGAGCCCGACCGACAGGCGGATCAGCCCCGGGTTCACACCCGTGGTCACCTGCTCCTGCTCGGTCAGCTGGCTGTGTGTCGTCGACGCAGGGTGGATCACGAGCGACCGCACGTCACCGATGTTCGCCAGGTGGCTGTGCAGCTCGAGTGCCTCCACGAACCGGCGGCCCGCCTCGAGGCCCCCCTTGATGACGAACGCCGGGACCGAGCTGACGCCCTTCGGCGCGTAGTGCTGAGCACGGTCGTGCCATGGGCTCGACGCCAGCCCCGAGTACGCGACCGACTCGACCTGATCATGTGCTTCGAGGTATTCAGCGACCTTCTGAGCGTTCTCCACGTGCCGATCCAT
>SKRR01000121.1 GCA_007118345.1 Microthrixaceae bacterium | reverse complement strand
CGTGGCGCGCTGCGACCCCATCGTGGACACCACCCGGACGAGCGGGTGGCCGTCCGGGTCGACCGACGTGCCGCCGACGACCACGGTGCGGCCCTCGGCGTAGTGGTGGGTCCAGCTGCCCGTCGCCATCGTGGTGGACGGGACGGGGGTGGTCGGCGCGGCGGCGCCGTCCACGGTGAACTTCGTGGACCTCAGCTGCTGGTTGGTCCGCGCGTTGACCGTCGACCGGAACGAGGCGCCGTTCACATCACGGGTCCCGCCGGTCCCGACGAGGCGGATGGTCGCTTTGTCGACCCGGCCGGACGGGCCGACGCCGCCCATGATGCGCACCGAGGTCACGGTGCCGATGCCGAACCACGAACCCAGCTGGGTGCCGCTGTAGGTCCGGGTCCAGGACGCGTGCGGGTTGCCGCCGCTGGCGTCGTGGGGGTCCGGGCGGGCCCGCAGGTAGGGCACGTGGCTGACCCAGACGATCTCGCTGTGCTCGGTGTGCCCACCCGACGAGGCGGAGTACAGGGCGTCGATGAGCCCGTGGCCGGGGTAGGTGATGACCTGGTTCGCGGTCGTGTCGACCGCGGCGTTCCAGCGGGGTGCCTCGTGGCGGGTTCCGGTGTACGCCTGGTGGATCACCCCCGAGTACAGGTCGAAGTCCTTGGCGCCGCGCTCGTTGCGGCGCTTCTGTGCGAACGTCCGGGCTGCGATCGCCTGGGCCCTGAGCGCGGCTGCCGGCCACGACGACGGCATCTCGCCGAGTCCGTACAGGTACTGCTGCATGGTCAGGCCGTGCACCACCGCCCGCACCCCGCCGCCGGGATCGGCACGCAGCTCGAGCTGGCCGTAGCGGTAGCCGTTGCCCGGGGTGACCTCGAGCACGCCGTCGGGGGCGAACCGCACGTTGATCGCACCGGCAGTGGTGGCGGTGATGGCTCCGGTGAGTCGCAGCGACCCCCCGGATCGGCTCACGGTGACGGTGTGGCCCTCACCAGTGAGCACCCCGACGCCGTCGAAGGTGGTTCGGCCACCGGTGCGCAGCGTGAGCGACGGCACCTTCTCGGCGATCAGCACCCGCAGGTCATCGTCGACGGTCCGGGACACGACCGAGACGCCCGTGTAGTAGTGGGTGAGGATCTGCGTGTGGGAACTGCCGTTCGCCGCCATCCCACGGGCGCCCCACTGGCTCATCCCGACGCCGTGGCCCCAGCCCGAACCGCGGAACGTGAAGCTCGTCTGGGCCTCGGCGGTCGGGACCTCCACTCCCGGCCCGGCCAGCACCAGCGCCGTCGCGGCGAGCGCGAGCGCCGGTGCGGCGAGACGACGTCGAATCGGTGGCATGCCCCGTAGAGTCGGATCGCGTGGTGACCACCTTGAGCGTTGTGCTTGATCCGCAGTCGCTACCTGCCGACGGGGTGCACATGTGGCCACCCCGCTCGAACCGTCCCCACCGTCAGGTGCGCCGTGACGGCTGAGTTCGGAGCGCCACCGCGCCCGTTGTTCACGTCGTCGGGTGCGTCGCCGGACCGGCGGTCGTGGCAGCCCGATGGTCGTCTCGACGCCAGCACGGCGGTCGTGACCGGCGCCTCGGGGTTGCTCGGTGCCGCGATGGCGGTGGAGCTCGCAGGACGTGGCGCAGCGGTGCTCCTCATCGGCAGGGACCGCGCGACGATCGACGAGACCGCACGGTCGGTCCACGAAGGCCCCACGATCGCCGGGTTGCGCTGTGACCTCGCCTCGGCCGAGGACATCGACGCGGCAGCCGACTTCGTGCGGGCGGTGGGACGCCCCGTCGACCTGCTCGTGCACGCGACGGGACTGTCGGACCCGTCGACGATCGGTGCAGCACCGGTCGAGCTGCTCGACGAGCACTACCTGCTGAACCTGAGGGGTCCGTACCAGCTGACCCAGCGTCTGCTGCCGTTGCTCAGCGCGCCTCGGGGTCGGGTGGTGTTCTTCACCGCGGCCGGGCAGGCCGCACCCGACGATGCCCACCACTCGATGACCGACGCGGCGCTGCGCTCGATGGCCGACACGCTCCGCGTGGAGCTCGCGACGAGTGGCCGTCGGGTGCTGACCGTCGCGACCCACGCGGGTCGCGACCTGCCCGACCCGGGGTACCTGGCGTCGCTGGCCAGGACGATCGTCGACTCGGTCATCGAGGAGCACGTCGACGTGACCGATCTGCTCGCCGGACCGGGGCCCCGCCGCGGGCGGACGGAGCAGCGGTAGCCTGCCCGCGATGTCGAGGGCCTGCAGGCGACCCGGTTGCGACCGCACCGCCGTTGCGCGCCTGTCGTACGACGCCGTCACCTGCCAGGTGTGGCTGGACGTGCTGCCGGAGCGACCGGGCTCGATCCAGGAGATCTGCGAGCTGCACGTCGACCGCCTGACCGTGCCTCGTGGGTGGATGCTCTGTGACCGTCGGGTCGAGGAGCCGGCGATGTTCCTCACCGAGCCCACCCCGCAGTCGTCGCGTGCGCAGCGGACCCGTCCCCGGCCCTCCGACCCGGCCAGGCCGGTGCCCATGGTCGAGCCCGAGCTCTTCGAGGCGTCGAGCGCGTCCACCGTGGACCCGCCCGAGCGCATCGCGGAGCCCGCCGTCGTCGAGGAGATCACGGTCGTCGACGAGGTCGTGGAGGTCGAGGAGGTCGTGGAGGTCGAGGAGGTCGTGGCGGTCGAGGAGGCCGGAGCGGATGACCGTCGTGACGACGACCCGTTGCTGCGTCCCAGCTCACCGCTGTTGGCGAGGGCGTTCCGCGCCGCGGGAACACGTCCCGCGGTGCTCGATCCCCGGCCCGACGCGGTGTTCGAACGGGACCCCGACGACGGACCGTCGACGTGAGCTCGACGACCTCGCCGTACCTCGAGGGCAACTTCGCGCCGGTGCACGAGGAGGTCACCGCAGAGGATCTCGAGGTGACCGGTTCGCTGCCGGAGGAGCTCGACGGCAGGTACCTGCGGATCGGCCCGAACCCGATCGCCCCGGATCCGGCGACCTACCACTGGTTCATGGGCTCGGGCATGGTGCACGGTGTCCGACTGCGTGACGGCCGTGCCGAGTGGTACCGCAACCGGTGGGTCCGTTCCGCCGACGTCGCCGCCCGGCTGGGCGAACCTTCGGTCGAGGGGCCGTCCACGAAGGGAGCGACCTTCTCGCCGAACACCAACGTGATCGGCGTGGACGGTCGCACGTTCGCGATCGTCGAGGGGGGCCCGAAGCCCTTCGAGCTCGACGAGCGGCTCGACACCGTCGGCCCGTGCGACTTCGACGGCACGCTGCCCAACGGCTACAGCGCCCACCCGAAGGTCGATCCGGCGACGGGTGCACTCCATTCCGTGAACTACTACTGGGCGCGGCCCGGGGTGCTCGAGTACACCGTCGTGGGCCCCGATGCGCTCGTGGTGCACCACACCGAGATCGCGGTGCCCGGCTCACCGATGGTGCACGACATGGCCATCACCGAGTCGCATGCGGTCGTGTTCGACCTGCCCGTGGTGTTCTCGCTCGAGGACGCGACGTCGGGTGCATCGTTCCCCTACGCGTGGGACGCCGCCTACGGCGCCCGGCTGGGCGTGTTGCCGCTCGGTGGCGACGGCGACGAGGTGCGGTGGTTCGAGATCGACCCCTGCTACGTGTTCCACGCGATGAACGCCCACGACGTCACCGGCGCGGACGGTCACGAGCGGGTGGTGCTGGACCTCGTGCGCCACGACCGCGTCTTCGACCAGCACCGCCTGGGACCGGACGAGGGCCTGCCCACCCTGTGGCGCTACGAACTCGACCTGGTGACCGGCGGCGTGTCGGCCACCCAGCTCGGTGCCACCACCCAGGAGTTCCCCCGGGTGGACGAGCGCCGGGTCGGGCGGCCGTACCGCTACGGCTGGGCGACCAGCGTCGCGCCCACCGGGACCGGCGGCGTCGACTTCGACGGCGCTGAACTCGTGTGCACCGACCATTCGACGGGCGCCGAGGAGCGCCACGTGTTCGGGTCCGGGCGCGCCGCCGGGGAGGCCGTCCTCGTGCCGCGCCACGCCGATGCCGACGAGGGCGACGGCTACCTGCTCACCTTCGTGTACGACGCGGCGACGGGCCGGTCCGACCTCGAGGTCCTCGCCATGGCCGACCTCTCCGGCGATCCGGTTGCGGTCGTGCACCTGCCGGTGCGAGTTCCCTTCGGTTTCCACGGCAACTGGGTGCCCTCGTAGATTCGGCCCATGGCCGACTTCGAGTTCCAGAAGATGTTCCCCCTCTCAGGGGACGAGACGCCCTACCGCCGGTTGACCGACGCCTTCGTCGAGGTGGGTGACTTCCGTGGCCACCGGGTGCTCGAGGTCGACCGCGAGGCCCTCACGATGCTGACCGCCGAGGCCGTCCACACGATCTCGCACCTGTTCCGCCCCGGCCACCTGGCACAACTCGCGAAGATCCTCGACGACCCCGAGGCCACCGAGAACGACCGGTTCGTGGCGCGCACCATGCTGCAGAACGCCTGCGTCTCCGCCGGCATGGTGCTGCCGAGCTGCCAGGACACCGGCACGGCGATCGTCATGGGCAAGAAGGGCCAGCAGGTCTGGACCCACGGCGGCGCGGACGCCGACGGTGCACCCGGTGGTGACGAGGCAGCGATCGCCAAGGGGGTGTTCCGCACCTACACCGAGACGAACCTGCGCTACTCCCAGCTCGCACCGATCACGATGTACGAGGAGCGCAACACCGGCACGAACCTCCCCGCCCAGATCGACCTGAGTGCCGTCGACGGCGACGAGTACCACTTCCTGGTGATGACCAAGGGAGGCGGCAGTGCCAACAAGACGTTCCTCTACCAGGAGACCAAGGCCCTGTTGAATCCCGAGTCGCTGCTGGGGTTCGTGGCCGAGAAGATCAAGACACTCGGCACGTCGGCGTGCCCGCCGTACCACCTCGCGGTCGTGGTGGGCGGCACGTCGGCCGAGATGAACCTCAAGACGGTCAAGTACGCGAGCGCCCGGTACCTCGACGGACTGCCGACCAGCGGCAACGAGCTCGGCCATGCGATCCGCGACGTCGAGCTCGAACAGCAGATCTGGCAGCTCGCCGCCGACACCGGCATCGGCGCCCAGTTCGGCGGCAAGTACTTCTGCCACGACGTGCGGGTCATCCGTCTGCCACGCCACGGCGCGTCCTGTCCCGTCGGCATCGGCGTCAGCTGCTCGGCCGACCGCCAGGCGCTCGGCAAGATCACCGCAGAGGGAGTGTTCGTCGAGCAGCTCGAGACCGACCCCGCGAAGTACCTGCCCGAGATCACCGACGCGGATCTCGGTGCCGAGGTCGTGCACGTCGACCTGACCCGGTCGATGGACGAGATCCGCAACCAGCTGTCGCAGTACCCGATCCGTACCCGGCTCTCGTTGAGCGGACCGGTGGTGGTCGCCCGTGACATCGCGCACGCGAAGCTCAAGGAACGGATCGACCGTGGTGAGGGCCTGCCCCAGTACGTCAAGGACCACCCGATCTACTACGCCGGCCCCGCCAAGACGCCCGAGGGCATGCCATCGGGCAGCTTCGGGCCGACCACCGCAGGGCGGATGGACAGCTACGTCGACCTGTTCATGCAGCACGGCGGCAGCTTCGT
>SKRR01000337.1 GCA_007118345.1 Microthrixaceae bacterium | reverse complement strand
TTTGCAGCCTCCGGCGCCGTCGGTCAAAGGGCCCCTGTCACCCGAAAGCGGACCCGCAGAGCGGTTCGCGGTGCGGTGACCGGCTTCACATCGGTACAGTTCTGGTCGTCCCGGCGTCACGAACGTCGTTCGGGGCGACGACCCACCCGAACCAGAACACCTTCCACAGGGGGATGCCACCGATGACCACCCGCGAGGACATCGACGCCGCGACCGAGGGGCGAACCGTCGCCGGGGAGTTCCTGCGAACGCTCGACGCCCGCCGCGACGCCCCTGCGCTGCGCTGGCTCGAAGGTGAGGACTGGCAGTCGTTGACCTTCGGCGACGTGGCCGACCGGGCGGCCACGGCCGCGGCCGGGTTGGCATCGCTGGGCGTCGGCAAGGGCGACCGTGTCGTGCTGATGATGCGCAACATCCCGGCCTTCCACTGGCTCGACCTGGCGGTGTTGTTCCTCGGTGCGACGCCCGTGTCGATCTACAACTCCTCGGCACCCGATCAGGTGCAGTACCTGGTGTCGCACTGCAGCGCCAAGGTCGCGATCGTGGAGAACGAGGGGTTCCTCGAGAAGTTCCTCCCGGTGCGCGACCAGCTGCCCGCGCTGGAGTCGATCGTGGTGCTCGACCCGCCCGCCGAGCTGCCCGACGGCGTGTTCGCGGGCACGGTGCTCTCCGAGGCCGAGCCGATCGACCTGGCCGAGGCGGTGTCCAACGGCGACCCCGACGATCTGGCGACGGTGATCTACACCTCGGGGACCACGGGCAACCCCAAGGGCGTCATGATCTCGAACCGCAACGTGGTGTGGACCTTCGAGTCCGCCCTCGGGTCGTACGGGTGGACCCGCGACGAGATGGCCGGCAAGCGGGTCGTGTCGTACCTGCCCATGGCGCACATCGCCGAGCGCATGGTGTCGCACTACGGCCTCGTCGGCGGCGGGCTCGAGGTGGCGTGCTGCCCCGACCCGTCGTTGCTCACGACCTACCTGGGCCCGGTGAAGCCGAACATCGTCTTCGGTGTGCCGCGTGTGTGGGAGAAGGTCTACGCCGGACTCAACGCGATGATCCAGGGCGACCCGGAGAACGCGAAGAAGTTCGATGCGGCGGTCGAGGAGGCCGCCGAGCTGCGCGAGAAGGTCACTTGGGAGACCGCCACCGACGAGGAAGCGGCCCGGCTCGAGGAGCTCGATGCGGAGCACTTCGCCCTGGTGCGGTCCCTGCTGGGCCTCGACGAGGTCGAGATGGCCGTGACGGGCGCCGCCCCGATCCCCGCCCAGATGATCACCTGGTTCCGCGCGATCGGCCTCCCGTTGGCCGAGGTGTACGGCATGAGCGAGAACACCGGGCCGATGACCTTCGAGCGCTTCAAGGTCAAGCCCGGCACGGTGGGCCGCAAGATCCCCGGCACCGAGTTGAAGATCGCCGAGGACGGCGAAGTGTGCTGCCGCGGCGGCCACGTCTTCGAGGGCTACCTCAACGATCCGGAGAAGACCGCCGAGACGCTCGACGAGGAGGGCTGGCTGCACTCGGGTGACATCGGGGAGCTCGACGAGGACGGCTACCTGCGCATCGTCGACCGCAAGAAGGAGCTGATCATCACCGCCGGCGGCAAGAACATCAGCCCCGCCAACCTCGAGGCCAAGCTGAAGATGATCCCCATCGTCGGTCAGGCCGCCGCGATCGGCGACGGCCGTCCGTTCGTGTCGGCGCTCGTGGCGCTCGATCCCGAGGTCGCGCCGGTCTGGGCGACGAATCAGGGCATCGAGTTCTCCGACCTCGAGGACCTCGCCACCAAGCAGGAGGTCATCGACGAGATCAACTCCGGTCTCGAAGAGGTGATGGCCGAGTTCAACAACGCCGAGCGCGTCAAGAAGGTGTGCATCGTCGGCGAGGAGTGGTTGCCGGACTCCGACGTGCTCACGCCGACCTCGAAGCTGAAGCGTCGTGGCATCACGGCCCGCTACCAGGACCAGATCGAGTCGCTCTACACCTGAGCGGCTGCGAACTGCCGTTCTGTCCCGCAGTCTCGGGTCATCAACCCCGGAACTGCGGGACAGAACGCGTCAGCGTGAGAGTGCGCCGAGCAGGACCTGGTTGGCGACGTCGCCCATCGACGCGTTCAACGCCAGCAGCTGTCGAACCAACGACTCCTCGGTCGGGTTGAGGGGGACCCCATCGCCGAGCAGCTGCTCGGTGAGCACGCGGTTCTCCCCCAGCAACGCCGACAGCAGCAAGGCCACCGTCGCTGCATCGTTCGGGTCGCGCACCGCGGTGCCGAGCCCCTCGGGGTCGATGCGCCCGAGCACCGCGACCAGATCGCGCTGGAGCTGGGGTCCGACGCTCGGACCGGTCCCGTCGGGCAGTGCGGCGAACAGTTCGTCGGTGAGCTGGCCGACCAGATCGTCGATGAGCTCGTCGGGGTCGGGGATGCTGGCGAGCAGTGCGGCGATCAGCGCCGGGTCGATCAGCTGCGGGGGCGTCGCTGCGAGCTGCTCGAGCACGGCTGCAGGCTGCGCGAGCACCGAGGCCGCGAGCGCCTCGATGTCGGGCGGGGTGAGCTCGAGTGCGGCGAGTGCGCCCAGATCGATGCCGAGCAGCTCGGCGATGTCGGGCAACTCGAGGTCGCCCGAGAGGAGCTGCAGCAACATCGGTTCCTCGGCGACCGCGCCGGCGATCATGCCGAGCACCTCGACCAGATCGACCTGCCCCGGTGCCGGTGGGACGGTCGGGCGTGGCGCGACGGTGGTGGTCGTCGACAGGTTGCTGCGAACGATCGACGTCGTCGGTGCCGACTCGTTCCGCGGCGCCGCGTCGGCGGAGATCTCCGACGTGCCGCTCGACTCGGTGCATGCCGACGCGGCGAGGCAGATCGTCGCGACGACCGCCATGGCCCTGACCCCTCGAGCGTGCACGTGTCCTCCGTCCGTCAGCACGGGCTGACACCACCCGGACCACCGTACGGAGGGTGCCGGAGCTGCACAAGGGCACCCCGAGGGGTAGTTCTCCCAGCCGACCTGCGCTCAGTGTCGGGGCCGTTGGTCCCGTAGCGGGTCGACGAGGACGAGCCGGGGGTCGACCTCGCCCGGTTTCAGCGGTCGCATCAGCAGGTCGATCGCCGACCACAGCATCCGGGACCCGGGGAAGAAGACGAGCGGACCGAGGATCGCGATCACCAGCATCGCCGTCACGAGCGGCCAGACGGGTGGTGGGTCGGGGTACCAGCTGAAGGTGACCGTGGCGAGCACGGTGAGCATGAGCCCCATCGTGCAGACCGTGTTCACTCCGATCGCACCGATCCAGTGCCCCTCCACCCGTTCGAAGTGCAGGTCGCAGGTGGGGCAGCGCTCGGCCATCTGGAACCATCGGCGGAAGAGCTTGCGCTGACCACACACCGGGCACCGGCCGAACAGCCCCCGCGCCAACATGCGCCCGGGGCGGACCCCGAGCTGGACGACGGTGGGAACCTCGGGCAGCGGCCGTCGCTTCTCGGGCCGGGGGCCGCGAGGTCGGTCGTCCTCGGGCGGGTCGGTCACCGTTCCAGTGAACCCCAGTCGGCCCGGTGCTGCCATCCGGCGGCCCCGGTGCCGGGGCGGCGTGTCACGATGGGGCGTCGCCGAGCAGCAGGTCGAGATCGCCCAGGTCCCGTTCATCGGAACCCGGGAGCAGCCGTGCAGGGAACTGCATGGGGGAGGCACCGACGAGAGTTCTCAGGGTGCCGTCGTCGAGCTCGAGTTCGAACCACCGCCAGGCTCCCGCCCGGACGCGCACGGTGCGGATGGCGTTGCGTTCCACACGGGTGACCGTGATCCAGCCGATGACGTCACGGACACGGTCCTCGCTCACCTCGACGAAGCATCCGACGGAACCCACCAGTCCGGCGAGCACGAACGCACCGGCGACCGACATGACGACCCAGAAGGCGGCGTCGAGGTCGTCGGGGTGCCAGGCCGCCCACAGGCCGACAGCGACCAGCACCGTGGCGCCGATGGCGCCGACGAGGAAGAACGGTGCGGTGGCGAGGGTGGGTCGGCGCAGCTTCGTCGTGTCGCTGCGGGCGGGGGAGGGCACCGTCCGACCGTAGCGTCCGCATCCCCCGGCGCGGATGCCGGCGGTGGTCGCGCTAGGGTGGGTTCTTCCCTCCGGCCGGAGCTGCGCGCAGAGGCAGCGTTGTCACGGTCACCCGCACACCCCAGGGTGTTCGGGACCGGGTGCTGGTATCGGCGCCCCGGCCGGGTCCGACCACGACGGTGCGGCCTCTCCCCGTCGAATTGACGAAGTTGTCGCGCGCCGCGGGTGCGGCGCCCCGCCACATCCGGCGGACCCCCCCCCACATTGGAGTTCACACGTGTCATCCCCCCTGCCCGTCACCGCTGACGAGGCCACCTTCGAGTCGCTCGGCGTCCCTGCCGACCTCGCCGCCACCCTCACCGAGCGTGGCATCACCGCCCCGTTCCCCATCCAGGTCGCGACGGTGCCCCCGGCGCTCGCCGGCCATGACGTCTGCGGCCGTGCACCGACCGGTTCGGGCAAGACCATCGCGTTCGGGATCCCGCTGGTGCAGCGCGTGCGCCGCGCCCGACCCCACCACCCCACGGCGCTCGTGCTCGCCCCGACCCGTGAGCTGGCCGCCCAGATCCGCGACGAGCTGCGGATGCTCGCCGATGAGGACCAGACCATCGAGTGCTTCTACGGCGGTGTCGGATTCGGCGCCCAGCTGAAGGCCCTGCGCCACGGCGTCGACATCGCGGTGGCGTGCCCCGGCCGGCTGGCCGACCTGGTCAACCAGGGTCAGGTGCACCTCGACGAGGTCGACATCGTCGTCCTCGACGAGGCGGACCGCATGGCCGACATGGGCTTCCTGCCCGAGGTGAAGCGGCTGCTCGACGCCTGTGCCACCCCACGTCAGACGTTGCTGTTCTCCGCCACGCTCGACGGTGACGTCAACGTGCTCATCAAGCGGTACATGGTCGACCCGGTGAAGCACGAGGAACAGGGTGCCGACCCCGAGGGCGACACCGCCGAACACATCTTCTGGTCCGTCGAGCGGACCGATCGGGTCGACGTCGTCGCCGACATCGTGTCGCGCACCGGCCCGACCGTGGTGTTCTGTCGTACCAAGCGCGGTGCCGATCGTGTGGCGCGTCAGCTGGGGACCCGGGGCGTGTCCGCCGTCGCGATCCACGGTGACCGGAGCCAGGGCCAGCGTGAGCGTGCCCTCGAGGACTTCCGCAGCGGTCGTGCCACTGCGATCGTCGCGACCGACGTGGCCGCTCGTGGGATCCACGTCGACGGCGTGACCTGCGTGGTGCACTTCGACCCGACCGCAGAAGCCAAGGACTATGTCCACCGTTCGGGCCGCACCGGTCGTGCGGGCGCCGCCGGTACGGTCATCAGCCTCGTGCCCGGCGAGACCCGGCGCGACCTCGTCCGTCAGCAGCGCAGCCTCGGCCGCAACATCGACGTGGTCGCACCGGATGCCTCCTCGCTGACCGAGGCACCCGAACGCGAGGCCCCGGCGCCCCGTCCCGCCCAGCATCAGGGCGGCGGTGGGAACGGCCAGGGCAAGAACCGCAACCGGAACCGCAACGGTCAGCCACGCAACGGTCAGGGCGCTGGTTCGAAGA
>SKRR01000207.1 GCA_007118345.1 Microthrixaceae bacterium | reverse complement strand
CCGAGCGCGAGCCGCGCCTCGACCTCGTCGACGTGCTCGGCGAGCTCCTCCACCACCCGTCGGCCTGCGAGCACGGTCGCTGCGAGCGAGTTGCCGACGACGAGCCCTGCGAGCGGGACGACGGTGCGCGGCTCCATCGGGAACACACCCAGGCCGAAGAGCACGGCCAGGCTCACCATCAGCGATGCTGCGAAGGCGACGAGTGACAGCACCAGCACCCCGGGGACCTCGGGTGCACGGCGCGAGATCGTCCATGCGGCGAACAGCACCATCAGGGCGACCCAGACCCAGCTCAGTGCCAGCGGCCGGTCGTCGTCGAGGACCAGCTCCAGCGCGACGCCGATCAACAGCAGCTGGGCCAGCGCCCTGGCTGCGGCCCAGAGCATCGAGCGCGCCAGCCCGAGCTCCCGCCACAGCGAGATGCCCACCGCGACCACGACGAGCACACCGGCCGCGAGCAGTCCGATCGGTCCGGGCTCAGTCGGCAACCCGTCCCTCCTCGATCCGCAGCTCGTGGTCGGCGAGCCGCTCGGCCTGTACGACGTCGTGGGTGACCCACAGGACCGGTCGTCCGTGGTCGGCGAGACTGCGCACGGTGCGCTCGACCTGTGCCGCAGCCGACGCGTCCAACGACGAGGTGATCTCGTCGGCGAGCACCACCTCGCAACCGGTCGCGAGCGTCCGGGCGAGACAGACGCGCTGCGCCTCACCCCCGCTCAGCTCCGTGGCCTCACGATCCAGCATCGACCCGCCGAGCGCGACGGTCCCGAGCAGCTCGGTCGCCGCGATCCGGCTGAGCTCGGGGTCTGCGACGCGAAGGTTGTCGAACACCGTGCCGGGGAAGGGCGTGGGTCGCTGGAACACCATGCCCACCCGACGCCGCAACCCGATGGGATCCATGGCGGCCAGGTCGCGACCACGGAGGAGGATCCGCCCGGAGCTGGGCACGACCAGCCGGTTGCAGCAGCGCAACAAGGTCGACTTGCCCGACCCCGAGGGGCCGAGCAGGACGGTGACCCCGCCGTCGTGCACCTGGACGGTCACCCGATCGATCGCCACCCGGTCGCCGAAGCGCACCGTGACCTCGTCGAAGTGGAACAGGGCCTCTGGCACCTCGTCAGTCTGTCCCACCGCCACAGATGCACCGGCCGCTGACAGGATGGCCGGATGGAGAAGCTGGTCTACGTGATCCGTACCCGACCGTCGCTCGACGGCGCAGCGCTGCGCGCGTCGGTGCTCGACGGCGTCGTCCCACAGCTCGCAGCACACGGCGCGACCGGCGTGGCGGTGCACCTGCGCGACGACTGCGTGTCGATCGACGGTCCGATGCCCTGCGACGCCAGCGAGCTCCCGGTGCGCGCCGCTGTGTCGCTGTGGCTCGCGAACCACGACGACCGGACACCGCTCGAGGCGGTGCTCGCGACGGTCGGGGAGCGCTGCGACGGCTACCTGGTGACCGAGTCGGTGTACTCGGAGTTCGGTCAGCGCCGGGGCGGGCCCCGTGACTGGCCCGCAGGCGAACGATCGCCGGGCGTGACGACGTTCGCGCTGGTGCACCGCCACCCGGGGCTCGACCCCCGGACGTTCCGCGAGTTCTGGTACGGCCACCAGTCGCCGATGTCAGAACGTGTGCAGCCCCGGCTGCGCTACGTGCGCAACACGGTGGTGCACCCCGTCACGCCGGGTGCGCCACCGCTGGACGGGGTGGTGGTCGAGAGTTGGCCCTCCGAGGAGGTCGTCGCCGACATCGAGGCCTTCCACCTGGGCGACCTGGAGAACCTGTCGGTGATGATGGACAGCGTGGCGACGGTGTTCGACCTGACCCGGCTGCGCAGCATCGCGATGTCGGAATACCTCTACTGAGCACCGACCAGGTAGGCGTCGACCCGCTCGTTGGTGTCGTAGGGGACGATCGCCCCGAGCGCGAGGATGCAACCGGCAGCGCCGTCGGCGAGCAGCTGCCCGGGTGACGGACCGCAGTTGAGCGCGCCCAGTTCGAGCTGCTCGCCCGAACTGGTGGACGAGACGCGTTCGAGCGTGCCGGCACCGTGGTCCCAGCGGAAGGCGTCCACTGCGTCGTTGGTGTCGTCGTCGACGAGTTCGGCGGAGTCGGAGAACACCAGCACCGTGGAGCCGTCGGCCGAGATGTCGGCGGGGGCGGTCATGGTGCCGGAACCGGGGTCGACGGGGAAGGCCGTGGTGGTACCGGCGACGAGGTCGTGGACCACCGGCACGAGCCCGGAGCCCTCGCGTACGTCGACGGCCGACACGTGGCGACCGTCGTCCGAGATGGAGGTGGTGCTGCCGAGGGCGAGGATCTGCTGCTCGATCACTGTGGTCGTTCCCTGCCCACGGTCCCACAGCAGTCGGGCGCTGGTGCCGTCGCCGCTCTGGTCGTTCCAGAAGTACAGGACGTAGCGGGCACTCGGGCTGACGGCCTCGAATGCGGTCGTGCCGAACCCCGGTCCACCGGCCGGACAGTCGCTCTCGGTGCCGGTGACGAGGTCGCGGACCCGGCAGCCCGTGGCGAAGATGCCGAACGAGCTGTACGCGCCGTAGATCGCTGCGCTGCCGTCGGGTGCGACGACCGGGGTACGGCCGTTCGACAGCGTCGAGGTCCACTCGGTGGTCGTCCCGTTCGAGCGGTCGTGGACCCCCATCACCAACCCACTCGCCCGGTAGCCCACATAGCGGCCGTTGGTGCTGATCGTCGGCTGCCTGCCACCCTCACGGACCCGGGTGACCGACCCCGTGCGGCGGTCGCGCAGGAAGAGGTCGTCCTCGTCGTTGTCGTCACCCGGCACCAGGTTGTCGGCCGAGGACACGAACGCGACCCAGCGGCCGTCGGCGCTGACGGCGGCCGATTGCGCGTTCGCGTTGCCGAGCTGGTCGTTGCGGCCGAGGGTCAGAGGATCCTGGCGCGGTGCGGCCCCGGAGGGTGGCGGCACACAGGCGGTGACCAGCGCGACCAACGCGAGCGCGCCCGCTGCGTACACCGAACGTCGAACCCCCATCGGCTGCTCCCCCTCTGCCGAGCGCCGTCCCACTCTCGCATGTTCATCGGTCGGGTGCCCGGGTGAGTCCGGCCGACAGCAGGACTCGTCGCTCGGATCGGAGGGTGCGGCCGTGAGGTGTGGTGGCGGTCCAGGTGCCGTCGGGGCGGGGGTTGACGTGCCAGTCAGGTCGGTGCAGGACCCGATGATGGCGTCGGCAGAGCAGACAGAGGTTGTCGAGGACGGTGGAGCCGTCGTTGTTCCAGTGCCGGAGGTGATGGGCGTCGCACCATGCGGGTGGGGCGTCGCAGCCGGGGTGGGTGCAACCGCCGTCGCGCGCGACGAGGCCGCGGATGATGGTGGGGGTGGCGACTCGGTGGTCGCGGCCCGCGTCGAGGGGGCTGCCCTCGTAGGTCGTTGCGACCGGATGAAGGGTCGGGTCGCACAACAGGAGGCGGCCGGTGGCGTCCGGCACGAGGTGCCCGGTGGTGGCGTCGAGGGCACGGGCGGGGTCGACCGCAGGCAGCAACAACGTGACGTCGGCAGTCGCGCGATGTCGGGCCAGGGTCGGCCCCGCGCCGGCGGCGCTGACCCGGCACAGGTCGTGCAGCGCCTCAGCACGAGCTCGTGCGCGGGTTGGTGCGGGCGCACCGGCGGCCCTCGCGTCGGCGGCGAGGCCGTCGAGGCAGCGGTCAGCGGCGGCGTCGAGCGCGGTCCGCACGGTGAGTGCGATGTCGCCGACCAGCTCGCCACGGAGCCACAGCGAGTCACCGGACCACGACATGGCCAGCCGGTTGCGGGCGTCGTCGTCGGGGCGGGGGCCGTCAGGGTCGAACAGCTCGCCGAGTGCGCGGACCTGGCGGGTCCAGGCGGAGAAGGACACGTTGGGTGCTGCAGCGCACAGGTCGCCCACAACCGCGGCCATGTCGTCGACGTTGCGGACGTTCGTCGCTCCGGCGAGCTCGTCGGCGTGGTGGATGCCGACCTCTCCCCGGGTGAGCGCGTCGTCAGCATCGGTGAGGGTGTCGGCGAGCTTCACGGCGGTCGACAGGCGGCGGCGTGCGGCGCCGACACCCACCCCGGCGGTGCGGGCGTACCACGATGAGGTCGACAACCCGAGCGCTTCGTCGCAGGTGCCGGCACGGTGGAGGGTGGCCAGTGCATGCAGCACCGTCGCATCGAGTGCCCGGCGGGCCGCTTCGAGCGACTCGACCACCTCCAACAGCGCGTCGCCACCCCACCCGGCGGCCTCGGCCGCCGCAAGACCCCGCAGGGCGCACGCTGCCTGCGCGGCCATCGCGACCGGATCGCCGTCCGCTTCCCCGTCGAACATGACGCCAACGTACTCACGCGCTGTGACAGTCCCTTTCGTGCCATTCCTGGTGCGAAGAGGGCGCACAAGTCCACCTGAACGCACCGAACGTGCGGCCGTCGACGGACCCCGTACCATCGCGTGGTGGCCGGAACCGACCAGGACGACCCCAGCACCCGGGTCACCGCAGCGCTGACCGAGGCGGTTCGCCTGTTCGATCGCGGGCTCGCCCCGGGCCAGAAGGTGCGGGCGTTCCGCAACGCCATCGCCACCGTCGAGTCGCTCGAGGCGGCCGAGCTGTTCGAACGCACGAAACGCGGGACGCTCACCGAGCTGGCCGGTATCGGCCCCTCGACCGCGACGGTCATCGCCGACGCGGTGCTCGACCGGCCCTCGCAGTACCTGGCCGACCTCGAGATCCGCACCCGCATCGATCCCGGCGTCGGTGCCGAGCTCCTCGGCCAGCTGCGCGGCGACTGCCACAGCCACACCACCTGGTCCGACGGCGGCGCCTCGGTCGAGGCGATGGCTCGTGCCGCGATTTCGCTCGGTCACGAGTACCTCGTGGTCACCGACCACTCCCCCCGCCTGACCGTCGCCCACGGGCTGAGCCCGGAGCGACTGCGCGAGCAGCTGGCGGAGATCGAGCAGCTCAACCAACAGCTGGCCCCGTTCCGGATCCTCACCGGCATGGAGGTGGACATCCTCGTGGACGGTTCACTCGACCTGCCCGACGAGCTGCTCGCCGAGCTCGACCTGGTGGTCGCGTCGGTGCACTCGAAGCTGTCGATGCCCGAGGACGAGATGACCCGACGGATGGTGCTCGCCGCCGCGAGCCCCCACGTGGACGTGCTCGGCCACTGCACCGGGCGCAAGGTGGTCGGACGCGGTCGTCCCCCGTCACGTTTCGACGCCGACCTGGTGTTCGCAGCATGCGCCCGGTACGGCACGGCCGTCGAGATCAACTGCCGGCCGGAGCGTCAGGACCCACCCGAGGAGCTGTTGGCCCTGGCGCTGCAGTGGGGGTGCCACATCTCGATCGACACCGACGCGCACGCGCCGGGCCAGCTCGAGTTCCTGGCACACGGCGCCGACAAGGCGGTGCGCAACGACGTCCCGGTCGAGCGAATCGTCAACACCTGGTCGGCCGACGAGCTGACCGGCTGGGCCGCGGCGCGCCACCTGGATTGACCCCCGGATGATCTCCCTCCGCAGGCCGAGCGTTGCTGCGATCGACGAGTACCGAACGGCCCGGCTGCGGGACCAACCCACCGGCACGCCACCATTCGGCGAGGCACACGGGTTCCGCCGGGACGAGTACCGCCGTCGCGTCGGGATCGGTCGCGACGACTTCGAACGCTCACGTGAGGGGCT
>SKRR01000206.1 GCA_007118345.1 Microthrixaceae bacterium | reverse complement strand
GGGGGGCTGGAGGGGGACAGGACCTGCATGGTGACGCCGCTCTGGTCACCGCCGGGCGGAGTCGTCGTGGGTACCGGCGAAGCGGCAGCGGTCGATCCGCTGGCGACGATGAGTCCGGCGGTGGCGAACGCCAATGCCCGTGGTGCCAAGCGGTCGGCGGTCTGCGCCAGACGCGTGGTGGGCGCAGCGAGTGCGAGCAACTGGGTGACCGCCACCACCACGAGGTAGGCGAGCACAACGGTGACCACCAGCCGGGCGGCACCGCCCAATGCGTGTTCGCCCGGGGTGGCCACCCACCACTCGAGTGTGCTGCGGGTCGATGTGATCGGAGCTGCGTCGGGCAGTGCGGCCGTCGTCAGGACCACGTACAGGGCCGTGGCGGTGATCGAGCCCCAGGACAGCAGGCGGAGTGCGGCACGGCGACGGCGTGTGCCGGGCTGGCGGTTGCTGCAGCTGTTCATGGTCACTGGTCGTCCTCCTTGTTCGGGGTCATGGTGGGATCGACGGTGGGGATGTCGACGATCGAGCCATCGTCGTTCCGTACCTTGAGGCGGTCGCAGATGTCGCGATCCACCAGTAGGTCGGAGGCGCCGGGCCGGATGGCGAGCAATCGCGCGCGGACCGGGGCTCCCGGTCCGGCCCACTCGTCGAACAGGTGGACCTCGCCAGTGCGTGGGCGGAGCAGCGCCGGCGTGACGCTGCCGGAACACTCCCAGTCGCCGAGCACGACACGGTCCCCCGCTGCACCGACGGCGTACTGCACGCCGTCGCGCTCGACGACGTGACCGGCTACACGCCTCGGTGTCGTCCCATCAGCTGGATCTGGCGGCACGGTGTGGGTCGGGGTGGTGAGGAGGTCCACCGGTGCATCCGGCAACAGGTCGGCCGGTCCGCTGGAGGTGACGAGCACCGCAGTCAAGCCGCACAACGCGACGGTCGCAGCGACCGCGCCGAGCGGGAGCTGGGGCATCACCGGTCGACGTGATCGATCGCCGACCTCGTGCGACGGTTCGAGCAGGTCGGCGAGCGTATCGGTGTCGACCGAGGTCGACGGATCCGCGCTCCGGCGCACGCGTTCTGCCAGCGATCGACTCGCTCGCCGCTCTCGCGCGGGTCGGTCGGAGTCGGCGTGGCGGAGGAGGGCGCCCGCCACGAGGGAGACGAGCTGGCGCTGCTCCTCGTCGACGTCGCGGGGAGTGGCGCGGCGTGAGGAGCCGACGGAACACAGCTTCGGTCGGTGGTCCGGACCGAGCACGACGTGTTCGGCGCACAGCGCTCCGTGGACCCATTCCGAGTCGTGCAGTCGCCCCACGAGCCGAACGGTGTCGGCGAGCGACTGCCGGAGTGTGCGCTGCGAGAGCTGACCGGGGGCACCGAGGTCACACCGTCCGGCGTCGTCGAGGACGAGATCGGTGTGGTCATCGGTCTCCCGGATCGACACGAAGGAGACGGCGATGTCGTCGGGAAGGTGGGCGAGGACCTCTGCCTCGGCCCGCAGGGCGATGCGGGCCCTGCCGCGGCCCCGTTTGACCACGACCGGTCGCTCGTCCACCACGACCCGGTGCACGACCGTGTGATGGCGGTGATGCATCACCGGGTCGGTCCCGAGGTCGAGGGTTCGATGTGGATCGTGGTGGGTGTCGCCGGCACCGTGTCGCCGGCTCATGGAACCATCCGAGCGCTGGCCGTCACGACGAGTCTCGAGGTCGATCGACTGGTGGTCATCGATCGGGCGACGATGTGATCGACATCGACCGTGACCCGTACCGTCACCTGCGAGGCATCGTCGCCGAGTGTGACTCGGGGCGGTCCGACGAGTCGCCCGGGCAGGCGGGACTGTTCGAGCTGTGCGGTCACCAGGCGAGTCGCGGCGTGTTGGTCGATGCGAACGTCACCGGTCACCTGCAGGTGATGCCCGTCGATGATCCCAGCTGCATCGTCCGCTGCGGTGGCGACCACCCGGTGGATGGTGCGGTGGGCATGGTGAAGTGCAGAGAGGTCGACCGCGATCGCAGCGAGTGCGAGCACGACGAGCAGGAGCGCCGGGGCGAGGACGAGCGCTGCGGAGCGCTCCGCGGGAGGAGGCGGTGTCATGGGGCGCATGGCGTGGCGTCCCTGTCGTGGGAGGGACCCGGGGCGAGCTCCCGGTGGGGAGGAATGAGCTCGGTGGCGGAGACGCTGACGACGGTGGCGCCCAGATCGTCCAGGAAGGGCAGGCGGACTGCCGGCACCGTGGCGTTCAGCTGCACCCTCGATGGTTCACACGGACCGAACCGCGCCACCTCGGGCGGGTCGATCTGCAGGCTCCGCAGCGGCGTTCCGCGTTGTTCGAGCACGGTGCGGGCGGCGGCGTCGGCCCGTACGGCCGCCGTCGGCCCGTCGGCCGATGCGGTGTAGGTGCGCAGGTACTCCCGGGTGGCTGCGTCGAGTGCCGTTCGGGTCTCGACCACCGACCAGAGATTGACGATGAGCACCGTTCCGGCGACGAGGATCAGCGTGCCGAAGAGCAGCGCGTCGAGGCCCGCGACCGTCCCTCGCTCGGTCGTCGAGGCCGAGGTCATCGCCCCTCCCGCGTCATGACGATGCGACGGTCGAGGGCCCCGACGGTCGGACCGCTGCCGATGAGGCGTGGCAGCAGCTCGACCCCCGGTGCACGCACGTGGAGCGTGACGGTCGAGTCGTCGTGGAGCTCTTCGAATCGAAACGCCACGTCCTCACCGGCGGGGCCGAGCAGCGAACGTGCACGAGTCAGTGCGCGTCGTTCCACCTGGTCACGAGGGAGGTGCGTGGGGCTCGTCGCGACCTCTCGTGCTGCGTCGTAGGCCACGGCGTCGATCGTCGCCCTGGTCCAGAGGCCGAGGGCGACGTTCGCCAGCAGTCCGACGAGGCCGACGACGACCCCGAGCCCGATCACTGCGGAGAGCAGACCGCTCGCCCGCTCGGCGCGCCGCTGGGACTTGTGCGGACTCATCCGCCGATCTGTTCGACCTGGGCCCGTGTCCGATCCGCCGCGCTGTTCATCATCGCGTCGAACCCGGCCCACAGGGCGATGCCGAGGAACGCGATGATGAGCACGGCGATCGCCGTCGAGATCACCCCCTCGCCCCGCTCATCGGGTCGGGTTCGGTGCTTCTGGTCGAACTGGTACATCTGGAGCCTCCGCATCGCTGCATCTGGTGTTGGGTTTGGATCTCTCAGCCGGTGCCTGTGACCTGGGCGAGCGCAGTCATGAAGGGAACGGCCAGCAGGATGAGACCCGGCACGAGGGTCGCCACCGTCACCGGGACCCAGACGAGTTGCGCCCGTCGTTCGATCTCCTCGACGAGTGCTCGGTGCGCCTCGGCCCGCACCGCGCGTGCTTCCGCGGAGATCAGCGCGCCGAGATCACCGGTCTCGCGTCGGAGCGCGAGCACGGCCACGAGGCGGCGAATGGCGTCGAGTCGGCTCCGGTCGGCCCACTCGAGCAGCGCAGCCTGCTCCGACAGGCCATGGCCGACACGCCGACTGATCCGGCGGAGGTCGGCGGCGATCACCCCATCGGTGCGCTGCGACAGGCGGGTGAAGGCGCCGGTGACGCTGTAGCCAGCGGCGAGCAGCATTCCCAACTGCTCGACCACGACCGGCAACTCGGCGAGAAGCAGCTCGCGCCGTCGGCGGACGGCGCGAGTGATCGAGTGGTCGACGGCGAGCGCGACGACCAGCGGCGCCCCGACCGTCAGCGCGACCGCCAGCGTCGGCGCCGGGGTGGTTCGGACGACCAACGCCAGAGCGAGCAGTGCGGCCATCACCATCGCCGCCACCTGTCGGAACCGGACCTCCGCCGGGGTCAACGCTGAACCGAGGTACTCCAGGCGGGCGCCCAGGGACTCGTCGGCGTTCATCAGGCTGCTCAGTCGGTCGCCGAGCCGTTCGACACCGGGGCCGATCAGTTCGCGGAGCCCCTCCACCGTGCCGCCTCGTCCACGCGAGCTGCGGCGTGCATAGGGCGCGAGTCGCCGGAGCAGGGACCGGCGGGAGAACCACGGCGACCGGTCGAGCAGCAGGGCGGTCCCGGGGAACAGGAGCAGCAGCGGAAGCAGGGTGGGCCAGATCATCGGTCGAGGACCCGTTGTGGTTCGGGGAGGCGCATGATGCGTGTGGCCCACCACCAGCACACGGCGACGAGTGCGACCGCACCTGCGACGAGGAACTGTCCCGTCGGGGCCCGGTAGGCCGCCGACCCGTCCCCGACGTTCAGGCCGGCGAGCGCCATCCCGGCCGGGACGACGATCACGAACCCCCTCGCCAGCCGAGCGCCGGCCTGCTTGGCATGCGCCTCCTTGCGCTCGCGCTCGTCGTTCCGCCGGTCCTCGGCGAGTGCAGCGAGACGCTCGTCGACGTCACCTCCAGCGAGCACTGCGATCAGGAGGGTCTCACAGGTGGCGTCGGCGACCGGGTCCGCGAGTTCTCTCTTGAGCACCCCCATCATCCGGCTGACATCGGTCGACATCGCCCATTCGCGCTGTGCGGCGAGGAACGCCGGTCGCAGTTCGGTCGGCCCGCGCAACCCGACCTCGAGCAGCGCCTGGGGAATGGGTCGACCTGCCGGACCCGTCAGGACGCGGAGCTCCTCGATGAGTCGAGGCCACGCTTCGGTCGCGGCGCGTCGACGGGTCGCCCGTCGACGTCGCCAGACTGCACCGGGGATGGTCGCGGCGAATGCTGCGAGCAGGCCCGCCGGCAGCCCGAACCCGACGACACCCGCTGCGAGGACGAGGCCGATGCCGGCGGTGACCACCGAGCTCACGACGAACTGGGCGGGTGTCACGTTCGGTCCCCCGGCCTGGCGAAGCCAGCGGCCGAAGAGCTCCTCGGACCGGTCGACGAGCCGCCGCAACCGGCCCGCGCCCTCGGAACCCTGTGTCCGATCGTGACCGCTCCGACTCGGGAGGACGAGCAGGGTCACGCCTGCAGCGGCCATCGCAGCGAGGAGCAGTGAGATCATGCGGCGGTTCCCGGTCGGGCTGCAGGGTCGAGCAACCGGCGGAGGTCGACGCCGTGCCGCTCGAGCGCGGAAGCAGCACGCATCGGAAGCTGGCCCGTGGGGCGGAGCTCACCGTCGCCGCCGCTGACGAACAGCTCGGTGGTGGTGAACTGCACGGCGTCCGGCCCGGCCGTGAGGTCCTCGACAGCCAGGATGGAGTCGACGCGCGGCCCTCGAGGGCCACGTTCGGTGTGGACCACCAGGTCGACCGCTTCGCTCACCAGGCTGTTGAGCGCCGCCATGGGGAGTTGACTCGCGGCGTCGGAGAGTTGCGCGAGGAACCTCAGCCGGGTCAGTGCCTGGCGGGCGGTGCCCGAGTGGATCGTCGTGTAGCCCGTGACGCCCGAGGAGAGCGTCATGAGCAGCGGCAGCGCTTCGCGATCCCGTACTTCGCCGACGATCGCGACGTCGGGTGCCATCCTCAGGAATCCCCCGACGAGGCGTCGGAGGTCGACCGCTGGACGGTCGGCCCGCGCAGGTCTGGTCTGCATGCTCGCGACGTTGACCAGCGGGACATCGGCCTCGAACACCTCCTCGGCCACGACGACCCGCAGGGTCGGGTCGAGCTCGGCCGCACAACACGACAGCAGTGTCGTCTTGCCGGAGCCGGGAGCTCCTGCGAACACGATGCTCAGCCGGGAGCGGACTGCTTCGGTG
>SKRR01000328.1 GCA_007118345.1 Microthrixaceae bacterium | reverse complement strand
GGGCAGCTGGACCCACCACTACGCCGAGGGCCGCACCGTGGTCGTCGGCGGCACGTCGGTCGACCCGGACGGCCACCCGCTCGTCCGGGTGGTGTCCACGATGGGGTCGCAGCGCGCCACGCGGTACCACCGGTCGACCAACGGTCGCTGGCTGATGGCCTGGGAGGGCAGCCCCGGGACCCGGCGTGTGTGCGCCACGGTGATCGACGAGCCGACCAAGCAGGAGGTCTCGCTCGGGTGTCGGGATATCGTCGTCAAATGACGGACGCCTCGATGGACGAGCGACCGCGGTCGGGGCACCCACGAGCCCGGCGGCGCGTGCTGACGGGACTGCTCCTGGCGCTCGCGCTCGCGGTCGCCGGGTGGACCGGCGGCGTCGCGACCGCCGAGGAGTCCGACGGGTCCACCGTGGACGAGATGCTCGGCCACGTCGCACGCGCGGCGCAGGGCGCGACGTCCGACGAGCTCGTGCCGGTGGGCGTGCTCATCGACGACAACGGCGCGTTGCCGGGTGGTCTGCGGACCGAACGCGTCGAGGTCCCGGCGGACCGGGCACGGGTCACGATCGACGCGCTCGAGTCGCTCGACGAGGTCCGGGTCGCGTCCACCGGTCAGCCCGTGTCGATCGCCAGCGATCCGCTACGGCCCCAGCAGTACGGCGTCGATCGCATCCGGGCGAACCGGTTGCCCGGTCACCTCGACGCCACGGGGGTGACCGTCGCGGTGATCGACACCGGGGTCAGCGGGAACCATCCGGACCTGCAGCCGCTGCTGCCCGACGGACGCCAGCGGGTCGCGACGGGGGTCACCTACCTCACTCACCACCCACATCTCGAGGGAACGCCGGGCAACGTCGATCCCCACGGCCACGGCACCCATGCCGCCGGGGTGGTCGCCGCAGCGCGCGACAACGGCGTCGGCGTCGCGGGACTCGCGCCGGGGGCACAGATCCTTCCGGTCCGGGCGCTGGACGCCCAGGGCCAGGGCAACACGCTCGATGTGGCCGATGGCATCTACTTCGCGCACCTCATGGGGGCGGACGTGATCAGTCTGTCGTTGTCAGGCCCCGGCAACGACCCCTACCTCAGCAGTGCACTCGCCCACGTCACCACCGACTGGTCGAGGGGCAAGCCGCCGACCGTCGTCGTCGCGGCTGCGGGCAACGCGGGTGTCGACTCACCGGTGCTGTACCCGGCCGGGTACTCGTCGACGATCGCCGTCGGGGCGAGCAACTCGACGGATCGCGTCGCAGCGTTCTCCAGCCGGGGCAACCACCTGAACGTCGCCGCACCGGGCGTGAACATCGTCTCCACCTGGCCGGTGGGCCGCGGCTGCCAACGCCAGCCCTCCGCCGGCTACTGCAGTCTCGACGGCACCTCGATGGCGACGCCACACGTGGCCGCCGTGGCGGCGTTGCTGCGCAGTCGCGAGCCGGGGCTC
Organism: Microthrixaceae bacterium; assembly: GCA_007118345.1. Taxonomy (GTDB): domain Bacteria; phylum Actinomycetota; class Acidimicrobiia; order Acidimicrobiales; family Microtrichaceae; genus SKRR01. The sequence goes on along the minus strand of SKRR01000328.1, from coordinate 4,254 downwards.
ACGCCCGCGGCCGTGCGGCACCGGCTCGAGTCGACCGCCCACGACATCGCCACGCTCGGTCGCGACCGGGCCACGGGTGCCGGCAGGGTCGACGCAGCAGCGGCCGTGCTGCCCGGTACCTACTCCAAGGTGCCACGTGTGTACCACGCTCCGACCGGGGCCTACGGGTCGGTCCGGGTCGAGGGCCGACGCATCACGGTCCGGGGCCGGGCGACCGACCGGGAGGGTCCGCCGCGGGTGCGGGTCCGCAGCACCGTGAACGGACGGTCGAGCGTGCGTGACACCGTCGCCGGGTCCCCTTCGTCGGGTGGGAACTGGACCCTTTCGTGGAACGACGTCCCCGGCACGCACCGTGTGTGCGTCAACATCCTCGACAACCCGTTCGGGAACCCCACCGCGCTGGGCTGTCGCGAAGCGGTGGTCAAGTAGTCGGTGCTCGTGTCGGGCCGTCGGTCGGCGGTACCGGACAGGGTGCAGATCGGTACCGTGTCCGCCATGCCACGACTCCGACAGGTCCCACGCTCCGAGCTCCACCCCTTCGGCGAGGTCATGTTCGGCCTGCTGTTCGGGGACCGTGACCCGATCGACGAGCCCGGCACCGCGTCGGGCACGCCGGGCACCTGGTGGACGGTCACCGCCGCAGTACCCGACTGCTTCGACCACATCGCGGCGGGCCTGCAGTTCTACCGGTCTCCCGACCGGCTGCTGTCACCGCAGCTCCGCGAGCTCGGGCAGCTCCGCACGGGGTGGGCACGGGGCTCGCAGTTCGTGTTCTCCCAGCACTGCAAGGCAGCCCGTGATGTCGGGCTCACCGAGGAACAGGTCGACGCGATCGCCCACTGGCAGGTGGCCGACTGTTTCGCCCCGGCCGAACGCGCCGTGCTCGCCTACACCGACGGGCTGGTGCTCCAGGGCGGCAGGGTGCCCGACGGGGTCTTCGATGCGCTCCGGGCCGAGCTGTCCGACGAGGAGATCCTCGAGCTGACCTACATCGTGTGCACCTACGACATGCACTCGGTGATCTCGAAGGCCCTCCGGCTCGAGTTCGACGATCGCGACGACCCGATCACCGAGGTCCCCGACCCGCAGGGCAACCGTGCGGGGCTCGAGGTGTTCGTCGAAGGAGGCAACTTCGCCACCGTCGACGACGAGGGACCCGACGACGCGTCCTGAGGCTCAGGCGCGCAGTGCCGGCAGCACGTGGCGTCCCACCAGTTCACACTCCGCGAGGTGCGGGTAGCCCGACAGGATGAACGTGTCCACGCCGAGGTCCCGGTAGCGACGGAGCTTGGCGACGACCTGGTCGGGGTCGCCGACGATCGCGGCGCCGGCGCCCGACCGGGCCCGACCGATGCCGGTCCACAACGCCTCCTCGACGAACCCGTCGTCGTCGGCGTCATCACGCAGCTCCGCCTGGCGCCGCACACCCGCCGAACCGCTGTCGAGTGACCGGCTCCGGATGCGCGCACCCTCTGCCTCGTCCAATGCGGCGAGCAGGTGGTGCGCCGCGTCGCGCGCCTGCTGTTCGGTCTCGCGCACCACGACGTGGCACCGGAACCCGAAGCGCAGCTCGCGGTCATGGGCCGCTGCCCGGCCACGCATCTCGTCGATCAGGGTCGTGACACCGGCCTCGGTGTCGGGCCACGTGAGGAAGACGTCGGCATGTTCTGCAGCCACGGCGCGAGCCGGCTCGGAGTGCCCGCCGAAGTACAGCGGGGGGCACGTGCCGGAGACCGTGCCGATTCGAGGCGGTTCGACCTCGAGGTCGAAGAACTCACCGTGGTGGTCGACCGGATGCCGGTCGAGCAGCTGCCGCAGGATCGTCATGACCTCGGCGGTGCGGCGGTACCGGGGCGCCGAGTCGACCGGCGCCCCGGGCAGGTCGCTCGAGATGATGTTGATCGTGAGCCGGCCATCGAGCAGGTGGTCGAGCGTCGCGAGCTGACGGGCGAGCTGGGGCGGCCAGCTCTCCCCGCACCGCACCGCCACGAGCAGGCGCATCCGGCCCGCCACCTCGGGAGCGATCGCCGCGGCGAACACGGTCGTGTCGATCCCCAGTTGATAGCCCGAGGGCAGCAGGATGTTGTCGAACCCCTGCGTCGAAGCGGTGAGGGTGATGTCGCGACAGTGCTCGTAGGAGCTGAGCAGGTGCGGCGCGGGCACGCCGAACTGCTCGACGTCGTCGTCGCACAGCGCCCCGAACCACGCCACCTCGGTCACGGCAGCCGCTCGCCGGTGCCGGCCTGGAGCACCTCGTACCATTCGCTGCGGGTGAGCGAGACGTCGAGAGCACCCACGGCCTCGGTGATCCGCTCGGCCCGCTGGGTGCCCAGGATCGCGACGGGTGCCGCGGGGTGCGTGAGGACCCAGGCCAGGGCGATCGTGGTGCGCGTGGCCTCTCGTTCGGACGCGAGCCGGTCGAGCACCCGGGTCACGTCGTCGTCGCCGCCGATGCGTCCGCCGCCGAGCGGGCTCCACGACAATGGCACGACCCCGCGGCGGATCGCCTGGTCGAAGGTCCCGTCGAGCACCGGCGCGGCGTGCCAGGGGCTGAACTCCGGCTGCGTCGTGGCGATCGGCCGGTCGAGGAAGTGCTGCACCAGCTCGAACTGGCTGGGCGTCACGTTCGACAGTCCCACCTCGGCCACGAGGTCCCGGTCGAGCAGGTCGGCCAGCACGGTGGCGACCTCCTCCGGGTGGGTCAACACGTCGGGTCGGTGCAGTTGGTAGAGATCGATGCGTTCGACGTCCAGGCGCCACAGCGAGTCCTCGATCGCCGCGCGCAGGTAGGCGTCGCTCCAGTCGTAGGGCACGCCCGGACGGATCCCACCCTTGGTCGCCAGCACCATCCGGTCGCGCAGCTCGGGGGCGGCGCGCAGGATCCGACCCAACAGCTCCTCGGCAGCCCCGAACCCGCCGGCACCGTCGAACCCGTAGATGTCGGCGGTGTCGACCAGGTTGCACCCGAGGTCGAGCGCGGTGCGCAGGTTGTTCTCTGCGACGGCCTGGGCCGTGTCGGCGAAACGCCAGCAGCCGTAGGCGATGGGGCCCACCTCGAGCCCTGACGATCCGAGGCGGCGGGGTCCGGTGCTGCAGGCCATCGGGACAGACCCTAGCGACCACCGCGAGACTCCCCCCCATGACGACCGACCACGCTCGCCCGCTGCGCTACGGACTCATCGGCACGGGGATGATGGGCATCGAGCACCTTCGCAACCTGCAGGCGCTCGACGGGGCGACGGTGGTCGCGGTCGCCGACCCCGATGACACGTCACGACGCACCGCCTCCGAACTGCTCGGAGGCGACGCCGCGGCGTACCGGAGCGTCACCGAGCTGCTCGACCACGCGGGTCTCGACGCCGTCGTCGTGTCCACCCCGAACCACACGCACCACGAGGTCCTCGCCCAGCTGTGGGGCACCGATCTGCACGTGATGATCGAGAAGCCCCTGTGCACCACCGTCGGGGACGCGGTGGAGGTTCGCTCCGCGGCACAGCGTCACCGCGGGGTCGTATGGGTCGGTCTCGAGTACCGGTACATGCCGCCCGTACGGGCCTGGCTCGACGAACTCGCTGCGGGCACCGTGGGCCGCCTGCAGATGCTGTCGATCCGCGAGCACCGGTTCCCGTTCCTCGTGAAGGTCGGCGACTGGAACCGCTTCACGGCCAACACCGGCGGGACCCTGGTCGAGAAGTGCTGCCACTTCTTCGACCTGATGCGGCTCGCCACCGGCGCACGTCCCGTTCAGGTGTTCGGCTCCGGCGGGCAGGCGGTCAACCACCTCGAGGAGTCCTACGAGGGTCGGACGCCCGACGTGCTGGACCACGCCTTCGTGATCGTCGAGTTCGACGACGGCGTGCGCGCGATGCTCGACCTCTGCATGTTCGCCGAGGGCTCGGCGTACGAACAGGAGCTCGTCGCCGTCGGCGACGCCGGCAAGGTCGAGGTCGGCGTGCCGGGCTTCATGGAGGTGGCCCGCGGCCGTCCGGCTCGACTCACCGTCGGCTCCAGGGGCGAGGGATGGCCCGTGGGCGAACGAGAGCTCGGGGCTGACGACCGGGTGCGCCACACGGGAGCCCACCACGGGGCCAGCTACCTCGAGCACGTCGAGTTCGCCCGGGCGATCCGCACGGGTGAACGCCCCATGGTCGGCGTCGACGACGGCGTGTGGTCAGTGGCGATGGGGGTCGCCGCACACCGCTCGATGACCGCGACCAGATCGAGCGGGTCGAAGGGCTTCGTCACGTACTCGGC
>SKRR01000309.1 GCA_007118345.1 Microthrixaceae bacterium | reverse complement strand
AGCGACCGCCCGCAGCGCCGCGCCCGCGATGCCGAGGTGCTCGTCATCGGAGCCGGCACCTCGGGCAGCGTGCTGGCCACCCTGCTCGCCCGTCGTGGCGTGGACGTCGTGCTGCTCGAGGCAGGTGGTGTCCCGGTACCGCCACCGTGGTGGTCGTTGCGCGGTGCGTTCGATCCGGCGACGAGCGACGGGGCCGAGGTGCTGCTCGACGACGGGAGGATGATCACGACCCGTCGCGGCCGCGGCGTGGGCGGGTCGGCCGCGGTCAACGGGTGCTACTGGATCCGCGGCACCGCCGACGACCACCGGGACTGGGTGGACGCCACCGGTGACCCCCGATGGTCGCCCGACCGGCTCGACGGGCTCGCGGACACCCTCGAGGACGACCTCGACGCCGAGCGAACGGACCGGACCCGCATCGGTGGCCCCATACCGGTGTGGCGCGACGCCGACCTCGAGCCGGTGAGTGACGCATTCGCCGCCGCGGCGACGGCCCGGGGCCACCGGTGGGTGGACGACCTGAACGGGGGGACGCTCCTCGGCGTCGGACCCGTGCCGTTCAACGTGCGCGACGGCCGGCGGGTCGATCCGGCCGAGGCGTTGGGACTGCGGGGTCCGACGGCGCCGTCCGGTGTCCGGCTGGAGGCGTCGACCCGCGTGGACCGACTGGAGGTGGAGCACGGACGTGTCGTCGGCGTCGACGCCCTGGGTCCCTCTGGTCCACGGCGATGGCGGGCCGAGCGCGTGGTCTGCTGCGCCGGTTCGCTCGGCACCGCGACCCTGCTGCTGCGCTCCGGCATCGGCCCTGCGCACCACCTCCGCGCGGCCGGCCACGAGGTGGTGGCCGACCTCCCGGTCGGCGCCGCGGCCTGGGACCATCCGTGCATCGACCTGCCGTACCTGCCGCGCCCGGGGGTGGTGCCCGACACCGTCACGAGCTTCATGCAGCTCGCCCTGCACCTGGAAGGCCCCGAACCGGGTGGTCTCGTCGAGATCCTCCCGACGCGACGTCCCTATGGGGTGGTGACCGGGGAGGATCCGGCCGACCGGCTCCTCCACCTGCGGGTCACACTCCTGCAGCCCCGCTCGCGTGTCCGGGTCCGACTCGGCCCTGGCGAGGCACCGGAGCTCAGCCAGGTCGGTCCCGACCCGCTGGGCGACCTACCGGCGTTGTGCGCTGCGGTCGCCATCACGACCGCGCTGGCGCGGACGTCCGACTGCTCGGCCGTGGTGGCCGACTGGCACGGTCCCACCTCGGAGCACCTCGGTGACCCGGCCCAGCTCGACGCGTGGGTCGCCGAGCGGGTGGGTTCCGCGTACCACCTGGGCGGGACTGCACCCATGGGGCGCCCCGACACGCCCGGTGCAGTGGTCGACGGGCAGCTGCGGGTGATCGGTGTGGCGGGCCTGTGGGTCGCGGACGCCGCGGTGCTGCCCACGCCGTTGCGGCGGGGTCCAGCCGCCACGGCCGCCGTGCTGGGGGCCATGGCGGTCGACCTGGTCACATCGCCATCGGGGTGATCGCGCCGGCATAGAGTGACGAGCGCGCGGCATGGGCCGCGCCCATAAAGGGGTCGAACGTGCTGCTGCTCGCCATCCTCGTGTTCGGACTTTTCGTCGGTTGGCTCGCCCAACTGGTGCTCGGCATGGGCACGCGCCCCGACGCCCGGTCGCTCATCGCCGGGCTGCTCGGCTCGCTGGTGGGTGGACTCCTCGTCAGCCTGCTCGCCGGTGACGGACTCGAACTGCAGTTCAGCGGGCTCGTCGGGTCGTTCGTCGGCGCGGTGATCGTGCTGATCATCTGGCGTGCCATCGACGCCCGCACCTGAGCGTCTGAGCGCCGGACCACCCCGACGCCGGCACAGCCCAGCGCCGGCACAGCCCGGCGCCGGATCGGTCAGCGTCGGATCGGCACCGGGTCGCGGGTGGCGATGAAGTCGGGGCGGGGCGCCGGCGCAGCGAAGGGCTCCACCAGCGCGTTCGACAGCGCGTTGTAGACGAGGAAGACGTTGTGACGGGGGAACGGCGTGATGTTGCCGTTCGATCCGTGCATCACGTTGCAGTCGAACACCACCACGGTGCCCGGCGGGCCGGTGCACTCGTTGATGCGGCCCATGCGGACCAGTTCGCGCAGGCTGTCGTCGTCGGGCACGCCGAGGTCCTGGCGGCGCAGCGACTGGCGGTAGTTGTCCTCAGGGGTCTCACCCACGCAGGACACGTAGTGCTGGTGTGATCCCTCGATCGTCAGCAGGGTGCCGTTGAACGTGTGGTTCGGGGTGAGCAGCACCGAGCAGCTCAGCGCGCGCATCCGGGGCATGCCGTCCTCGGTGTGCCACGTCTCGAAGTCCGAGTGCCAGTAGAACTCCCTGCCGCGGAACCCGGGCTTGAGGTTGATCCGGCTCTGGTGCACGTAGACGTCGTCGGCAAGGAGCTGCCGAGCGATGTCGGCCAACAGTGGGTCCGCGGCGAGCGCCCCGAGCGCGTCGTCCCGCCGGTGCACGGCGAACAGTGACCGGAGCTCGTTGCTGCCCGGTTCGATCACCGCCTCGTCGCTCGCCTTCACGTCCTCGTCGGCGGCCGCCCGGCTGATGTCGGCGTCGAGCGCGGCGATGGTGCTCGGCGGGATCAGGCCGGGCAGGACGAGGAACCCGTTCTCCTCATAGGCGCTCACCAGCTCGGGATCGAGCGGCCCAGGGTCGTCGCCCCACACCACCGGGTCCTCCCGGGGGACCAGCGCCGGGGTGTCGACCAGACGCGACGGGTACGGATCGTGCCGTGTGGCGGTGCTCATCCGCCACCTCCCTCGCCGGCGTCGACGAGCAGCGGGTACGCCCCGTGCTCGTCGTGGGTCTCGGCGCCGGTGCACGGCGGGTTGAACACGCAGACCATCCGCATCCGGGTGTTCGCGCGCAGCACGTGACGGTCGTGCTGGTCGAGCGCGTAGACCGTGCCGGCGCGGATCTCGAAGGTCTCGCCGCTGTCGACGAGCTCGACGGTGCCGTCACCCTCGATGCAGTACACCGCCTCGAGGTGGTTCTGGTACCACATGTTGGTCGTGGTGCCGGCCTCGATGACCGTGTCGTGGAGCGAGAACCCCATCCGGTCGTCGGCGAGGAGCAACCGGCGCGACGTCCACGTCTCGGCGCCCACGTCCCGGTCGGACCCGACGATGTCCTCCAGCGTGCGGACGATCACGACCCCACCTCGGCACTCGAGCGCAGGTCCTCCCCGACGCGTTCGATCACTGCATCGACGCTGTCGGCGATGATCGACAGTGCCGTGTCGATCGCAGCGTCGTCGACGACCAGCGGCGGCAGCAGCTTCACGACCTCGTCGTTGGCGCCGGCGGTCTCGATGATCAGCCCACGATCGAAGGCCTCGCCGGTGATCATGCCGGCCAGTTCGGGCGCAGCGGTCGACAGGCCTTGGATCATCCCGCGTCCCTTGACCTTGTCGAAGATGCCGCTGTGCTCGTCGGCGAGCGCCTCGAGGCCGGCACGGATCCTCGCGGACTTGCGGTCCGTCTCCTTGCTCAACTCGTCGTCGACCCAGAAGGTCTCGAGCGCGGCGGTGGCGGTCACGAAGGCCGCGTTGTTGCCACGGAACGTGCCGTTGTGCTCGCCGGGCTCCCAGACGTCGAGCTCGGGCCGCATGAGCACCAGCGCGAAGGGCAGTCCGGAGCCGGACAGCGACTTCGACAGGCAGATGATGTCCGGCGTGACGCCGAAGTCCTCGAAGGAGAAGAAGCGGCCGGTGCGGCCACATCCGACCTGGATGTCGTCGACGATCAACATGATGCCGTACTCGCGGCAGATCCCGGCGAGCCGCTGGAGCCACCAGTCGGCGGCGGCGTTGACCCCGCCCTCGGCCTGCACGGTCTCGAGGATCACCGCGGCGGGTGTGTCGAGGCCCGAGCCGTCGTCGGCGAGCATCGACTCGAAGTAGCCGAGCGTGTCGACGTCGTCCTCGCCGAAGCCCTGGAACGGCATGGTGTCGGCGTGGCTGAGCGGCACGCCGGCCCCGCCACGCTTCATGGAGTTGCCGGTGACCGCGAGCGACCCGAGGGTCATGCCGTGGAACGCGTTGGTGAACGACACGACGCGGTGCCGCCCGGTGACCTTGCGCGCCAGCTTCAGGGCCGACTCGACGGCGTTGGTACCCGTCGGGCCCGGGAACTGGAGCTTGTGGTCGAGGCCGCGTGGGTCGAGCACGTGGTCCTTGAACGACTGCAGGAAGTCGCGCTTGGCGACCGTGGCCATGTCGAGGCCGTGCAGGATTCGTCCGCTCGACAGGTACTCGACCAGCGGTTGCATCAGCGCAGGATGGTTGTGGCCGTAGTTCAGCGCGCCGGCCCCGGCGAAGAAGTCGAGGTACTCACGGCCCGACTCGTCGGTGAGGGTCCATCCCTGCGCGCGGTCGAACACGGTCGGCCAAGATCGGCAGTAACCGCGGACCTCTGACTCGAGTTCTTCGAACAGCTTCAACTGGAATCACCTCGTGGTGGTTGTGTGGTGGGCGTGCCGACGCCCGGTTCCCGCTGCCCGATCGGGCCGATGCGGAAACACACCTCGGCCTCGTGGCCTCCCGGGAACATGTCCTCGCCGTAGCGGAGCGCTGCTACCACCGGTGCGTCGTGGCGGGCGCCCAGTCCCCGGAACAACGCCGCCGAGGCGTCGTTCGACGGGGTGACGGTCGCTTCGACGTGGGACACGCCCAGCTCGGCCACCAAGTGGTCGAGCATCCTGGCGGCCAGACCGCGTCCGCGGGCCCGTTCGTCCACGCCGATCTGCCACACGAAGAGTGTCTCGTGGTCCTCCGGAGGTCGGAAGCCCATCACGAAGCCCAGTGGAGTCGGATCCGACGGCGCCTCGGCGATCAGCGAGCTGGACCTGAAATGGTCGCCCCAGAGCACGTAGGCGTAGGGCGAATTCAGGTCCAGTCCGGTTCGATCGGCGAGCGCCCACATCGAGGTCCCGTCACCCGGAGAGGGGTGACGGAGCCGGAGTTGCTCCCCCGGCCGCGAGATCTCGGAGGCGAGGTCGTTCGTCGGCACGTGGTGACTAGACCTAGCGCGTGAGCGCCGGGCGAAGCGAATCACGTGACGGCTGTCACGCGGCTGATCGGGCGTGACGGCTGACGGGATAGCGTCCACGCCTGGTTCGTCGTGGACGCTTTCCTGCTCGCCTTCGCCGTCGTGTTCGTCGCCGAGCTCGGCGACAAGACCCAGCTGGTCGCGCTCGGACTCGCCACCCGTTACCGCACGGTGATCGTGCTGGCCGGCATCACCATCGCCTTCGCGATCACCAACGGCGCGTCGGTCCTCGTCGGTGGGCTGCTCGGCGCTGCACTGCCCACCACGGCGATCTCCGTGGTGGGCGCGTTCGTGTTCTTCGGGTTCGCGTGGTGGACGTTGCGCGACGACGATGACGACGAGGCGGAGACCTCGTCGATCGGAGGACGGTCGGTGCTGTTGTCGATCGTCGGGGCGATGGTGCTCGCCGAGCTCGGCGACAAGACGATGATCGCGACGGCGACGCTGGCCGCTCGGGAGTCACCCGTGTGGACGTGGCTGGGCGCCACGCTCGGCATCACCGCGTCGGGCGCGCTCGCAGTGTTCGTGGGGCGCGTGCTCGGCCACCGGCTTCCGCGACGGGCGACGCGCATCGGTGCCTCGGTGCTCTTCGCGGTGTTCGGTGTCGCGCTGCTGCTGGACGCGCTGGTGTGGAGCTGAGCTCCGTGCTCGACGATCAGGGTCGTGCGAGCACCTGGCCGTGGGGGATGATCCACCAGCCGTCGGCGCTGCGGTACAGCTCGAGCCAGCGGTCGAGTCGCGGGTCGGCCGTGCGCCACTCGTGGGAGCGCAGGACCGATTCGTGGTGACCGTGGACGTAGCGGGCATCGGGCATGCCCGCATCGTGACCGCGACGAGCTCGAGAGACCAACGGATTGCGGTCCGCGCCGAAGCGGAAGACGATGAGGGCATGGCGCATGATCGCTTTCGGCCTCCCGACGCGGCGCGTCGAGCAGGCGCATGAACGCTCCGGGGTCGAGCCCGCTGCGGGACCAGCCGCTCTTGCGGTGTTGCATCGACGACGGACTACTCGAGCCCCTCGACCTGCATCCGCTCGCCATCGTGCTCGCGAGGGTCACCCATTCGATGCTGCTGCCGCACGCCCCGAGGCCGGCGCCGTGAGGCTCATCCCCACTCCGAGCCTCGTGTTGTCCCGTGCCCTGCCGGGCGGGATCCCCGGTCTGGGTGGGGTGATGCGAGCGCGGACCGGTCTGTTCCGGAGCGTGCTCGACCCCGCTGCCGCGCCCGGGGACCCGGGCCTGTTCGGCCCCGGATCCCCGACCTGGCAGGTCGTCACGCAGCCGTGCTCGGTGCTCGCGGGCCTCCGTGCCGCGCTGTTGCAGGCGCTCTCGGCGCCGATCGTCACCGCGACCGACGTCAGCGGTGCCTTCTCGAACGACCTCGGTGGTCGCGTGGCGAGAACCGGTGCGTTCGTGCAGCGACAGAACCTCGGCTCGATGGACGAGGTGTACCGCTCGGCACGTGCGGTGCGCGCGATGCACCGCGTCGTGGCGGGCACGGGACCCTGCGATGTCGAGTACGACGCGGGTGACCCGCACCAGCAGGCCTGGGTGTCGATGACCCTGACCGATTCGTTCCTCGTCATGGTGCAGCGGTACGGCAGCGGACCACTCGATCCCGGGCGCGCCGACCGTTTCGTCGCCGAGCAGTCCACCCACGGGGCGCTGCTCGACCCGCGGGTCGACCTCGACGGCGTCTTCGCCGATCCCGACCGACGAGCGGCACTCCAGGCCGGTCAGCTCCCGCTCCCGCTCATCGAGGAGGGCGAGTTGCCGACCACGCTCGCGGGCCTGCGGGAGCGCATGCAGGCGTGGACCTCGGAGCTGTACGTCACCGACCACACTCGCCGGATCCTCGATGCCGCGGTGCAGCTCAAGGGGGTACCGGCGGCGCGACGCAGTGCGATTCGACCGTTCGTGCTGGCCACGCTCGCCACGGTGCCCGGCGAGCTGCACGACCTGCTCGCCCCGGGCCAGAACCGGTTCGAGGAGCACCTTGCTGCGCAGGCGGTGCAGACACCGCTCGCGCTCCTCGGGCTGATGTTCGGTCCGAGCCAGGCCGCCGAGGTCGCCCGGGCCCGAGTCGCTGCACGCAGCTGAGCAAGGTGTGGGCCGACCCGTTCGGGGGCACCGGGACGACATGCAACTGCTCCGTGCCGCACGACGCCAGACGTTCCGCTCCGTGAACGCCGTGGTCGAACCACTGGTGCGGCGGGGGGTGGGCAGCCCGTTGCCCATCGGGCCAGGACTCGTGCTGCTGCAGACCGAGGGTCGCCGAAGCGGCAGACCCCGGGTCCGCCCGCTGCTGTCACTGCGAGTGGGAGAGGAACTGCTGGTGGGGACCGCTCGTCCCAGCTCGGACTGGGTGGCGAACCTCACCGCGGCCGGCGACGCGTCGGTGTGGGTCGGTGGGTCCCGTCGCAGCGCGAGCGCACGCGTCCGACGCCTCGGGACCGGTTCGGTCGCACGACTGTCGTTGCGGCCCGCCAGCTGATCACGAACCGAGGGGCCGGCTCAGAGCTCAGTCGTCGTCGCCGAACTCGATCCGGCGGAACTCCTCGTCGGTCAATCGGTCCTCGGGGGGTACGGAGTCCTCGTAGGCGCGTCGCTTGCCGAGCACTGCGGCGAACACACCGATCAGCACGATACCGACGAGCGCGAAGATCAGGATTCCCTGGAACATGCGGACATCCGATCACACCCCCGTCGCCGGCGGGTCGATCCTCGGATCGGGTCGGCGCCGAGGACGACGCCGTTGATGGCGGCGCGCTGCTTCGCTGCTGCACCGGCATACCCTCAGCAGGATGCTGCGCCGTGTGGACCCGGGCTTCCTCGGCACCTATGCGGCGAGCAGCCCCGAGGAGGACATCGCCGAGAGCTTCAGCGCGTACGTGTTCGATCTCGACGTGCCCGCCGAGGTGCAGCCACGGCTGGACTTCTTCGCGCAACGACCCGAGTTCGACGCCTTCCGTCAGATGGCACTCGCCGACGAACGGGGGCTGCCAGCGGGTGCGTTCGGCGAGTGCGGGGTCTGACCCCGGTGGTGGGGCGCCACATCCTCCGCGGCGCAGGAACCGGCCCGGTCGTTGCCCGTCTCAGCTCCCCGCGAGGTCGGAGCGCTCGACCGACACCACCATCCGCATCTCCAGCGACATCCGCACCACTCGGCGGCGAGCCGCCCGCGATGCCGCCGACCACTCCTCGCCTCGTGCACCGCACACGGCGACATGATCCGCAGCGGCCTCGTCGAGCACGGCCAGCATCGCGGCGATCGCATCCCGCAGCGCCGGAGTCGTCGACCCGGCCAGCTCGCGCAGATCGGGGCGACCAGCCGGCGCGGCCGCTGCGACGAGCCCACCGGCATCGCCCGCTCCGACCGCTGACTCCGCTGTCTCCAGCGTCCGGTAGCACCACTCGGCGACGTCCTCGCCCGGCAGCACGCCCGACCCGTGGGGCGTGCTGAGGGTGTTGAACACATAGCCGCTGCGGTGGTCCATGTCGGAACGGAAGTACCACCGCTGCTCGTCGTCGTGGAGGAACACCCAGATGTCGTTGATCGCCTGGTCGTCCTCGCGTTCGAGGAACGAGTCGGTGGCGAGCCCGTAGCGGAGTTGGTCACGCCGTCGGTCGACGCTGCGGCCGTCGGCGAGCACCAGAGGCTGGGTGACCTGCTGCAGCGGGATCCACAGGTTCACCAGCAGCATCGAGGCGTCGTGGTTGTGCCCGTCGGGCGAGTCGTGGACGAACAACGAGGGTGCCCGGCCCTCCATCAGCTGGGACATCGGGGTGCCGAACACGTCCTGGTCGCTGTGGACCGACGTCGCGCCGCCGTGACCGTTCATGCCCGACGGACGCGACCCCACCAACGACATGCCGTTGGGCCCAGCGGTCCGCATGATGAACCCCTCATCGGAGAGGTGCAGCACCCGCACGGCCCCACCGCTCGAGGTGCGCAGCATCGCCCCGTCGAGCTCGGCGCGTATCGTCGCCGCGTCGGCATCGTCGACCTGGCCGGCGAGTCTGACGGCGGCACAGGTCCGCTGGAGCGCGTCGAGCCCGGCCAGGTCGACGGTGTCGAACCCGAACCCGGTCAGATCCGTTCGGGCGGATCCGTCGCCGATGCAGTCGACGGCCGGGCACACCTGCACCTCCACCCGCTCGTCGCCGTATGGCGCCGACCCCCTCGGTCCGGCGCGACGCAGCCCCGGGTGGTCGGGGTCGGCGATGGCAAGCGACTCCGGGGTGAACCCCAACCGCACGGGATACACAGCTGCGGGCGGCATCAGCGCACCCGCCTCGGTCGGGCCTGCCGGGAGCACACACCACGGTGGTCGGACACGGCGCGATGGTACAGCTGAGCGCGATTCGAGTCTCGGGTCGCGTCCGGTCCGCTACCGGCTGCCCGGAACGACCAAGCCCCTGCCGTGGCAGGGGCTTGGCACCAGGGCGGATGACGGGAATCGAACCCGCGTTATCAGCTTGGGAAGCTCACCGTCCCGTTCCGCTGCGTCCTGTGCAACATCTGTGCAGCGTTCACTGAACAGCGGGCGTTCACGAGCAGGAAACTCCTGGGCGTCAAGGCCGCCGGCGGGTCGCGGCCACCGTGACCAGGCAACCCGCGACCAGCAGTGCCACGCCCAGCGTCCCCAGCCAGCCCTCCGACCCGGTGTAGGCCAGGCTGGCCGGGACCGGCGCCGAGCCGCCCTCGGGTTCCACCGCCCTGTTGGCGTCCTCGACCACGAGCACGGCGACGCGGACGGTGTGCGAGGCCGAGTCATGGATGCCATCCATCTGCAACGTGTGTTCGCCGAGCGGCACCGAGGCCGGCACGACGGCGGCTGCGCTCAAGGTCCCGTCCGCCTTGACCGGGAAGATTCCGAGGGTGACAGGGTCGGAGAACATGCTCATGGTGAGCTTGCTGCCGGGTGCATAGCCGGCGGCGGACGATTCGATCTCGCCGTCGCGACCCACCACGAGGCGACCGGAATCGTCCAGAGGGCGAGGATCGCCTCCGGCGTCCAGTGACCTGATAGTCAGCTCGACCCCGCCCCCGCGAATGGCGAGGGTGGTTCCGTCGTCGCGCTGGTCGACCTCGGGGGTCGTGCGTCGATCGCCGACGATGAGCTCGACCGGTCCGCCGGGTGCCGGTGTCGCCGTCGTGGGTGCGGTGGTCGTGGTGGTGGGTGCGGTGGTCGTGGTGGTGGTGGGTGCGGTGGTCGTGGTGGTGGTGGGTGCGGTGGTCGTGGTGGTGGTGGGTGCGGTGGTCGTGGTGGTGGGTGCGGTGGTCGTGGTGGTGGGTGCGGTTGTCGTGGTGGTGGTTGATGTGGTGGTCGTTGATGTGGTGGTCGTGGTCGTCGTTCCGACCGAGTAGGCGAACGGGTCGCTGTAGGTGAAGTTTGGCGAGCTGTTGAAGTACGGCGCGCTGCGGCTGTAGGCACGAACGCTGTAGTTGCCGGGAGAAGTCGGCGCCGTGACGTCCCTCGTCCAGGTCGCAGTGCGCAGGTCGGGCGACAGTTCCTGGGTGACGCCGCAGCTGGGGAAGAGCGCGCTGCTCGGGTCGGCCCCGCTGGTCAAGATGTACATGTCCGGGATCCGGGGATCGGACGTCGACCCTTGGAGGGTGCAGGGGTTGCCGGGATAGGCGTGCATGTCGGCGTCCCAGACCAGTGTGACGACCACGGTCATGGGCTGCCCAGGTTGGATCGCTCCACCGCCGGGACCGGTGGCGCTGACGGACCAGCTGGTGCCGGCGCCGCCCGTGAACGCTGCTCCGACCGGCTGGCTCGTCGCGAACAGTGCCACCGAAGCGACCGCTGCGAGCAGCGCCAATGCAACGGTGAGAGCGAGCGAGCGGCGTGCGGGGTTCGATGCCATGGACATCTCTTCGGCGAAAAGAATTCGCAGTTGAGGACGTCGTTTGAGCAGGTCGGTGCGTGAGCGCCGTATCTCCGTCGTTCACGGCCTCTCCATCTCGCATCGAGAAGCGGTAGTCGTGGCGATCACGCGTCGGGAGACGAACAGCAACAGGCGGGCCGATGCGGACGGCAAGCCGCGATGGCGGGTCCGTCTTCGCCGACCGGACGGCAGTCAGTGCAGCGAGACGTTCACGATCAGAAGGGCCGCCGAGCGTTGGGAACGGGACCAGCTCACGGCCCAGGGCAACGGTGGTTGGGTCGACCCGGACGCAGGGCGCGCACTCCTGACTGATCGTGCCGAGTCGTTCCTGACCGATCGTCCTCGGCCGCTCGCTCCCAAGACACTCGAGCTGTACGGCAACCTCCTCGATCGGTTCATCCTCCCCACCTTCGGCGACGTGCCCGTCGGCTCGATCACCACTGAGGCCGTTCGGGCGTGGCTCAGCCGTGTTCGCAACGACTCGTCCGAGCTCCAGTCGGCCAAGGCCTACCGCCTCCTGCGCGCCATCCTGAACGTGGCGGTCAGCGACTCCGTGATCGTGCGGAACCCCTGTGTCATCCGCGGTGCGGGCCAGGAACACTCCGCAGAGCGCCCGCTGGCGACCGCGGAGCAGATCCACCAACTCGCCGACGCGATTCGTCCGCACCTCAGGTCCCTCGTCCTGCTGGCCGGGTTCGGGGCACTTCGTCGGCGAGAGCTGTTCGGACTGGAGCGACGCGACGTCGACCTCGCCGCCGGTCAGTTGTCAGTGCAGCGTCAAGCGGTCCACCTCAAGGACGGCGCCCGCAAACTGACGGCGCCGAAGAGCGCTGCCGGGGTGCGAACGGTCAGTCTCCCGCCCTTCGTCATCGGCTGCGTGGACAGGCGCCACTACCAAGCAGCTGATGACACGGCTCGGGCACTCCACCCACGACGCCGCGCTTCGCTACCAGCACGCAGCGCAGGCCCGCGACGCCGAGATGGCAGCGAAGCTCGATGTGTTCCGGCCCCAGGTCACTGCGAACCACCGTCCGTAGGTTGGCGGACGGGGGTAGCGTTGAGTCGATGGATCTCACCACGATCATCGAGACCCGCCCCGGTGTTCGGAGCGGCAAGCCCTGCTTCGTCGGCACGCGCATCGCGGTCTATGACGTGCTCGAGTACCTCGCAGCGGGGATGACCACCGAGGAGATCGTCACCGACTTCCCGGAGCTGACGCCGGAGCACGTTCGGGCCGCCATCGAGTTCGCTGCCCTGCGCGAACGCCGCCTCGCCACAGCGTGAGGCTTCTTTTCGACCAGAACCTGTCGAGGACGCTCGTCGGTGATCTGCGAGACGAGTTTCCGGAGAGCCAGCACGTGACGGCGCTCAACCTCGACACCGCGACGGATCGGGAGATCTGGGACTACGCCGGCGAGCATGACTACGTCATTGCTTCGAAGGACTCAGACTTCCGTCAGCTCGCGTTCCTCCACGGCCCACCGCCGAAGGTCGTGTGGCTCCGCGTTGGCAACGCGTCGACCGCCATGGTCCTTCGGACCCTCCTCGATCACACCGGGGCCGTGGAGGCGTTCGCACTCAGCGAGGACGAGGCGCTCCTCGTCCTCCCGGGCATGCCCAGCTGACCGTGCCGAAATCGGCATGTGCAACATCGCAGATTCGGTCGGACCGGCGCCGTCACCCCGGAACGACGAAACCCCTGCCGTGGCAGGGGTTTCGCATCAGAGCGGGTGACGGGAATCGAACCCGCGTTATCAGCTTGGGAAGCTGAAGTTCTACCATTGAACTACACCCGCGATGGATGCCGACTGTAGTGCAGAGCGCTGTGTCGCCCCACCCGTCGCCACCGAGTCCGCCGATGCGTCGGCGCGGGTTCCGTGCACCCGGTCGGCCGCGTCTACGGTGCGCGTCGTGATCCTCTCCGACGGCTCCCTCCGCGAACAGATCGCCACGGGTCGACTCGTCATCGATCCGTTCGACGACGAGCTCGTGCAGCCCGCGTCGGTGGACGTGCGCCTCGGTCGTCAGTTCCGCGTCATGCGCAACAGCCGCATGACCCACATCGATCCGATGGTGAGCAACGACGCGCTGATGGAGACCGTCGAGGTGCCCGACGGGGAGCCGTTCGTGCTGCACCCGGGCGAGTTCGCGCTCGGCCACACCGCCGAGACCTTCGGGCTGCCCGACGACGTGGTCGGCATCGTCAACGGCAAGAGCAGCCTCGGCCGGCTCGGGGTGCAGGTCCACGCCACCGCCGGGTTCGTCGACCCGGGCTTCGACGGGGTGATCGTGCTCGAGCTGTCCAACGTGGCGACGTTGCCGATCCTGCTGCGCCCCGGCATGAAGGTCGCCCAGATGGTCTTCCAACGCCTCGACCGTGCGGCGGAACGGCCCTACGGCCACCCCGAGCTCAACTCGAAGTACCAGCACCAGCGCGGGGCCGTCGCCTCGCGCTACTCGCGGAACTTCCCGGCCTGAGCGCCTCGACGCCCGGCGGGGCGCCGTGGCGGCGCGAGGTCGATCGTCGCTGCAGCCGCCAGCCCGGTCACCGCGTCGGCCAGTTGCTGGGCGGCCACCGGACGCACCAACACGTCGTCGACCGCGGCGCCGAGACCGAGCCAGGTGTCCTCCTCGTGATCGACGAGCACGATCACCCGGGCGTCGCGCAACCGGGGTTCGGGTCGGCCGCGCAGTGCCGTCACCAGGTCGGTGGTGGCCCCCACACCGCGACGCGTGAAGGCGCACACCACCACGGCGACGTCCTCGTCGAGGGTCACGCCGAGGGCGCTGGACGCATCCGGCACGGTGGCGGCGTGGAACCCGGAGGCCGTCAGCACGAGGGTCAGGGTGGACGCGGCGTCGTGGTCGTCGTCCACCACCAGCACCCGTGCCCCGCTCAGCATCATCGTCGCCCGGACGGGCGGGTCAGCTCTGCTCGGCCTGGAGCGGGTTGGTGGAGAGGGGCTCGGCGTTCTCGAGGGCCTCGAGCACGTGCATCGCGAGGTCGCCGACCTTGACGTCCTCCTCCTCGACACCCTGGGACTTCACGCCGTCGTCGATCATGATGTAGCAGAACGGACAGGCGGTCGCGATCCGGGTGGCGCCGGTGGCGAGCAGCTCCTGGGAGCGCTCGACGTTGACCTGCTTGCCGGTGCTCTCCTCCATCCACATCCGTGCGCCGCCGGCGCCGCAGCACATGCCCTTGGTGCCGTTGCGGCCCGCCTCGACGATCTCGATGCCGCTGAGCGAACCGATCACGTTACGGGGCGCCATGTAGACGTCGTTGTGGCGGCCGAGGTAGCAGGAGTCGTGGTACACGACGCGCTCGTCGAGCCGGGCGCCGGTCATGTCGAGGCGGCCCGAGTCGATGAGCTCCTCGAGGAACTGGCTGTGGTGCAGGACCTCGTAGTGGCCGCCGAGCTGCGGGTACTCGTTGTCGAGGGTGTTGAAGCAGTGGGGGCACTGCGTGATGATCTTGCGCACGCCCATCTCGTTGAGCGTCTCGATGTTCTGCATGGCCAGCATCTGGAAGATGTACTCGTTGCCGGCGCGTCGGGCCGGGTCGCCGGTGCAGTTCTCGGCAGGGCCGAGGATCGCGAAGCTGATGTTCGCCCGCTGGAGCAGCTTCGCCATCGACTGGGTGACCTTCTGGTTCTTGTCGTCGAAGGACCCGGCGCAGCCGACCCAGTAGAGGTACTCGGCGGTGAACGGGTCACCGCCGTCGATGACGGTGATGCCGTCGAGGTTCTTCGCCCAGTTCGTGCGGTCGTTGTTGGACATCGACCACGGGTTGCCGGAGTTCTCCATGCCACGGAAGGCGTTGCCGAGCTCGGTGGGGAAGTCGGACTCCATCAGCGTCAGGTAGCGACGCATGTCGAGGATCTTGTCGAGGATCTCGATGTTGACCGGGCAGATCTCGTCGCACGCCTTGCACGAGGTGCAGGCCCAGACCTCTTCGGGGGTGATGCGCTCGAACAGCGAGTCGGCCGAGATCGTGATCTCCCCGTCGAGGCCGATCGGGGGCGACACCTTCGGGTCGCCGGTGGCGGCCATGACCTCACCGGACTTCAGCACGATCTCGCGGGGGTCGAGCGGCTTGCCGGTCGCGTGTGCGGGGCACACCGAGGTGCAGCGGCCGCACATGGTGCAGGCGTCGGTGTCGAGCAGCTGCTTCCAGGTGAAGTCCTCGACGACCGAGGCGCCGAAGGTCTCGAGCTCGGTCTCCATGAGGTTCGGCATCGGCTTCATCGCGCCCTTCGGACGGTCCTTGTCCGACAGGTACATGTTCAGCGGCGAGGTGAAGATGTGGCGCAGCATCGTCACCGGGAGGATCAGCAGGAACAGGAAGAAGCTGGCCACGTGGGCCACCCACCAGATCTGGTGGCCGCCAGCGAGGTTCCCGGCGTCCTCGATGAGGGTGGCCAGCGGGTAGCCGATGAACGACCACCGCTCATGGTCGGGCAGGCCCTCGAGCGCGATGCGCCAGACCTCGGCGCCGAAGCCGGTCACGACGAGGAACACGAAGAAGCTCAGCACGTGGACGACCCACATGGCCTGGTACCAGCCGACGATGCCGTCGACGTTCTGCACCAGCGCCGAGAGCGGGTAGCCGATGAACGACCACACCTCGAAGTCGGGTCGGCCGTCGGCGGCGATGCGGAACATCTCGGCGAGGAAGCCGGTGACGCCCAGTGCGAGCAGCACGCCCAGGATGACCGCGTGCTCGGGCTTCGACTTGATGCGGATCCGGTAGGGCTTCTGGACGTACCGACGCACGATGGCCCAGACCACACCGGCGGTGAACACCAGGCCGCCGGCATCGCCGATGAACGAGTACGCCTGGTAGGCGCCGCCGTTGAGGAACTTGAGCGACTCCGGCAGCACGTGGTTGATCTCGAGCGTCGCGGTGACGGCGAGCAGCACCAGGAAGCCGAAGTAGATCATCGAGTGCATGATCCCGGCGGCGGGATCGCGCAGCAGGGTCTGCATGTAGAGGCCGGCGCGCAGCTTCTCGAGCCGGCGCTTCGCGTTCTTCGGTGTGAGGTCCCGACGGTCGGGGGCGCCGCGCTGCCAGTTGCGGATCCGGTTGGCGAACATCACCGCGCCATAGATGAACAGCACCGGGGTGACCGTGTAGAAGGCAGCCTTGATCGGCCCGGGGATGAATCCGAACACCTTGCGGGTCACTTCTGCGTCATCGGTCCAGCCGGTCAGCGTGGTGAAGATGCCGGACAGCGCGACGGTCGCTGCGATCACGATGCCGACGACGATCGCGATCTGATGCGGCCGGAGGCGCTTGGGCCCCGGGACCTGCTCGGTGTCCTCGTTGGTGGTGGTGTCGGTGGCGCTCATATCGCTCGGAAACCTACCGCGGCGGTCGCCGGCCGGGCGATTGCGGCCGGCGATGTGTGCCCCGTGCCGGCCACTGCGTGCGGGGAGTCGTTCAGTGCCCGAAGGACCGCTCGGACGCGCGTAGCCGGCGTGCGAGGGACACGAGCAGCTTGTGGGCGAGGGTGGGGATCTCATCGAGGACCGCGTGGAACGCTGGCTTGGTGAGCACCAGCAGCGTGGCGTCGGTGCTGGTCACCACCGTCGCGGTCCGGGGGCCGCCGTCGAGCAGGGCGAGCTCGCCGAAGTGGTCGCCGGGGCCGAGCTCGATCTCGACGGTGCCGCCTTTGCGGATCTCGACGTTCCCCTCGAGCAGCACGAACATCTCCCGCCCGACGGCACCCTCGACGGTCAGCTCCGTGCCGGCGCCGACCACGACCTCGTCCGCCGCGCCCGCGAGCCGCTGCAGGTCACGCCGCGAGCAGGCGGAGAAGAGCGGAACTGCTGCGAGCTGATCGGCGAACGCGGACATGGCTGGATCGTAGGTGGTCGTGCGTCCGCGGTCGCCGGGGTGTTGAATGGCGTCCACGACGACCGGGAGTGTGGATGTCACGGACGCTGGGGAGCCGACGGTGAGGGTCGTGGCGGTCGCCGGCGCGAAGGGCGGCGTGGGCAAGACCGCCGCTGCGGTGAATCTGGCCGTGCTCTCCGCAGCCTCGGGCCACCGGACACTGTTGTGGGACCTCGACCCTCAGGGGGCGGCGACCCACTGCTACCGGGCGCGGGCGAAGGTCAAGGGTGGCGCCAGCCGGCTGCTGGGCGGCAAGCGTGACCTCGACGCGTACGTGCGCCACACCGACCACGATCGCCTCGATCTGCTGCCGGCCGACCCGTCGTTCCGGGTGGTGGACTCGGTGCTGTCGACCCGGCGATGGCCCGACCGGGTCCTGCGCAAGCTGCTGCGCCCTCTGGACGGCGCGTATGACGTGGTGATCCTCGACTGCGCGCCGGGCCTGGGCGTGGTGACCGAGTCGGTGCTCGCCGCCTGCGACCTGGTGGTCGCTCCGATCGTGCCGGCACCCCTCGCGGTCCGCAGCCTCGACCAGCTCCAGGAGTTCGTGTCGACACATCGTCCGGGCCTGCCGCTGCTCGCCTTCCTCTCGATGCTCGACGAGCGCAAGGTGCTGCACCGCCAGACCCGAACCCAGGTGCGCGGCGACCGGAGGTTCGCGCTGGCGGTGGTGCCGGTGTCGTCATCGGTGGAACGGATGGGCATGGAACAGGTGCCCGCCGTGCTCGCTTCGCCGAACAACCTCGCGGCGGTCGGCTACCGGCGGTTGTGGGCCGAGGTCGAGGACCGTCTGGACCTGGAGCCGACCCGCACCCCGCTGATCGACCTGACTTCCCCGAGGTCCGCCGAGGTCGGCTGAGCGGATCCGATCAGCTGCCGTCGCCGCTGGCCTGGTCGGCGACCGCCGCGGCGCGTGCCGCGACCTCGGCGGGGTCCATGAGGTACCGCTCGACCACCGGCAGCGCCTCGGTGGGCCGGAAGTCCTCACCGAGCTCGTAGACCAGGGGTACGCCGGTGGGGATGTTGAGCTCGGTGATCTCGTCCTCGCTCATGCCGTCGAGGTGCTTGACCAACGCACGCAACGAGTTCCCGTGTGCGACGACCAGCACCGTGCCGTGGGCGTGCAGGTCGGGGATGATCGAGTCCTGCCAGTAGGGCAGCATCCGGGTCACGACGTCCGCGAGGCACTCGGTGGAGGGGATGACTTCGGGTGGCAGCTGCGAGTACCGCACGTCGTCGTTCGGGTTGTAGGCGTTGTCGTCGGAGATCGGCGGGGGCGGGGTGTCGTAGCTCCGCCGCCACACCTTCACCTGGTCCTCGCCGAAGCGTTCGGTCATCTCCGCCTTGTTGGCACCGGT
>SKRR01000108.1 GCA_007118345.1 Microthrixaceae bacterium | reverse complement strand
TGCCGCTGCTCGAGGCCGGCGCCGCACCGGGTGAGCCGAGCCGGATCGTGGTCGTGTCGAGCGATTCGCACTTCCAGGCCAAGGGGATCGACTTCGACGCGCTGCAGCAGTCGACCCCCGGGGTGACGGGCCTGCGCGAGTACGCCGTGTCGAAACTCGCCAACGTGGCGTTCGCCCAGGAGCTCGAACGCCGCCTCGACCCCGACGTGGTCTGGGTGTGCGCCGTGCACCCCGGTGTGATCGCATCGGACGCGTGGCGTCGGGTGCCGTGGCCGGTGCGGCCGATCATGACCCGCTTCATGCGTTCGACGGACCAGGGCGCCACCACGTCGCTCATGTGCGCAACCTCCGACGACGTGATCACCTCGGGGGTCGGTTACTGGTCCGAGGGGGAACCCAAGGACCCGAACCCCGCCGCCACCCCCGAGCTGGCCGCCGAGCTCTGGTCACGCAGCGAGGAATGGGTCGCCCCCTACCGGGCCTGACGCCGGTGCCCGACGCACCAGGTGCACCGAAAACCGGATGGTGCGAACACTGCGGCCCGACGCACCAGGTGCACCGAAAACCGGATGGTGCGAACACTGCGGCCCAGCG
Organism: Microthrixaceae bacterium; assembly: GCA_007118345.1. GTDB lineage: Bacteria > Actinomycetota > Acidimicrobiia > Acidimicrobiales > Microtrichaceae > SKRR01. The sequence continues at coordinate 5,109 of SKRR01000108.1, read as the reverse complement.
CACCGGGTGCACCGAAAACCGGATGGTGCGAACACTGCGGCCCAGCGCACCGGGTGCACCGAGAACAGGATGGTGCGATCAGAACGCGATGGGGCGGCGAGCCGCCCTCAGCGTTCGTCGGCGAGCAGGTCGTCGTCGCAGTCCGGCGAGGCGCTCACCGGGTTGCAGCGGGCCACCACCCCACCGTCGAACTGCACGAGGTACCCGGTGCCGAGCTCCTCTTCGACGAAGTAGTAGTCGGTCGACAGGTAGTGCGCGCCGCTCTCGAACGCCGAGTCGCGCAACGAGGTGTCGTTGGTCGGTGCGTGGACCCCGGGCACGTCGGTGCGGGTGCGGATGAGGTAACCCGCAGCGGACCAATCGTCGAGCTCCCCACCGTCCTCGAGCGAGTCGTCGACCCGGACGAACGCGGCGTCGGGATCCCCCGGCGTGCCGGAGGTGAACATGATCCGACCCTCGAGCGAGGGTGCGCCCTCCAGGTAGGTGTCCTTGCTGTCGCCGGTGTCGATGAGCGAGAACAGCACCTTGCCGCGGGACTCGCCGACGGTCGGCCACCCGTCGGACAGGACCGCCTCTTCGAGCGTGTCCCGGTCACCGCGCACGTCGTCGGGGGTGATGACCCGGTCCTCGGTGAACACCGAGGTGATCTCGGTCTCGAGCTCGTCGAACAGCTCCGGGGTCATGTCCGGAGGATCGGCGAACTCGACGTCGAAGCCCGACAGGTCCACCCCGAGGCCCTCGGCGCCGTCCTCGATGCTGAGGGTCTTCGTCTCGACCATCACCATCACCGGTAGGTGGTCCGGGTTCGCGCTCGACCACTGCTCGACCTCCTCGAGGCACACGACGAGCGTGAGGCAGTTCGAGGCGTAGTCCACGTCCTGGGTGTGTTGGACCTTGAACCCCGGCTCGTCCATCACCGGGTCCTCGGACTCGTCGATGCCGAGGATCTCGAGCGCTGCGGGGGTGGAGTAGCGCCCACCCTCGGGATCGGCCATGACGTCGAGCTCCAGCTGGCGTACGCCGTACTCATCGAGCTGCTCGGTGAGGCTCAGGTGCCCGTAGTCGATCTCGGCGAGCAGCTCCGGCGCCAGCGTCTCGAGTGCCGCGCTGATCTCCTCGCGGGGGCGCTCCTTGTAGGAGTTGTGGCTGCCGATCATCTGCAACTCGTTGATGCGCAGCGCGTCGACACCCGAGGCGGCCTCGGTGGTCGTCGTTGCGTCATCACCGTTGTCGTCACCGTTGTCGTCATCGGCACACGCCGCGCCGATCAGGGCGAGCGCGGCGACGAGGGCAACGAGGGCGGTCAGGTGACGGGGAAGTGGCCGGAACATGAACCAGATCATCGCACCCGACGCCGGTCGATGCCGGGCAGCAACCACGGTCGTGGAGATGATCTGTGACGAAGGTCCCGGGACACGAGCGGCCGCATCGTGAATACTTCGGCCCATGGACCGAGATATTCCGCAGGGCGACCGCCGGCACCCGACCGCCCGTGCGCTCGCCGACCCCACTCGGGTCGCGATCCTCGAGCTGCTCGAGGCGTCGCACGGTCCGCTCGATGTCGTCGCGATCACCGATGTGGTCGGCGTGCACCACACGTCGGTCCGCTCCCACCTCGCGACGTTGCGCGACGCCGGTCTCGTGGCCGAGACGACCGCCGCTCCGACCGGGCGTGGACGACCGAAACGGCTCTACCGCGCCGTCGCCGGGCGACCGGTGGCCGGCGACGCCTACCGGGAGCTGGCCGCGGTGCTCGCCCGGGCGGCACGCGACGGCGTCACCCCCCGCGCTGCTGGCTCCGCGACCGGACGCGAGGCCGCCCGGACCGGCGACGACGACCCGGCGCGGACCGACGGCGTCGACGCCATCGAGCACGCGGCACGCCGCTCGGGGTTCGATCCCCGACGCAGCGGCACGCAGCGGCGTCCGGAGCTCGTGCTGCAGCACTGCCCGTTCAGTGACGTGGCGGTCGACGACCCCGAGACGATCTGTTCGTTGCACCTCGGCCTGGCCGAGGGCATCGCGGAGGCCCGCGGCGACGTCGAGGTGCTCGGCCTGTCGGTGCGCGACCCGCGCCGGGCCGGGTGCCGACTCCGGCTCCACCGCAACGAGGCCGCACCGGGCGCTGGCACGTCGGCAGGTGCGTCATGAACCGCCGACCTGACGGCATCACCGAGTCACTGCTCGTGCGGGTGCACCCCGGACTGTGCGAGGGCTGGGGCAACTGCCACCGCTGGGCGCCCGAGGTCTACCCGCTCGACGAGGAGGGGCTCATCGACGTGCACCTCCTCGAGGTCCCACCTGAGCACGCCGTGGCCGCCTGGATGGGCGCCGAGGCCTGCCCGGCCGGCGTGATCACCGTCCACATCGCCGACGACGGCGCGGCCGTCCAACTGGAACCCACCACCCGAGGAGTCCACACATGACCACCGCCCCCCACGCGTCGCCCGACGCACGCGAGCTGACACCCGAGCACACGCTCGGTGAGATCGTCACCCGGCGGCCCGGCGCGGCCCGGGTGCTGGAACGACTCGGCCTGGACTACTGCTGCGGCGGGGCGCGCACCCTCGCCGACGCCTGTGCCGACGCCGACGTGTCCAGCGCCGAGGTGTCCAGCGCCGAGGTGCTCGACGCGATCGAGGCGCTGCAACCCGAGGACACCCCCGACTGGGCGTCGATGGGCCCCGCCGAGCTCGTCGACCACCTCGAGGCGACCCACCACCGCTACCTGCACGCCGAGCTCCCCCGCCTCACGCCGCTCGCCGAGAAGGTCGCGTCGGTCCACGGCGACCGGCACCCGGAGCTGCACGACGTGCGCGACGACCTCGCCGCGCTGCGCGCCGATCTCGAACCGCACCTCATGAAGGAGGAGCGGGCGCTGTTCCCGATGATCCGCGAGCTCGCCACGACCGACGCCGATGCGGCGCCCCCGGAGTTCCACTGCGGCTCGCTGCGCAACCCGATCTCGGTGCTGCTCGCCGAACACGACACAGCGGGCGCGATGCTGGAACGACTCCGGCACCGCACCGCGGGCTACACGGTCCCCGACGACGGGTGCGCCAGCTACCTGGCCCTCTACGAGGGGCTCGCCGAGCTCGAGGCCGACACCCATCTGCACGTCCACAAGGAGAACAACCTGCTGTTCCCCGCCGTCATCGCGCTCGAGGAACGCACGCACGAGGGCGGCGGAGTTGGCCGATGAGCGACCGGCCGACCCACCCCCGCCTGGCCGCGGGACTGTTGATGACCGGGATCGTCGTGGTGCTGGTCGTGATCTCGGTGCTCTCGGTGCTCTGACCTTCTCGGTGCGCTGACCTTCTCGGTGCGCTGACGTGTCGGTGTCGGTGCGCTGACGGTGTCGGACCCTTCCGCTGGTCCGGACCGCTCTCCTAGGCTCCTGCCCGCATGACCACCCGACGAGTCCTCGCTGCACTGCTGGCACTGGTGCTGGCCGTCGTGGTCACCGCCTGTGGTGGCGACGACGCCGCATCGACCACCACGGTCGACCCGGCAGCACCACCACCCGCGGTCGACGAGGACGACCCGCTCGCGGGCCGCACCTTCACCGGTGGCCGGATCGAGGTCGACGACCAGCCGGTCGACGTGCCCGGTGGTGGCCAACTGGTCATCGAGTTCACCGGGGCCGAGGACGCCGGCAACGGCACCGTGCGGGCCTCGGCGGGCTGCAACGACCTGAGCGCCGGGTACACGATCGCGCCCGAGGGCCTCATGACCAACGGGTTCATCACCACCGAGCTGGGGTGCGACGAGGACCAGCACGCCTTCGACCAGCTGATCGGCGACATCCTGCGGTCCCCCACCTACCAGCTCGACGACGACGCTCTCACCCTGATCTCGGTCGGCGACAGCGGCCGACTCACCGCGGTGCTCACCGACGAGAGCTGACACCGGTCGCTGCGCCGACCGGGGGCGAGCGGGGCGTTGGCACCGACGAGGGCCGGAGTCTGCTGAACTCTGCGCATCGATCATCGGTTCCGCTTCCCCGCAGGATCACGTCGCGCCGCGCTCCTCGTCGCGACGATCACCGTCGCGCTGACACTCGCCGCCTGCGCGTCCGACGCCGACCGCGTCGCGGCCGACGCGACGTCCCCACCCTCGACGCCGTCGACCACCGCCCCCGACCCCACGACGCCGGACACCACGACGTCGAGCACCACGACCGCTCCGGCCGACGAACCCGCGGCGCCGGCCGACCCGCCGGGCGACGAGCTCGAGGTGCACTTCCTCGACGTCGGCCAGGGTGACGCCACGCTGCTGCGCACCGCCGACACCGCCATCCTCATCGACACCGGACGTCACGACCGGCGAGACGTCCTCGGCCACCTGCAGGCACTCGGGGTCGACTCGCTCGACCTGGTGGCCATCACCCATGGTCACGCCGACCACATCGGCCAGCTCGACGTGCTGCTGCCGGCGATGCCCGTCGAGGAGGTCTGGATGTCGGGCAGCCTGGCGAACAGCCAGACCTTCGGTCGGGCCCTCGACGCCGTCGAGGCCTCGGACGCGTTCTACGAGGAGCCGCGCACGGGCGACTCGGCGACGTTCGGGTCGCTCGGCATCGAGGTGCTGCACCCCAGCTCGCTCAGCGGTGACCTGCACGGCGACATGCTCGTGCTGCGGGTCACCCACGGTGGGGTGCGGTTCCTGTTCACCGGCGACGCCGAGGACGACGTCGAGGCCCGACTGACCGCCGGCGGCGACGTCGCCGCGGAGGTGTACCAGGTGGGTCACCACGGGTCGCGCACGTCGACCACGCAGCGGTTCCTCGACGCGGTGTCCCCATCGGTGGCGGTGTACAGCGCCGGCGAGGGCAACTCCTACGGCCACCCCCACCCAGAGGTGATCGCCCGGCTCGAGGCCGCGGGCATCGACGTGTACGGCACCGACCGGCACGGCACGGTGGTCGTCGTCTCCGACGGGACTGGTGTCGAGGTCCGCACCGAGGGCGCTCCCCGCGGCCCGCCCGCCGCGGCGGCACCCGCTGCCCCGCCACCCGATCCGCCATCCGATCCGCCAGCCGCGGCGCCCGCATCCGCCGGCTGCGCCCCGGGTCAGGTCGACCTGAACTCGGCGTCACCGGCGGAGCTC
>SKRR01000193.1 GCA_007118345.1 Microthrixaceae bacterium | reverse complement strand
TTCGGGCCCCAGCAGCGGGCGGTGCCGTCCGCGAGCACTGCGCAGGTGTGATCGGAGCCGGCGCTGATGGCGACCGCGTCGGTCACCCCGGACACGACCACCGGGACGTTCGAGCTGGTGGTCGTGCCGTCACCGCGCTTTCCGAAGGCGTTGCTGCCCCAGCATCGAGCGGTGCCGTCCGCGAGCACTGCGCACGAGTGGTCGAAGCCGGCGCTGATGGCGACTGCGCCGACGAACGGCTCGGGTTCCGGGTCCGGGTCCGGGTCGGGCATCGGGGCACAGGCCGCACTGAGAACAGCGATCGCCGCGAAGTGGATCAGCAGCCAGCGTCGACGAACCATGTCGGGGTCAGCCTCCTTGCGAGCCGGCGACCGTGGTCAGCACGGCGGTATCCGTCCGAATCAGTCCGAACACTTCTACGGGCCACAGGTCGCAGCGTCATCCAGCGAAAGTCGCAAATCGGACAGGAAGGTGCGAGCAAGGTCCGCGGGCGTGCTCCTGCTGGGTCAGCAGGTCGCTCGAGGGACGCGAGCACCCACGGAACCAGGGCGCCGCGCCATGAGTGACCCGTACACTGGGGCCACGACCCGAGGGACACCGACCCAAGTGCTCTTTCCGTTCACCAAGTTGCAGCCACCACAGCTCGCGGACCGGATCGTGGTCGGTCACGCGGTCGAACGGATCGCGGCGGCGACCGCCGGTCACCCGGTCACGTTGGTGCGGGCACCCGCCGGTTCGGGCAAGACCACTGCGCTCGCGGCCTGGGCGCAGCAGTCGGACCAGCACGTCGCCTGGTTGCGCTGCGACGACGGCGACGACGCACCACCGCTCGCCGGCGAGGCGATCAAGGCAGCGGTGCGACGGATCCTGCCGGAGTTCGGTGAGCGGCTCGAGTCGGTGCTGTCGCACTCCGGGAGCGCGACGAGCGTCCGGCACCTGGTGACCGCGCTGGTGAACGACCTCGGCGACGCTCCGTCACTTCACCTGGTCCTCGACGACGCCCACCGGATCTCCGACCCGGACACGCTGGCGCTGCTCGACTCCCTGCTCGACCATCTCCCGCCCCACGTCCGTGTCCTGATCGCCAGCCGGGGCGAGCCGCCGCTGTCGCTCGCGCGACGCCGGGTGCAGGGGACACTCGCCGAGTTGGGCTTCGACGACCTGCGACTCAGCACCGAGGCGATCCGTGTGGCCCTGTCACGTGACGAGGACGCCCCCGACGACGTGGTCGACGCGGTCGCCCGCGCGAGCCAAGGGTGGCCGGCGGCCGTTCGGCTGGCCGCAGCACGTTTCGACGAACATCACCGCGGTGACCTGGCAGCGACCATCCGACCCGACCTCTGGCAGTTCCTCGCCGAGGAGGTGTTCGGGACCCAACCGCCAGCCGTTCAGGACTTCCTCGTGCGCACCTCCGTCCTCGACGAACTGAACCCGTCGTTGTGCGAGGCCGTGACCGGTCGCGCCGACTGCGCAGCGGTGCTCACGGACCTCGAGCGGCAGAACCTGTTCGTCGCTCGCTACGAGGGGACGGACGGCCTGGCGTGGCGCTACCACGACCTGTTCGCAGCGTTCCTCCGTGACGAACTGCAGGCCCGGGCCGACTGCGGGGAACTGAAGGTCGAGACACTGCACCGGCGCGCCGCCGAGGCGTTGCCGCCCGCACGTGCCGTGCCGCACCTGCTCGCCGCCGGCGAGCACGAGAGCGTCGCCGTCGCTGCCAACGACATGGTGTTCGGTTCCATGGACGCGAGCGTCCTGCCGCTCGTCGCTCCCTGGGTCGAGGCGTTGCCGCCCGCCGTGGTCGAGGGCGACCACCGGCTGGCCATCCTCCTGGCATGGCGCGACGAGCTCACCGGGCGGGCATCCCGGATCATCACCCGACTCCTGCCGATCCATGCGCGACTGCAGGCCGCGGGGGATTCGACCGCCGCAGCAGAGGTCGGCCTCCAGCTGGCGGTCGCCCACATGATGCAGCGCGAGTTCGCCACCGCCGGATCATTGCTCGACCAGGCCGAGCGCGCCCCCCTCGAGGCGTGGGGGCGGACCGCGACGCTGGCACTGCGCACACAGTGGCACCGCATCAACGACGACTGGCCCAGTGCCAGCGCGTGTCTCGCGGAGTCCTTCGCGCTCGCACGCGCCGAGGACGACCCGGCCATCGACCAACTGCTCGCGAGCGCGATGAGCACCTACCTGCTCTTCGCCGACCAGGGTCCCCGCTGGCTGCTGGAGCATCTCCGCTGGTTGGCCGGCCGGCTCCCGGAACGTTCCCTCAGCTCGACCGCGCTGCGGATCTCGGTGGCAGCTGCCGCCCTGTTGGAACTGGACATCGACACCGCCACATCGTCGGTGCACCGGGGACTCGCCGAGTCGGACGAGGTCGGCGGTCTGGCGTGGCGACACCAGGAGGGCGAGGCCGTGCTCCTCGACCTCTGCCTCGCCTCGGCGGACCGACCGACGGTTCGACGGGTGCTCGCCGGCGCGAGCGAGCGAATGGCGTCGTCGCCGCCCGAGGTCGCGCTGCGCTGTGTCTACGGCACCGCCGCCGCCCGACTCGCCTGGAGCCGACGCGACACCCGGGAGATGGACGCCGCCGTGGCCGTGCTCGATGACGCGGACCGGGCCGAGGACCGTGTCGCCCGGGCCGTCGTCGAGGCGCTGCGAGCACGGCTCGACGGTCGCGGCAACGAGACACTCGCGGCGCTCGAGGAGGCCGAGGCGATCCAGCACCGGCAACGGTGCTGGATCGGCACCGGGCTGCCCGGACTCGAGCGAGCCACGATCCTGCTCGAGCACGGCCGTCGCAGCGCGGCGCTCGACGCCGCCGAGCCGACGCTCGCAGCCGCAGCGCGACTAGGACCCGGAATCCTGCTGGCCGCTGCGCGGTCCAACGACACGCTGCTGGATGCGTGCGAGGCCGCGGGATGCCACGCAGAGGTGATCCGTGCTGTTCGCGCCACGGTCAGTGGCCCCGCGGCGAACAGCGCAGCGGTCTCCGGCACGGGCGAGACACTCACCGCACGCGAGCTCGAGGTGCTCGAACGCGTGGCCTGCGGGCACTCCAACCGCCAGATCGCTGAAGAGCTGTTCATCAGTGAGGTCACGGTCAAGTCCCATCTCAGCCGGATCCTGCGCAAGCTGGCGGCGACCTCTCGGACCCACGCCGTCGCACGCGCCCGGGAGCTACATGTGATCTGACCGCGCTGTCGTCGGGCCCGGTGGTGCCACCCCGCTCCGACCCGGGGTACGACCTTCGCGGGACGCACCCCGGACCGTTGGTGGTGCAGTGTCGAGGAGAACCCGAGGAGGACATCGACGTGTCGAGCGAGCCTGCAGCTGCACCCACTGGCGACGGACCGGTCCCACTGCTCAGCGACGAGCGGATCACCACCTACCTGGCCCGGATGGGCCTCACCGAGCCCGTGGCGCCCACGGTCGATGCACTGGAACAACTGCACCTCGCCCACGTGCTGGCCGTGCCGTTCGAGAACCTCGACATCCATCTCGGACGACCGATCCGGCTCGACACCGCGGGGCTCCACGACAAGATCGTGACGCGCCGTCGTGGAGGCTTCTGCTACGAACTCAACGGCCTCTTCGCCGGCCTGCTGCGCGGCATCGGTTTCGACGTCGCACTCGTGGGGAGCAGTGTCTGGATGCCCGACGGCTCGCTGTCCCCGCCGCTCGACCATCTGGCGCTGCTCGTCGAGGCCGACGGGACGCGGCTCGTCGACGTCGGCTTCGGTGAGACGTTCACCGTCCCCCACCGTCTCGGCGCGGAGTGGACCGAACCGGCAGCACGTTGGCGTACCGTACCGATCGACGGCGGGTGGCGCCTCCAGGCCGACGAGGGAGCCGGGTGGACCGACGTCTACGACCTCGACACCGCACCACGACGATTCAACGAGTTCGGCCCCCGCTGTCACTGGCACCAGACCGACGACGACTCCTTCTTCCGCCACCTGCCCTTCGTCTCGCAGGCGAAACCCGACGGCAGGGTGACGATCATGGGTGACCACCGCATCGTTCGCTCCGACGGCACTCGCATTGAACGGAGCGTGGCGGAACTCGGCGGCATTCTCGATGCAGCGACCGGCCACTTCGATGCGTCGGTACTCGAGCAACTCGAGCAACCCGCCGAGGGCCGGCAGTAGCGGTCGCCGGGCACCGCACTCCCGGGATTTGCGACTTTCGACGGATGGCGCCGGCGTCTGCAGCCCGTACCAATGTTCCCACACCGAAGCGCCGGCGACGGTCGTCGGCTCAGAAGGAGGCGGAGCATGAACACCCCATCGACCACCACGACACCGCGGCACCGGTGGATCCGCCGGGTCGTCGTCGGGCTCGCAGCGATCACGGTCGCGCTGGGTGTGTCGGCCACACCGGCGGGCGCCCACACCGACGAGCCGCACGCCCACGCGAAGCTGCTGCAGTTCCAGGGGGGCCCGGACGGGCTCAGCTGGGACAAGTGCGTGGACCTCGCCGGAGGGCAGGCACTCAGGAACAACTCCACCCATCACGACACCGTCCACACCGGTCGTGCCGGAGAGGCCCTGCGCGCTGCCGGCCACAACGTGGTGCCCTACACCTGCGCCGACTTCAAGGCGTTGCTCGAGCAGTTCGGGGTCCCGTTCACCGAGGGGCGCTGAACGGTCGTCTCGCCGGGAGGTGCGCCGGGGTGGCCACGAACACCGCTGCCGCTCGACTGAGCGGCAGCGGCCACCTCGGCGTGCTCTCCCGCCCGATGTGGGTGCGGGACGGACAACGGGGGCGGCCGATGGAGTACGAACGGGGGCGTGGATCCCGACCGTGAACCGCTCGCCGACCTGATCCGGTCGATCGCGATCTGGTTCGTCGTGTTCGGACACTGGACCGTGATCGCGGTGACCCAGGCCAACGGGACGATCGACGGCGTCAACGCCCTCGGCCGGATCGAATGGGCGCACTGGCTGACCTGGGTGTTCCAGGTGATGCCACTGTTCTTCTTCGTCGGCGGCTACGCGAACGCCGTCTCGATGGGTCACCAACGCGCACACGGCGGCGACCAGTTGTCGTGGGTGGTGCGCCGGTACCGACGGCTGCTGCTCCCCGCGGCGGCGCTGCTCGGCGTGCTCGTCACCGCCGTGGCGGTTGCTCGGCTCGTCGGGGTCGACGGGGACTCCTTGGGCACCGGGGCGTGGGTCGCAACCGTGCCGCTGTGGTTCCTCGCGGTCTACCTGGTGAACGTCGCGGCGGCACCGCTCACCCACGCAGCGCACCGCCGGTGGGGGCTGGCGGTGCCCGTCGTGCTCGTCGTGCTCGTCGCACTGGCCGACCTGCCGCGGCTGGCGTGGGACGACGGCCACCCCGTGTCCGACGTGAACTACCTGCTGGCGTGGCTGGCCATCCACCAGCTCGGGTACGCGTGGCACGACGGGCGGCTACGGGCGACTCCGCGGGTCGGGGTGCCACTGGCACTCGGCGGCGGTGCGGTGCTGGTGGGCCTCACCGTGTTCGGGCCGTACGCCATCACGATGGTCGCCGCACCCGGCGAGGGGATGCAGAACAGCGAGCCGCCGACGGTCGCGCTGCTCGCGCTGGCGGTCACCCAGATCGGGGTCGTCCTCGCCGCCCGGAACGCGCTGGTGGACGGGAGGGGCCGGGAGCGGCGGCGTCGGTTCGCGGCGCGGGTCCAGCCGGTGGTGCTCACGGTGTTCCTGTGGCACATGG
>SKRR01000001.1 GCA_007118345.1 Microthrixaceae bacterium | reverse complement strand
GTGGCCGACCCAGCAGCAGCTCGAGGCGCGTGCGCGCCTTCTGCACCCGGGTGAGGGTGTCGCCGGCGTGCACGGGCAGACGGATGGTCCTTCCGGTGTTCGCGATCCCCCGGGTGATCGCCTGTCGGATCCACCAGGTGGCGTAGGTCGAGAACTTGAAGCCCTTGCGCCAGTCGAACTTCTCGACCGCGTGCATGAGCCCGAGGTTGCCTTCCTGGATCAGGTCGAGCAGGGGGAGCCCCGATGCCTGGTACTTCTTGGCGATCGACACGACGAGACGCAGGTTCGACTGGACGAAGGTGCGCTCGGCGTCCTCGCCCTCGCGCACCAGCCGGCGCAGCTCCCGCCGGCGGGCGGGGGAGAGGCTCTTGCCGCCCGCATCGAGCTCGGTCGCGGCCTCGTTGCCGGCCTCGATGGCCTGCGCCAGGCGCGCCTCGTCGTCCTTGGTGAGCAAGGGGTACTGGCCGATGTCGCTCAGGTACATGCGGACGAGATCTTCTTCGTCGCGTTCTGCTCGCTGGTTCGCCAAGGGGATCTACCTCATTCAATCGATGTCGTGCGGCGTGGTGTCGACCGGCGGGGCGCGCCTGCGTACGGGCTCCGACGACCGAGAGTTCATGATACGACCGTCTGTCAAGGGCTACCTGTCGCCCAGCACAGGATGCGCGTCGTTGTCAAGTGCAAGAGGAGAAACCACCTCGAGCCCAACCCTGATCCCAGTGTGCAGAGATTTCGCCCCAAGTCTCGGTGACGTGCGTCACCTGGCGTTCACCTGCTGGTCAGGTGATCTCGAGCATGCGCTCGAGCGCCACACGGGCCCAGTGGGCGGTCTCGTCGTCGACGGTGATGCGGTTCCGCACCTTGCCGTCGACGAGGCCCTCGAGGATCCACGCCAGGTGGGGTGCGTCGATGCGGAACATCGTGGAACACGGACAGACCAGCGGATCGAGGGAGACCACCGTCTTGTCGGGCGTCTCGTCGTCCAGACGCTGGACCAGGTGGATCTCGGTCCCGACACCGATGACCGAACCGACTGGGGCCTGTTCGACCGCGCGGATGATGAAGTCCGTGGAGCCCACCTGGTCGGCCAGTTCGCACACCTCGTGGGAACACTCGGGGTGGGCGACGACGATCCCGCCGGGGTGCTCGTCGCGGAACGCTGCGACGTGCTGCGGCGTGAAGCGCTGATGCACCGAGCAATGGCCCTTCCACAGCAGGAACGTGGATTCCTTCACGGTCGCATCGTCGAGCCCGCCGAGGTCCCGTCGGGGGTTCCAGACCGCCATGTCGGCCTCGGTGAAGCCCATCTGGTGCCCGGTGTTGCGACCGAGGTGCTGGTCCGGGAAGAACAGCACCTGCGCCGCCCGGGGCCCGTCCTCGCGGCGCAGGGCCCAGTCGAGCACCGCGCGGGCATTGGTCGAGGTGCACACGGCCCCGCCGTGGCTTCCCACGAACGACTTCAGGTCGGCGGCGGAGTTCATGTAGGTGATGGGCACCACGCGCTCGATGTCGGTGACCTCGGCGAGCTGCTCCCAGGCGTCCTCGACGGCGTCGATGTCGGCCATGTCGGCCATCGAACATCCCGCGTTCAGGTCCGGCAGGATCACCTGCTGGTGCTCGCCGGTGAGGATGTCGGCCGCCTCGGCCATGAAGTGGACACCGCAGAACACGATGTAGTCGGCCTGCGGGCGATCCTTCGCGAGCACCGAGAGCCGGAAGGAGTCGCCACGTGCGTCGGCCCAGCGCATGACCTCGTCACGTTGGTAGTGGTGCCCGAGGATGAACAGACGCTCGCCGAGGGTGGCCTTGGCGGCGGCGATGCGGGTGGAGAGCTCGTCGTGGGACGCCTCGAGATACGTCCCGGGCAGGGGGGCCTGGAGTCGCAGCATTGGGGTGTGACACCTCCTGGTACGCCGTCGACGCACCTGATGAAGGCTCCTGAGAATCAGCCGGTGGGGACAGCCTGGTCGCCACGCCACGGGGATGTCGGCCTCAGAAGTCGATGGTGCCGGAGACCAGGCCGGCAATGTCGAGCGTACCCGCTCGATGCAGAAGTGAACAGCACCCGAACGCCGGTTGTTCCCGTGCCGGCGGCGACGACCGCCCGGACCGTCGGTGCCCTGTCGCCCCGCTAGGTTCGCAGGCGATGATCGAACGACCTGCGGCCGGGACGATCCCCGACGCACCCGGCAGCTACCAGTTCAAGGACGGGCACGGACGCATCATCTACGTGGGCAAGGCGAAGTCGTTGCGCCAGCGCCTCTCGAACTACTTCCAGGATCCCCGACATCTTCCGGTGCGCACGGCGCAGATGGTCGCGAGCGCCGAGACCGTCGAGTGGATCCAGGTTCGCAACGAGGTCGAGGCGCTCATGCTCGAGTACAGCCTCATCAAGCAGCACCGGCCGCGCTTCAACGTCCGTCTCGTCGACGACAAGAGCTATCCCTTCCTCGCGGTGACCATGTCCGACGAGTGGCCACGGGCGCAGGTGATGCGGGGGCGTCGCCGCAAGGGCACTCGCTACTTCGGCCCCTACGCCCACGCGTACGCGATCCGCGACACCCTCGACGAGCTCCTCCGGACTTTTCCGGTGCGGACGTGCTCGGACGCGAAGTTGCGCCGTCACCAGCGGCTCGGGGCGCCATGCCTGTTGCACCACATCGAGAAGTGCAGCGCCCCCTGCGTCGGCGCGATCGACAAGGCGGACTACGACGCGTTGGTCGCCGAGCTCGTCGACTTCCTCGACGGTGACACCCAACCGGTGCTCGACCGGCTCGAGGCCGAGATGGCCGGCGCCGCGGAGGCGCTCGAGTTCGAGACCGCTGCGCGGCTGCGGGACCGGCTCACCACCGTACGGCGCGCGGTCGAGCGCCAGCAGATGGTGGGGGACCGCAACGAGGACGTCGACGTGATCGGCGTGCACGAGGACGACCTCGAGGCGTCGGCCCAGGTCTTCTTCGTGCGACGCGGTCGGGTGGTGGGCCGCTTGGGGTTCCTGCTCGACAAGGTGATGGACCTGACGCCCGACCAGACGATGGCGGCCGTGCTGGAACAGATCTACGGCGAGCCCCCGGCGGTCGGGTACCCCAAGACGGTGCTGGTGCCCGTCCACCCCGAGGACGAGGACATGTACCTCGAGTGGTTGAGCGAGCACCGCGGCAGCAGGGTCACGATCCGCATCCCCCAACGGGGTGCGAAACGGGAGCTGGCCGAGACCGTCGCACGCAACGCCGAGGAGGCGTTCCGCCGCCACCGGTTGCGCAGGGCGTCGGACCACAACAGTCGGGCCAAGGCCCTCAACGACCTCGAGCAGCATCTCGGTCTGCCCGACGCGCCCCTGCGGATCGAGTGTTTCGACATGAGCCACCTCCAGGGAACCGACTACGTCGGGTCGATGGTGGTGCTCGAGGACGGACTGCCGCGCAACACCGAGTACCGCCGGTTCAAGGTCCATGTCCCCGGCAACGACGACTTCGCCGCGATGGAAGAGGTCCTCACCCGGCGCTTCACCGCCTACCTCGCCGAGCGCAACCGGCCCGTGGCCGAGCGGGGGAGGTTCGCCTATCCGCCCCAGCTGCTCCTGGTCGACGGCGGCAAGGGCCAGCTGGGTGTCGCGGTGCGGGTGCTCGAGGCACTGGGACTGACCGACGAGATCCCCGTCGCCGCGCTGGCCAAGCAGTTCGAGGAGATCTTCCTGCCCGGATCCTCCGAGCCGGTCATCATCCCGCGGGGCTCCGAGGCGCTGTTCCTGCTGCAGCGGATCCGCGACGAGTCGCACCGCTTCGCGATCACCTATCACCGACAGCTGCGCGACAAGCGAATGACCCGCTCGACGCTCGACGACGTGCCGGGGATGGGGGAGAAGCGTCGCAAGCGACTCGTCAAGGAGCTCGGCGGGGTCCGGGCGGTCAGCGCTGCGAGCCGCGACGACCTGCGGGCGCTCAGTTGGTTGCCGGACCAGGTGGCCGACGCCGTCTACGACCACCTGCACGACCCGAGATCGACCGCTCCCACCACCACACGAGGTGACGCCCCGACATGACCGAGCCATGGGAGCGCCACGCCGAATGGTGGCAACGTGAGTTCACCGACGGTGCCGACCCGGAGTACACCGAGCAGATCCTGCCGATGGTCGCCGAGCACCTCGCCGGCGTCGATGACCTGGTGGACCTCGGGTGCGGTGAAGGTCAGGTGGCCCGGGTCGCGTCGGCGGCGGGGGTCCGCCGGGTCATCGGGCTCGATCCGGCGATCGCCCAGGTCGACACGGCGCGGCGGCGCGGCGGTGGACCGACCTATCTGCAGGCGGGAGCTGCAGGCCTCCCGCTGGCTGGCGCGGCGGCGGATGCGGTGGTGGCGTGTCTGGTCCTCGAGCACATCCCCGAGCTGGACGAGGCGTTGGCGGAGGTGGCTCGGGTGCTGCGGCCGGGCGGGCGGTTCCTGTTCCTGCTGAACCACCCGCTGCTGCAGACCCCCGGCAGCGGCTGGATCGACGACCAGGTGCTCGACCCGCCCGAGCAGTACTGGCGGGTCGGCCCCTACCTCGACGAGGCGACGACGATGGAACAGGTCGAGCGCGGGGTGTTCATCGAGTTCCACCACCGACCGCTGTCGCGCTACCTCAACGCAGCACGCTCGGTCGGGCTCGTGCTCGACCACATGGCGGAACCCCCACCACCGCCGGGGTTCCTGGCACGCGCCGAGGAGTACACCTCGGCCGCGTCGATCCCGCGCCTGCTCTTCCTCCGGTTCGCACGGACCGACTGAGGCCGGTCAGGGCTCAGGACCCGCAGCGATCAGCAGTCGGTCGAGGGTTCGGTCAGCACCCGGTCGATCACGTGGATGACGCCGTTGGCGCCCCGGATGTCGGCGTCGACGACGATTGCTCCGCCGAGGGTCAGCAGTTCGCCGTCCTGTTCGACCAGCAGGTTCTCCCCGCTGATGGTCTCGATGCACTCGCCGAGTGAGTTGAGCACGGCGGTCGACCCGACGGATCCCTCGATCACGTGCAGCTGCAGGATGTCGGCGAGGTCTCCGGTCGGGTCCCCGAGCAGCTGGTCCAGCGTCTCCTGGCCGACCTCGAAGAAGGCGTCGTCGGGTGGCGCGAGGATCGTGAAGGGCCCGTCGCCCGACAACGTGCCGTCGAGCTGTGCGGCCTCGATTGCGGCGAGCAGCGTCGTGAAATTGCCGTTCTCCTCGGCGATCTCGAGCACCGGCGTGCCCTCGTCGGTGCGCTCGGCCTCCTCGACGACGCTGGCGTCGTCGTTGTCGTCGGCACATCCGCCGGCGAGGACGGCGACGAGGACGAGCAGCAGGCTCGGAACGAGGGCTCGGGTGCGCATGCGGTGACTCCTTGTCGACTTGATCCGATCGGACAACGTAGCGGGGTGACACGACGCGTCCCTACCCGGGCGCGACGGAGGGGCGGCGCAGGACGCGCCGCCCCTCCGACAGGGCCTAGGGGCCGGGGGATCACCCGTCGGCCGTGTGGGGAGGTTCTCAGCAGTCGTCGGTCGGCTCGGTGATGACGCCGCCGAGCACGTGGATCATGCCGTTGGAGGCTTCGATGTCGGTGGCGACGATCGGGGCGCCACCGATGAGCAGCTCGCCGCCCTCTTCGGTGATGCGGACCTCGCCGCCGAGGGTCTCGACGCACTCGCCGACCGCAGCGCTGGCGTCAGCAGCGGTGACCTCACCGGAGATGACGTGGAGCTGGAGGATGGCGGTGAGGTCGCCCTCGGGG
>SKRR01000248.1 GCA_007118345.1 Microthrixaceae bacterium | reverse complement strand
GTGCTGATCGCAGGGCCCGAGAGCGACGAGATGGTGGCGCCCTACGGCGACACCCTCGACGAGCCGGGACGGTACCTGCTCGGCTGCTTCATCCCCGTCGGTGCACCGATGGACCATCAGGGCCCGCCCACGCCGGACATGGCGCCGTTCCACTATGAGCTCGGGATGTGGGCCGAGCTCCAGGTCACCTGAGCACCGTCACCTGAGCACGGTCACCTGAACGACGCCAGCTCCCGCTGGACGCAGCGCTCGGCGAACGTCGCAGCGTCGTCCGGCGGGAGCGTGGTGTCCACCTCGGTCGCGGTGGGCCACGGGTCGCGGCGGGCGGCGAGTCGGCGGGCCACCTCGGCAGTCGCCTCCGACGGGTCGGTGCCCTCGCGCCGGCGCCGCTCGACGCGCGCCTCGGTCACCTCGGGGGGCGCCACCGTGCAGAGCTCCACCACTGCGGCCCGGGCGCGTCGCCCGACTTCGCGGGCGCGCTCGTGCTGCTCCGACGCCGTCCAGGAGGCATCGAGCACGACACGGTGACCGAGCGCGAGCGAGCGGGCTGCCCGGTCGAGGAGCTCGGCGTAGACCCGGTCGACGGCCTCGGGGCGGTAACGGCCCTGGTCGACGGCGTGCGCGTCCGGCAGGTCATCCCGTGCGGCGTCGGGCGTGCCGGGGGCTCCCACCACCGAGTCCCGAAGCTCGTCGCTCGAGAGGACCACGGCGTCGAGCCGCTCGCCGAGCGCTCGCGCGAGCGTCGACTTGCCCGTTCCCGGTGCGCCGCCGACGACGACGAGCAGCGGTCGTGCGCGTTGCAGGTGATCGAGGGCGAGCCGGTGCAGCGATCGGGCCACGTCCGCCGCGTCGGGATCGCCGCCGACGTGGCGCAGGCACGCCACCTTGCTCCGCACGTGGGCGCGCTCGGCGATGTGCAGGTGTTCGAGCGCGGCGGGCCAGCGGTCGCCGGTCAGCCGGCGATAGCTGTCGAGGAACCAGCGCGCCAGGTCCGGTCGGCCCAGTCGCTCCAGGTCCATCGCCAGGAACGCGACGTCGGCGACGGCGTCGCCCCGGCGAAGGTCGTCGTCGAACTCGAGACAGTCGAGGATCTGGGGTCCCGCCTCGACACAGAAGATGTCCTCGGCCTGCAGGTCGCCGTGACCGTCGACCCCCGCTCCCGTCCGGACCCGCTCGTCGAACATGGCGGTTCGGGGTTCGATCGCTGCTGCGACCAGCTCGGTGACGAGGGCTGCCTCGTCGGGGTCGAGGACCGGGCCGACGAACGCCGCCACCCCGTCGAGCTCGTCGTGCCACACGCGTGCGGTCGCCTCGGCACCGGCTGCCGGGGCCAGCACGTCGTCGCCCCGGGTCCGAGCGTGCAGCTCGGCCACCAGGCGGGCCACCTCGTCGAGCTGGCCGCGGACGTCGGCGTTGTCGAGCAGGTTGGAGAGGCGACGGCCGGTGGGGTGGCGGACCATCTCGACCACGTGGTCCACGGCCTCGCCGTTCCTGCTGACGTCGAGCACGCCGAGATAGGAGGCGGGTGCGAGCCGCCGGTTCAGTTCGACCTCCCGCCAGCAGGCCGCTCGCCGGGCGTCGACGGTGGTGAAGTCGAGGAAGTCGTTGCGCACCGGCAGCTTGGACTTGTAGACGCGGTCGTCGACGAAGACCAGCCGCGACACGTGCGTCTCGACGATCCTGCTCGCCGGCGGTGCGGCGCCGTCTCGGGCCACGTCAGGGCATCCGATCGACGTGGAGGACCGCGGCGCCCTCGACCCGGTCCCCGGCGAGGTCGGCGAGCGCTCGGTCGGCCTGTTCCATCGGGTAGTGGGTGGTGGCGACGCGGATGTCGATGCGTTCCGCGAGGTCCAGGAACTCGCGCCCGTCGGCGCGGGTGTTCGCGGTCACGCTGCGCAGCTGGCGCTCCTGGAACAGGTGACGCTGGTACACCAGCGTCGGGACGTCGCTCAGGTGGATCCCGGCGATCGCCAGCGTGCCACCGCGGTCGAGTGCCTCGAGTGCGGTGGGAACGAGTTCGCCCGCAGGTGCGAACAGGATCGCGGCGTCGAGTGGTTCGGGCGGAGGGTCGCTGGCGCCGCCGGCGGACGCCGCGCCGAGCTCGAGCGCCAGCCGCCTCGCCGACGGTGCCCGGGTCATGACGTGCACCGTCTGCCCCTCCGCGAGCGCCACCTGGGCGGCGAGGTGTGCCGAGGCGCCGAAGCCGTAGATCCCGAGGCGGCCGCCGGGCGGCGGGTCGGCCCGGCGAAGCGCCCGGTAGCCGATGATGCCGGCGCACAACAGCGGCGCCGCGGTGGCATCGTCGAAACCGTCGGGGATCCGGTGGGCGAACCGCTCGTCGACCACCGCCCACGGCGCGTAGCCGCCGTCGGCGTCCCAACCGGTGAAGCCGGGTGAGGTGCAGAGGTTCTCGTCGCCGCGTCGGCAGAAGCGGCAGCTGCCGCACGTGGAGCGCAACCATGCGATCCCGATCCGGTCACCCAGCCGGAACCTCGACACGTCCTCACCGACTTCGTCGACCACGCCCACGACCTCGTGGCCGGGAACCACTCCCGACCGGCGCGGCGGCAGGTCGCCCTCGGCCAGGTGCAGATCGGTGCGACAGACACCGCAGACGCTGACCGCGACGCGTACCTCGCCCCGCGCCGGGTGCGGCTCGCGCCGCTCGACGGCGACGAGGGGACCGGTCGAGATCGGCCCCGGACGATCGACCACCCAGGCGAGCACGGCGCCGATGGTAAACGGTTTCCCTGCGGTGGGCGCAGGGTACCGGCCGTGCCGTGACCACCGATGACCAGTTCTCACCCGCTGCGCAGCGGCCCGCACCCCGCGTCCGCCCGGCCGGTGTCGACGACGCCACCGTCGAGGCGACCGGCAAGCTGTCAGAGGCGTTCGAGCACGTGGAACGTGCTCGCGGGCACCTCTACTCGTTCCACCAGCTCATGGGGCACGCCGACCTGCAGTTCGGCGAGGCAGTCGAGCTCCTGCGCGAGGCGGGCCATGGCCGGGTGGCCGACGACCTGGAGCAGCAGATCGTCGGCCGCAACACCATCGACGGACGCTGGACCTTCCAGATGGTCGAGGAGTTCGACCTGCACTACCACCGACCGGTCGGCGACCACGTACGAGCCGTGGAAGCGGAGCTCGTCGACGGCATCCCCCACCTGTTCGAATCCGAGATGAAGGAACGTCGCCGATCGGTCGGACGCGTCGGCCACGAGGCGAGGCCACCGGCGGCACA
Organism: Microthrixaceae bacterium; assembly: GCA_007118345.1. Lineage (GTDB taxonomy): Bacteria > Actinomycetota > Acidimicrobiia > Acidimicrobiales > Microtrichaceae > SKRR01. The sequence continues at coordinate 2,502 of SKRR01000248.1, read as the reverse complement.
CGACGACCGGGTCGAGACGATCGGGGACTGACCGCGCACCCCGGTGGCCCCACGCGGCAGACTTGCAGGCGATGCCGCTGCCGTTGATGTCACTGCCGCTGACCTACGACGAGTGCCGGGCTCGTTTCCGCCGGGCTGCCGAGCTCCGCGGTGTCGAGGCCACCGCCCACCCCATCGCCGCCCGGGGACCAGATGAGCAACGGCTGACCATCGACACGTGTTGGTCGGGCGACGAGCGGCCCCACACGGCGCTCGTGGTGATGTCGGGCACCCACGGCGTCGAGGGGTTCATCGGCTCGGCACTGCAGTGCGAACTGCTCGACCGTCTCGCCGTGCCGACGGGGACCGCGGTGCTGTTCGTGCACGCGGTGAACCCGTGGGGGATGGCCTGGTGGCGACGCCAGAACGAGTCGAACGTCGACCTCAACCGCAACTGGCGACGCGACCAGGTCGAACCCGTGCACAACGAGGCCTACGACCAACTGCACCCGATCGCCTGCCCCGACACCGCCGAGCTGCCGCCGGTCGAGCCGATGTTCGACGCCGCCATGGCGCTGGTGGCAGAACGGGGACTCGAGTGGGTGCGCGACGGCATCTCCGCCGGCCAGTACCGCCATCCGGACGGGCTGCACTTCGGCGGCGATCGGACCGAGGCCTCGACCGCCATCCTCGAGGCCCTGGTGACGGAACGGCTGAGCGGTGTCGGGCGCCTCCTCACCGTCGACCTGCACACCGGGCACGGGCCGTGGGGCGAGGTGGTGTCGCTGTGCGACCAGCCACCCGACTCGCCCCAGCACCGCTTCCTGACCCGGGCGTTCCACGGGTTCACCGTCGAAGCCACCGTGGGCAACGACGAGGCGACGACCGGCCTCAAGGCCGGGCAGCTCGCCAACGGGTTCGCCGACGTGCTCGGCGGAACGACGTCGTACGCGACGTCGATCGAGTTCGGCACGGTGACCGACGAGCAGCAGCTGGCAGCGACGTACGCCGAGCAGTGGGTCCACCGCCACGGCGACCGTACGCGCCCGGATCACGCCGCAGCAGTGTGGGCGTACCGCTGTTGCTTCACCCCTGATGACGAGGACTGGACCCGCCAGTGCCTCGACGCGGGCCGACGAGTGCTCGACGATGCGGTCGGGGCGCTGTCGCGGTGGGACGAACTCGACGCCGGAGCACCATGAGCCCGGACGTCGCCGGCGCGGGGATCGAGGGTGGGCTGGTGCGCGCGGATGCCGTCCTGCGTGCACGCGACCGCATCCGCCCGTACGTCCTGCGCACCCCGGTGGTCCCGATGTTCGGCCACGAGGTGCGCTGCAAGGCCGAGAACCTCCAGGCATCGGGATCCTTCAAGGTCCGTGGCGCGTTCAACACCGTGCTGCAGCTCACCGACGCGCAACGACGCAGCGGGATCGTCGCGCACTCGAGCGGCAACCACGCGATCGCCGTGGCGATGGTCGGCCGTGTGCTCGATGTCGCAACCACCGTCGTGGTGCCCTCGGACGCGCCGGCGGTCAAGATCGACCGAACGAGGGCACTCGGCGCGACCGTCGAGGTCGTCGGCCCGGCGAGCAGCGAACGCGCCGAACGAGCGACACAGATCGCAGCGACGACCGGGGCGACGTTGGTGGAGCCCTACGACAGCGACGCCGTGATCGAGGCGACCGCCTCCATCGCGCTGGAGGCGTTCGAGGACGTCCCCGAGGCCGGAGCACCGATCGGTGAGGTCTACGTCCCGGTCTCGGGCGGCGGTCTGGCCGCCGGGGTCGCACTCGGCACGAAGATGTCCGATCCGGGTGTTCGCGTCATCGGGGTGGAGCCCGAGGTGGCCGCTGACGCCCTTGCCAGCCGACGCGCCGGCCGGCGGGTCGAGCTGCCGGCTGAGCAGATGGCCCGCACCATCGCGGACGGGCTCAGGGTGCAGCGGGTGGGTGCTCGACCCTGGGTGCACCTCGAGGCACTCCTCGACGACCTCGTGACCGTGACCGAGGACGAGATCCGGGCGGCGATGGGCGCCGTTGCGTCCGAGGCGGCGCTGGTGGCCGAACCCAGTGGCGCCACGGCAGTGGCAGCGGCGATCGCCGGCCACGGATCCGGCGTCGCGGGCCGTGATCGCCTGGCGGTGGTCACCGGCGGCAACGTCGAGCTCGACCGGTTCTGTTCCTTGACCGCAGCGGTCCGCTGACCGGCAGTCGACCACCCGCTGGTCACGGTGGCCGCTGTCGTTGGGGGGCGCCTCGCGCGTACCCTTGGCCCAGGCGATCGACGGGGACGGGCATGGATCGGCGGACGTTGCTGCGCGGAGGGGTAGTGGGCGTGGGAGCTGCCGCGCTCGGCGGGCTCGCGGCCTGCGCACCCCCGGCACCCTTCGACCCTGGTGAGCTGGGTCCCTTCGATTGCGGTGTGGCCTCGGGGGTGCATTCCGACACCGCTGTCGTGTTGTGGACGCGGTTCGCCCCGGCGGCGTCGGCGTCGGTGGGGTTGACCTGGCAGGTGGCTGCGGAT
>SKRR01000059.1 GCA_007118345.1 Microthrixaceae bacterium | reverse complement strand
CGTGGGGACCGACGGAGCGAGGCCGCCGTCACAGGGGCCGCCGTCAGCGGTGTTCCACGGCGTGAAGTTGAACTCCGGCTGGTTGTTCGAGGTGCTGAACTGCAACGTCATGCCGGTGCCACCCGGGTTGTTCGGGTTGGTGGGGCCAGTTGCGTCGTTCCACCAGTTGCAGGTGACGTCGATCGGACCGGCGGTGACGGGCTTGACCGCCGAGAAGCCCGCCGAGGCGCTGCTGGCGACCGCGAGGGTGCCACCGGAGAAGGAGTTCTGGTTGGCGGTGAATCCGTCGAAGCGACCGCCGCCGTCGACCCAGCTGCCGGTGCCCTCGGTGTCGCCATCGGACCCGGTGGCGCACTGGCCGCCGTCGGTGCTGACCGAGATGATCAGCGGGGCGCCGTCGAAGGTGTTGTCGTCGACGGTGTTGCCACGCGTGTCCCACTTCTTGCACAGGATGAGCGTCACGCCCCGTCCGAGGTCGGTGAGCGAGTTGGCGGTGACGGTGTTTCCGGCGTTGCTCAACACGATGCCGGCAGGGTCGGACGTGCGACCCACGGCGTCGACCTCGTTGCCGGTGATCTGTGCGCCCGGCTGCTGCACGCCGGTGACGCCACCGACGCTGATGCCCTGCACGGTGACGCCGCTGACGACGTTGTCGGCAAAGGTGGCCGTCAGGGCCGGGAAGCCGGCGCCGAGCTGCTGCTGGGCGCGGGCGGCGTAGCGGAAGTTCTCGATGGTGTTGTCGGCAACGGTCGCGGGACCCGAGCCGACGGTGATGCCCATCGCTGCCATCTGGTTCGGCGCGGTGCACGAGCTTGCGGTGCAACCCGGGTGGAACACGTCGGAACCGACGACCACGTTGTTGACCACCGTGGTGCCGATGGCACCGCCACGCAGGTGGATGAGGCCGGCCTGGACCGTTGCGTCGAGCAGCGCGGCGTCGCCCTGCGGGTCGACCTGGAAGCCGTCGATGGTCACGTCCACCGCGTTCGGGCCGTACAGGTCGAGCACCGTGGCGCCCGTGCCGCTGCGGAAGGTCTTCACCACGCTCTCGGCACCGCGGACACCCGGCGTCGTTCCGGCGCTGATGCCGGCGTTCGCCCCGCGGAACTCGAGCGACTTCGTCACGACGACGTTCTCGTCGTAGGTTCCCGCCTCGACGTTGATGATGTCGCCGGCGTCGGCCTCGCCCACTGCGTGGTTGATGGTGAGACAGGGCTCGCCCGGGTCGCTGCAGTCACCCGCATCCGATCCGGTCGTGGACACGTACCGGTCCACCCCGGCCGCTGCAGCAGGCGACGCGAACGCCACTCCACCGGCGACCGCCGCAATCATTGCGGTCGCGAGTGCGATACGCAGTCGTCGACCCATTCGTTGATTCGCCACTGGATTCTCCCAACTCGATGTCAGGGCGGCCAGCAGCCTGCCCCCGACTCCCCGATGCACTGGTGCAACGGTGAGCGTGACACAGGTGTGACGCCCCTGCAACAGAGGTGATCCCCCCATTCACCAGCCGTGAGCACAGCCTCACGCAACGTGGCCGCCCGGCGGGTCGCTCAGTCGGCGTTCGATGGTTTCGCGGGCCGCTCGATGGACCGCCCACACGTTGCTGACCGGACGAGCACCGGGGTCGACGGGGCGGAGTCCACCGGCGCGCGTGTACGTCATGAGCTCGAAGTCGGCCCGCTCGAGCACGTCGAGCAGCTCGGACCGTGTCGTGCCCGCCCGAGCAAGTTGACGATCGAAGATCTCGACCTGCCACACCGGTGGGTCGGCGTCGGCGAGCCGACCGCTGGCCCCCCGGAGCGCGGCGGTCTCGTACCCCTCCACGTCCAGCTTGCCGAGTGCGGCGGTGTGTCCGTGGAGGGTCTCGTCCAGGGTCACGACCTCGACGGTCCGCGTCGCCACCGCGTCACCGTCCTGCTCGGAATGGATCCGGTTGCTCACGTCGTAGTCCTCGAGGAACTCGACGGTCCCCGCAGCGTCGGCGACCGCGGCCTCGTGGAGTCGGACGTTCTCGATGCGGTTCAGTTCGATGTTCTCGCGGAACCGCCGCGTGGCGACGGGGTCGGGCTCATAGGCGACGACGTGACCGGTCGGACCGACCAGACGCCGGGCGAGCATCGAGTAGGTGCCGATGTTGGCGCCCACGTCGACGAATCCGTCCCCCGGCCGCAGGTAGCGGATCATGAAGTCCATCTCGTCGACGTCGTACAACGGGGTGAAGTACACGACGTTCGATGCCGAGTTGCTGTCCGGATGGCACCGCAGGCGCCACCCGAAGAAGTCCACCTCCATCGGGGTCGGCCGCACCCGCTTGCGGAGCTGCCACCCCACCGCCCGCGCAACGGCGCGCCCTCGACGCCCCTCGTTGGAGGGGTGGCGCCACGTCTGCGCGATGACACTGCGGACGTAGTGGATCGTCGAGTGGGTGCGTTGCGCCACCGGGCGGCTCCTCGGGCAGTGTCCGAACCGTCGCCCCACGGCTGACGGTCGCAGGACCGTACCGCTTCACCGCGTCAGTGGTCGGCGTTGAGCATCGAGCGGAAGTACGGCGAGGCCTCGGCGACCTCCTCGGGAGTGCCGTCGAACTCCACCCGCCCCTTGTTCAGCACCAGGATCCGGGTGCAGGAGCGAAGGGTGCTGTGCCGGTGCGCCACCACAACGGTGAGTCGACCGGTGCCCGACCCGGAGATCATCCGTGCGATCACCGCCTCGGAGCGGGAATCGAGCGCACTGGTCGGCTCGTCGAGCACGAGCACCTCGGGATCTCCGGCGAGCGCCCGAGCGATCGTGAGGCGCTGCCGCTGTCCGCCGGAGAGGGCCCGCTCGTCGGAGCCGAGCCGGGTGTCGACCCCGTCGGGAAGCGCATCGATCTGCTCGGCCAGATCGGCACGGTCGAGCGCGTCGGTGATCCGCCCGGGGGGCAAGGAGCGGAAGAAGTCGACGTTCTCCGCCACGGTGCCGTCGACGAGCACCGGGTCCTGCGGCACGATCGCGATCCGCCGGGCCAGCTCCGCTGGGTCGATCTGATCGACCGGGATCCCCCCGAACTCCACCGACCCGGCCGTGGGGGTGCGCAGGTGGAGCAGCAGCTCGACGAGGGTCGACTTCCCTGCCCCCGAGGGACCGACCAGCCCCACGACCTCGCCGGCGCACAGCTCCAGGTCGAGCCCCGTCAACACCGGGGTGCCCGGTTCGTAGGAGAAGTCGACCGACCGCAGCCGGACCGGCACCAGTCGGGTCGGCACCACCGTGCCGATCCTGCCGGCCTGCGAACGGAACGTCGCGATCAGCTCATCGAGGCCCCGCGCGTAGGAGCCGAGCTCGATGATGCGTTGGTTCGCGGTGACGAGCTGCTGGGCCGAGCTCATCGATCGGATCAGCAACAGCACGACCGCTCCAGCGGTGGCCAGGTCCGACGACGCGGTGGCCGTCTGGACGATCGCGAGCAGGCCGAGCACCGCTGCGGCCATCAGCACCGACTGGAACACCTGGGGCACTGCCTGACCGAGGAAGCGGACCCGGCGGTACCGCCGACCGCCCTCGGTCACCGTGTCGGTGATGCGGTCCTCGACGGGTTCCTCCACACCGAAGACGTGGACCTCCCGGTGGAGGGCCTCGACCTGGGTCACCTCGCGGCCCAGCGTCCGGGTGACGGTCTCGTACGAACGCGCCGCGGCCCGGCTGTGGGACCGCAGCGGTCGGAGCGCGGCGATCAGACCACCGCCGACGACGACGATCGCGACGAACGCGACCGGATTGATCGTGAGCGCCATCACTGCGAAGGCGAGCAGTCCGCACACGCTCGCGGCCATCTGCGTGTAGGCGTTCGCGAGGTCGCCGGTGAACCGGCCGTGGGTCACCGCGACGGACTGCAGGTCGCCACGGGGGCGGGACGACCGCACGGGGTGCGAGCTCGACAGGTAGGTCCGCAACAGCGACTGCTGCGCCCGGCGCATCACATCGGCCGAGAAGGCCGCCGCTGTGCTCGTGGTCGCGAGCGACAGCCCCACTCGCACCACCAACAGCGCGAGCGCCACGGCGATCACGGTGGTGCTGGCGATGTCGGTGCCGAGCACCTCGACGGTGTCGCTGCCACGGATGAGCGCCTCGGCCACCAGCGTCATCGCGATGAGCACGGCGGCCTCGGCCAGGCCGCCGAGGAACGACCCGGCCCCGATGGCCACCAGTCGCGTCCGACTGCGCCGCGGCAGGAAAGGCCGCAGCGATCGCCAACTCCGCGACTCTCCGCCACGCCGCCAGCCGCGGCGTTGTCGCTCACCACCGTCGCTCATGGCAGCAGGGTACCGGCGCGACCTGCCCGCACCGACGGTACCGTCGGGGCGTGGACCTCCCGGAGCACCGGTGACCTCACGAACCGATCGCCTCATCGCCCGCCGCCACGTCGCTGCAGCCGGACGCCGCGCGACCCGTGGCCGCCCCCGGGTGCTCGCCATGCACGGCGTCGCAGATCCTGCGGCCTTCGACCGCCAGGTCACCGAGCTGCTCGAGTGGTTCCGTCCCGTGACCGCCGACCAGGTCGCGGCGTGGTACCACCACGGGAGCGGGCTACCGGACCGGGCGGTGTGGTTCACCTTCGACGACGGGGCGCGTTCCACGATCGTCGAGGGCGCAACGGTGCTCGCCCGCCACGGTGTGTCCGCGACGGCGTTCATCTGTCCGGCGTTCATCGAAGGAGCGCTGCGCCCCTGGTGGGACGTCGTCGCCGACGCGGTGACGGCGGGTGAGGTCGTCGAGGTCGCCGGCGAGCCCCATCACGACCTCACCGCCGTGACCGCGCTCAAGCACGTGCCTGATCAGCACCGGCGGGAGGTCGTGGGGTCACTCGCCGCGAGGTTCCACGAGCCCGGCGACGACGTCGTCACGGTCGAGGACCTCCGACGATGGCGGGACCTGGGGGGTGACCTCGGCAACCACACCTGGGATCACCCGTGCCTCGACCGCTGCACGGTCGAGGAGCAGTCGCACCAGATCGATCGTGCAGCTGCGTGGCTCGACGAGCAGCAGCTCTGGGACCGACGTCGGTTCGCCTACCCCAATGGTGACCGTACCGATGTGGCCGAGGCGCACCTCCGCTCCAACCGGTACGAGCTCGTCGCGCTGTTCGACCATGCACTGGCGGACCGGCGACGCGGACCGATGCGGCTGTCTCGGCTCCGCATCGACGCCGCCGCCGGAACCGTCCGCACCGCCGCGGTCACCTCCGCATGGCACTCCGGCCTGTTCGCGCTGCGGCGCCGAGCGAACGACGTGGCCCGTGCCGTCCCCACCGGGGCCCGGAGGCCGACGCGATGACCGCCCGACCCGACCGGGTGCTGGAGCTGCCCGCACATGAGGAGGTCGCAGGGCTGATCGACCCGTGGCGGGAGCTGGTCGCGAGCCAGTCGGGCAGCTACTTCCAGCTGCCCGACTGGGTGATGTCCTGGTGGGAGACCACCGGCGGGCGGGCACCGACCCAGCTCGCCGTGTGGCACGGCCCCACGGGCCTCGAGGCGATCGCTGCGGTGTCGGCGACCCGGTCCCGACTGCACCCACGGTTGCCCGTCACCGTGCCCGTGCTGGTGAACACCGGCAGCGGCGCCGGCGGCGCGGACCACCTCGGTTTTCCGGCGATCGAGGAGCGGCGCAGCGACGTCCGATCATGGTTGACGACGCGGACCACCGGCTCGTTGGTGTTGTCGAACCTCGACGACGTGGCAGCCCGGCAGGTCGCGCCGCTCGACCACGTCGTGGT